>JACPQF010000080.1 GCA_016190625.1 Chloroflexota bacterium | reverse complement strand
CCTGCGGGAATCCCGTAGTCGCGGCGACAACGCGTACGGGGGCCGCTTTGCCCGTAAGGGACAGGAAGGGAAAACCCGTACGACCGGATACGTCGATCTACGCTCCCTCTTCTTGCGCTGCGCGCGTCCTGCCGGTGGGTGAGGCGATCGGAATGGCGCTTGATCTGTCAAATGCTGTATATTGACAACCTGCACCGCCGTGACCTAGAATGTCATTAGCAACGACGCGAGGAGGCCGCTCATGGCGCTGCATGTACCGCGAAGGCGTTTCACAGTGGAAGAGTATCACCGGATGTCCGAGGCAGGCATCTTGGGGGAGGACGATCGCGTCGAGCTAATCGAAGGGGAGATCACGGAAATGGCGCCGATTGGCCGCCTACACGCCGCGACCGTAAACCGTTTGACCAAGCTATTCGTGACCACCTTCGGGGACGATGCCGTGGTCGGCGCCCAGAATCCCGTTGTCATGGACGAGCACTCGGAGCCTCAGCCCGACATCGCGCTTCTTCGCCCCAAGGCTGACTTTTATGCATCGGGCCATCCCACGCCGGCAGATGTCTTCTTGCTCGTCGAGGTGGCTTACAGCTCGGCGGATCCCGACCGCCGGATCAAAGTGCCCCTCTACGCCAGGAAAGGCATCGCGGAATGTTGGCTCATCGACCTCGAGCAAGAAACCATCACCGTCTATCGCGATCCCTCCGCCGACGGCTATCGCACAGCCCGCGTCTTTCGCCGCGGCGAAGGAATAGCTCCCGCCGCCTTCCCCGACCGCTCTCTCGCCGTGGCTGCCATACTGAGTTGATCCTGCAATCCTGTCACTCAGAGGCTTGCCTAACTGAGCAGATCCTGCTATTATCCGTCCATGCCCACCGTGCATTCAAGGCCTGTGGAGGTCGCCTGTTCACTGCGCTCACGCCGACGACGACGATTGCCCGGTGGGAGCCCCCTGTACCCACCCTGAGAACGCGACTAAATGCTCCGAAGACGCAACAATGGAGCGAGGTGCCGGATATCATCCGGACCGCTAGTGACCACGGTAGTGTTGGTTCGGAGAGTTGCTAGTGCGACCGAAGCGTCGATGACGTCGCTTGTATGCCGCCTGGCGCATAATTCCCCGGCTGCCATGGCAAGAGCGAAGGTAAGGGCGTCAATCCGCACGTTACCTGCACGCAACAGATTGCCCAGTTCCACCTGACGGCGACCATCTCGCCAGGCCTGCGCGACAACACCCGCAGGAACGACTACCAGTGCCTCGGCCTTGAGCGCCTCTCGCAGGAGCTGCCGCATTCCTGGATCGCCCCGCTCGAAGGCGATCAGCGCTCCGGTGTCGAGGGTTACTCCCCGTACAGAACTTCTTTCGCCCATTCTATCGCTTCAGGACCAGGAGGTCCGTACTTCGCGTCCATCTCGTCGAGTATTTCCACCAGGCGATCCTTTTCCAGCGCCTCCGCCATCTTCTCGGCAAAGAAGGCGCTCAACGAAGGCGCATGCTGCGCCTCCGCCTCCCGGCGCACCTCCTCGGCAAGGCCGTGCGGCAGCGTGATGGCAAACTTCTCGTAGCCCGGTGTCCTGCCTGGCGACCGCTTCTTACTGTTTGCTACCATAGCCAGCCCCCTCCGACTAATCCTATTGGAATAGTACCACAGTCCGGGTTCTGTTTCCAGAGCATGATCCATGCAGTGCTTTCACAGTTCAGCAGGCTCCAACTTCGACTGGCTGTTGAACTGGGACAACCGGGAGAAGTGCCTCAGGCAGAAGCGACCGGGGTAAGAAGCGGCGACGGAGACGGCCCTTCAAACACAGAGGCACAAAGGGATAAGAGGTCGGGGGAATGAACCAAAGAGGTGTTCGTGTCCTTCGCGCTCCTTAGTACAGCTTTTCACAAATACACTAACGTACCTGCCCAGCCTACCCGCTGTAAGGAATACGTGGCCGAATCTATGAAATGGTGTACTTAGCGGCTTTGTGTTTCTGCCGCTGGCCGGATGTTCAGTGATGGAACTGCTCAAAGCAGGGATAGCCTGGTCCGCTCGATAAGCATGACGGCCAGCCGCCAGCCGGCAAAGAGGGGGAAAGCCCACAGTGCATGCAGAGGGCTACCGGCCTGGAGGCCGAGGCCAAAGAGCAGGAAGGCCAGACTCAGCCAGAAGACGATGCGATTTAGGGGCACAAGGACGATGGTTAGAAATCCCCAGGCCGGGCGCTCGGGAAACCAGTTGCACTGCCGGCGAACCAGAGAAAGAAGGAAGTAGACGACGACGCCGGCGATCAGGCCAGTCGGCACCGAGGCTGCCCCGGCGACCACCAGCATGACGATTGTGGCCCAACGGCGGGGCAAACTCCGCCACAAGCTTCTATCTGCCTCGACAAGCTGCATTCCCGTCGACCTCGTTCTGTCAGAGTAGTGGTGAGATGCCTACGGGGGCCCTCACCCTAGCCCTCTCCCAGCGGGGAGAGGGAACAGAGCGCCTTCAACCGGTGGGAGAGGGGACGAGCGCCTCCCTCTCCCCGCTGGGAGAGGGTCGGGGTGAGGGTTCCCACTGCCCTTATGGCTCCAACAACGCTCGCGCTTCTGCCTCCACCCTTCGGTAGACCTCTTGCAGGGGCAGGCTACGAGCGGCTGCCAGTTGCTTGCATACCTCATACTCGGGAGAGAGACCGACTACATCACCGCCCGCCCGCTTCACCTTGACCGCCGCCTCGCCCAGGCTGGAAGCGAAGCGGAACACCTCCCGCTCCGCCTCGTGGCGGTGGATGAGCTGGGTCCGGACGCCGAGCGTCGTGGTCTCGCTCAAGAGAACCTTCACCATCGCCGGCTCGCTCTCTCGCGTCGTCAGCACGCTGACCATCGTCGCCGGCCTGTTCTTCTTCATCTGAATCGGCGTGAACCACACGTCCCGGGCGCCGGCGGCCAATAGCCGGTCCAGAGTGTAGCCAAGGAGTTCCGGATTCATGTCGTCGATGTTGGTCTCCAGCAGGAGAAGCTCTCCCTGTGCCGACTCCTCCTCCACCTCGCCCAGCCACAAGCGCAGGGCGTTGGGCAAAGTCGAGAGGTCCCGCGTTCCCAATCCGTAGCCCACCGCCTGCAACTGCATCATCGGCTGGGCGAAAGTCGCGAGCGTAGTGAGAATCGCCGCGCCGGTAGGGGTAACGAGCTCGTACCGGGCTGCCTCCTGATTTGGGCTCGGCGCCAACGGCGCCCCGGCCGAGGCGATCAGCGCCAGCGTGGCCGGCGCCGGCACCGGTAGGGGGCCATGCGCGCTGCGCACCATTCCCCCGCCGCCCGGCAACGCAGAACAATAAACCGCCATCACGCCCAGCGCCTCGAGGCCGGCCACGCTGCCGACGATATCCACCATGGCATCGACCGCGCCCACCTCGTGAAAATGCACCGCCGGGATCGGGACGCCGTGCACCTTGGCCTCGGCCTCCGCCAACCGTCGGAAGACAGAAGAGGCGCGCTCCTTGACGGGGGGCGCCAGGTCGCTCTGGTCGATGATCGCCAGGATATCCGCCAACTGGCGATGGGGCGAATCCGACTCGCCGCCCGTAAGCTTTACCGTCAGCTTGGTGCCGCCGATGGCGCCGCGCTTGTCTCGCCTCCCGTCTAACTCGTAGCCCGGGAGGCGCAGCTTCGCCAGCTCCGACGTCAGGGTGGCGAGGGAAAGCCCCGCGTCCAGCAGAGCCCCTAGAATCATGTCGCCACTCGCCCCGGCGAAGCAGTCGAAATAAGCAGCTTTCATCTCGGCCTCATGGGTGCCCTCACCCTTGCCCTCTCCCAAAGGGCGAGGGAACTGATCCCCTCTCCCAAAGGGCGAGGGAACTGATCCCCTCTCCCAGAGGGAAAGGGAACTGGTCTCCTCTCCCATTGGGGAGGGCTAGGGTGAGGGTTCCTCATCGCTATGCCCTTTGCCCCGCGGTGAGAACCTCGTTCATGCTGCCGGTGCGATAGCCTGCCAGATCGAGGGTCACGTAGGAATAGCCTATCTGCTTGAACTTCTCCACGATGCCGGTACGCACGTCCGGATCGAGAAACCCGGGTATGCTCTCCGGCGGCACTTCGATGCGCGCAATAGTGTCGTGGTGGCGAACCCGCAGTTGCCGGAAGCCGAGGCTACGGAGATAATCCTCGGCGGCGGCGATCCGGGCCAGCACGTCGAGCGTGATCGGCGTGCCGTAGGGAAACCGCGAGGATAGACAGGCCAGGGAAGGCTTGTCCCAGGTTGGCAGTCCCAGCCGGTGCGAGAGGGCGCGAATCTCCGCTTTGGTCAAGCCGGCCTCACAAAGGGGGCTCCTCACGCCGAGCTTGCTTGCCGCCTGCCGCCCCGGACGAAAGTCGCCGAGGTCGTCGTGGTTGGATCCGTCGACCACAAAGGCCATTCCCTCACGGTCGGCGATCTCTCTGAGGCGGGTGAACAGCTCTGACTTACAATGAAAGCACCGATAGGGGCTATTGGCAGAGAAGTCGGGGTCCTCCAGCTCGTGAGTCTCGATCAGCAGGCAGCGAATGCCGAGCTGGCTCGACAGATCCTTGGCGGCGTCCACCTCGGACTGGGGATAGGTCGGCGACGCAGCCACCACGGCGACGGCGTTGCTGCCCAGGACCTCGTGAGCCACGGCGACGAGGAAGGTGCTGTCGACGCCCCCCGAGTAGGCTACCACAACCGAGCCCATCTGCCTCAAGATGTCGTTCAATTGCGCCAGTTTAGCTTCCGTCAGCCCTGTCTATCCTTTCCGTTCAGCCGGTTTATCATCGCCGCCAGGTAGCCGGCGCCGAAGCCATTGTCGATGTTTACCACGGCCACCCCGGCGGAGCAACTGCTCAGCATGGCCAGCAGGGCAGCGAGACCACCGAAATTGGCCCCATAACCCACGCTGGTTGGCACGGCGATAACCGGAGCCGAGACCAGCCCCCCGATGACGCTGGGCAGCGCCCCCTCCATCCCGGCGACGGCCACGACCACCCGCGCCTGCTGCAGCCGGTCGAAATGATGGAGAAGCCGGTGAATCCCGGCCACGCCTACGTCGAACAGGCGGTCGACAGAGTTGCCCATCAGCTCGGCGGTCACCACTGCCTCCTCGGCCACCGGGAGGTCGGCCGTTCCCGCGCTCACCACGGCAATGCCGGCTGGCAATTTCTCGTCGTGAGCCCGGTTGACGGTGATGGTCCTCGCGATCTCGTTATACCGGGCGTCGGGCGCTTTCTCGACCACGGCGTCGTAGCAATCCCGGCCGACTCTGGTCACCAGCACTTTTTCGGAGTGCTTGACCATCTGCCCGACGATTGCCACCACCTGGCCAGTGCTCTTACCCTGGCCAAAGATCACCTCGGGAAAGCCTCTTCTCAGGGTTCGATGGTGGTCGATCTTGGCAAAGCCGAGGTCTTCATAGGGCAGCTTGCGCAGGCTCGACAGAGCCTCTTCGACGCCAATTTCGCCAGCGCTTAGGCCCTCCAACAGAGATCGTAGGCGTTGGTCCTCTATGGTATCCTCCTCTCGGTCCGGCCCCCCGAGCGTTTCCGGCACTGGCCACGAGAGATTATATCATTAGCCAGAAGGCGCAGGCAACTTTAGGTCGAAAACGAAGCGCCGCCCCCGGCCCCTCGCTGAGGAACCGGGCGCGGACGTTTCGATCTCCGTTGGGCGATACACTATGGACACCAAATTCTGATCTCCAGAATCTTGGTGTCCTTCGTCCCCTTTGTGCCTTTCTCTTTACGCCGTCCCCGCTAACCGCCGACAGCTGATAGCTTCCTAAACCGCGGCCTCTGCCGGCTGGCGGGGCTTCTTGATGGCTTTGCCGCCTTTCTTGCCGATCTCTCTGTAGTACTCCGGGCTGTGCTTCTCCTTTACCACCGTACCGCCCTTGCGCCCGATCTCGGCGAAGAAATCGGCGCCGTGTCGCTCCTTAACCGCGTTGCCGCCCTTCTTCCCGATCTCGGAGTAGAACTGGGAACCCCGCACATCCGAGAGGGCCTTGCCACCCTTCTTCCCGATCTTGCGGAAGAACTCGGGGCCATATTTCTGCTTTACCGCCTGCCCGCCCAGTCTTCCCGCCTCTTTCACCGTGATCTCGCCCTTAGTTTCCGACAACCCTGTCTACCTCCTTCTTAGTCCGTCGAATAGTTTGATTTCTCGTCCTTCCGGGGAGGGGCGCCAAGACTATCCAAGGCCGATATTCTAGTCTCTTCTCAGCGAAAAGTCAATCTGCCTTTTGATCGTCTGCAAGCCATTGCCGCGGAGGCGCAGGCTATACGGCGCCTAGTCGGCAGGCATATTACCACATTCATTAGCCCCTGTCAACCAGCTGTCGTCCCAAATCCGTGAATCGAGCCAGCAGTGGTGTTGTCGGACTGTCTGAATGTATGCTTCTTCGGCAACGTTGTGGAACTACTGACTGGCCAAAGAGGCGTTTTCTTTCCAGAAGAGGGACTACCTAACCGACCAATACTCTTTCCAGCGCTTCACCGGACAAGCTTCGCACTCCTGGGTGCTGTGTTGGCCAGAGAATTGGTCAAGTGGCAAGCAGGTGCAGCGATTGGCCAAGCCGTTGGGAGAGATGCTCGGCAAAATGGAAGCGAAGAAAGTAGGGGAGTGGTACCATCGCCAGGGCGTAGCGGCGACCAATCTCATAGTAACTATTTACCATTGACAACCTCAGATGGGGGCCATACAATCAAGCTGACAAGATTGAGGGGCGGGTGACTATGACAGGAAGGCTGGGGATAGTAATCGGGGTGGCGATCGTGCTAATGGCTTTCCTTCTCGTTCTTGGCAGGCTGGCGCCGCAGCTCCAGCCGTGAAGCAAGCTCCTGGAGGAAATGGGCTTTGAACTGGGTTGACGTCGTCATCGCGATTCTTCTTATCGCCGGCGCTGCGGTGGGTTTCATTCAGGGGCTGCTGCGCCTGCTGTTCGCCTCCGCCGCCATGTACGTTGCCTTCATTTTGGCGGCGCAGTACTTTCACGTCGTCGGCATCTGGCTCGGCGGCTTCTTTTCGTCCGCGTCCGCGGTCGCTCTGGACTCCGTAGCTTTCTCCGTCGTCTTCGTCGCCTCTCAGGTGGGGGTGAACGGCCTCGGCCGAAGCGCCTACAAGAATACAAGACTGGGCCGGATAGGCGCTCTCGACCAGTTGGCTGGCTCGCTTATTGGCCTGGTTCTCGGCTTCGCTCTGGTTTGCATCGCCGTCACCGTCCTCAACTTTGCCGTGAGGGTGCCCTGGCCGGGTCTGGAGATGGTTAGGCGCTCCATCACGGATACTGCCGCAACTTCCTCTCTCATGCCGATGTTTCTGGCGGCCATCCCTTCCATTGTCGAGACGGTGAAGCCCTGGCTGCCCGCGCCCCTGCCGGCGATCTTCTTTTTGTAGCTATCAGTCCTTCCGAGAAGGACTGATAGCTGAAAGCCGACGGCTGACCGCCGATAGCTGATCGCTATTTGTGGTACAATAGGCGTGGGCTACGCTCCGGATGGGCGGCGGATAAGAGGCGGAGAGGAAAACCACCGTGATCGAGACCTGGAATCTAACCAAGCGCTTCGGCAGCTTCGGCGCGGTGAACGGCTTGAGCATTAGAGTCGAGCCGGGACAGATCCTGGCGCTGCTCGGGCCAAATGGCGCCGGCAAGACGACGACGACTCGCATGCTTAGCGCCATCCTCATGCCGACCTATGGCAAGGCCATCGTCTGTGGCTACAACGTGGTCGAAGAGGCGAGGGCGGTGAGGAGCATCATGGGTCTGCTGACCGAGGTGCCGGGGCTCTACACCCGGATGAACGGCCTCGACTACCTGGAGTTCTTCGGCCGGCTCCAAGGGGTGCACCCCAAGGTGATGAAGCCGCGGATCGAGGGGCTGCTGGTGCGCTTTGGCCTCTGGGAGCACCGGCATCGCCTGATCGGCACCTACAGCAAGGGCATGAGACAGAAGCTCGCCCTCCTTCGAGCCATAGTCCACGATCCCAGGGTACTGTATCTTGACGAGCCAACGTCTGCCATGGACCCCTACAGCGCCAAGTTAGTCAGGGATTTCATCTCCGACCTGAGAAGGGACGACCGGACTATCGTCATCTGCACCCACAATCTGGCGGAGGCGGAAATGCTGGCCGATCGTATCGCCATCATCAATCGCGGGCGGATCATCGCCGAGGGAGCGATCGACGACTTGAAGCGGAGACTTCTCGGCCCGCCTCGCTACAAGCTCAATCTGGCCACACCACTGATCGGTTTGCTGACCGCTGTTGATGGAACCGTCCGCCTTGAAGAGACGGGCGACACCTGGGTTTGCTACTCCACGCCCAACCCCGAGGCGACCAACCCCGCATTGCTGCGCCGGCTCGTGGAGGCGGGGGCGGCGGTGGAGAGCTTGAGCCAGATGCCGAGAAGCCTGGAGGAAGTCTACCTTTCGATTGTGGAGGAGCCGTAAGGGATGATATCCGGTCTGTCGCTAGTAATTGCCAGACGCGAGGTGAAGGACGCCTTCACCGACTCGCGCATTCTGCTGCCCATGCTCATTCTGGCCGTCATCTTTCCGGCCCTGGTCGTGGCGGGCATCGCCATCGGCATGCCCCTGATGGAACAGGTCGATCCGGAGGCGACGACCGGAAAGCTGATCCCTTTCGGCGCCATGCTCGTCGGCTTCTTTCCCATCTCCTTCAGTCTGGTCATCGCGCTGGAGAGCTTTGTAGGAGAGAAGGAGCGCAACACCCTAGAGGCCCTGCTGGCCATGCCGCTGTCCGATGCCGAGCTTTTTGCCGGCAAGCTGCTGGCGGTCCTCGTTCCTCCTCTTATCCTGAGCCTGGTGGCGCTGGCGATTTACACCGCTTGCCTTCGTTTGTTCCTAGGCTTTCAGGTCGCTTCGGACATTCTCGTTCTGACCGTCATGTTGAGCTCTGTGGAGGCCTTTGTCATGGTAGCGGGAGCGGTGGTTATCTCCAGCCACACGACTAGCGTGAGGGCAGCCAATCTGCTGGCCAGCTTTGTCGTCCTGCCGGTGGCCCTGGCGCTCCAGGGCGAGTTGATCCTCCTCATAACCGGCTATGGCCAGGCGCTCTGGTTCGTGTGGGCGGAGTTTCTCGTCATCGCTATAATTCTCGTGCGGATGGGAATAACCGTGTTCAACCGCGAGGCCATCCTGGCCAGAGAGAACGACCAGTTGAACGCGAGATTGGTCTTAGGGAAACTCTGGCGGTTTTTCAACAGCCTTCCCGATGCGGCGACGGATCCGGAACAGGGAAAGGGTGGGCGCTTTGGTCTTCGGCGTCTTTATATTGCTGACATGCCTCAGTTGCTGATGGCGAACTGGCAACCGACGCTGGTGGTAGTTTGCCTGGTCGGGGCCGGGGCGGTCATCGGGTATGTTTTCGCCACGCAACATCCCGTTCCTTTGGGGCTGCGGCTGGCGCCCGATCTGGCGCGCTATAGCGGCTTCCTCGATAGCCTTGGTGAGATATCTACCTGGTCCATTTTCATTCACAACCTGAGAGCGCTAGCCATTGCCGCTTTTTTGTCTGTTTTCAGCTTCGGCGCCGCCGCTCTCCTGCTGTTGCTGATGCCGCTGGTGCTGGTGGGTTTCTTCACGGGCCAGGCCTCGGCCATGGGCCTTAATCCTGCCGTCTTTGCCTTTGCCTTCTTTGTTCCACACGGAATCATCGAGCTGCCGGTCGCCGTGTTGGTTTCGGCCTTCAGCCTGAGACTGGGCATGTCGTTGATGAGCCCGCCGAAGGGCTTCACTTTTGGCGATAGTCTGCTTCTGGCCATTGCCAACTGGGTGAAGGTGATGATCGCTTTGCTGCCCTTCCTTCTCGTCGCGGCGTTCGTCGAGGCTGAAGTGACACCGCTGGTGGTTCGCTGGCTGCTTGGGAGCCAATGAGCACCAGCGCGATCGTACTGGCGGGCGGCAAGAGCACGAGGCTGGGGCGAGATAAGTCGCTTGTTACAATAGGAGGCGAGACGTTAATCGACCGAGTGATCGGTCGCCTAGCTGAAGTGGCTGGCGAGGTGCTGGTGGTTACCGCCGCCGACCATCCTTTGCCCCTCCTCGAGGGCCGGGAAGGGGTGAGGGTCATCGTCGATATCTTTCCTAACAAGGGAGCGCTGGGTGGGCTTTTTACCGGGCTGGGGGCGATCTCTAACCCTTGTGGTCTTGTCTGCGCCTGTGACATGCCGTTCCTGAACGTGGGGCTGTTGAAATTTATGGTAAGATCGAGTGAGGGATTCGACGTCACGATTCCACGTTTCCAGGGCTACTGCGAGCCCCTGCACGCCGTGTACGGGAAATCCTGTCTGCCGGCGATAGAGACCATGCTCGCCAAGGGCAATCTGAAGATCCTGAGCTTCTTCCCTTACGTCAGGGTTCGCTACTTAGAGGAGGCGGAAATCGACCGCTTCGATCCGGATCGCTTGAGCTTCTTCAACATCAACACCGAGGAGGATGTGAGGAGGGCGAATGCCATTGAAGGCGAAAGCTGAGGGCGTCGAACAGCAGATCGTCGAGCAGTCGGGCCGTAGGGTGACGGTTACCCGGTTTGGCGGCGACAGGGGCGCTAGGGAGGCGTCGATCATCCGCGAGACGTCCATCGCTCTTTATGTAAACGGGCAGGAGTTGGTCACGCTGATGTGTACGCCGACCAAAGAAACCTACCTGGTGGCGGGCTTCCTCTACCTCGAGGGGATTATCGACCGGCCGGACGACGTTCTGTTCATGCGCGTGTGCGCCGAAGAGAACGTGGCAGATATCCGCCTGGTGAAGGAATGGTCACCTAGCAGAACTGGTCGTACCCTGACATCGGGCTGTGGTGGCGGAACCACTTTTGGCAAGGGCCGGAAGCTGAAACCGGTGGCATCTTCACTCTATGTCTCGACTGACCAGGTCGCGAAATCGATGGTTTTGCTGCTTCAAGGGGCGGCGACATATCGGGAGACCGGTGGGGTTCAGGCTTCGGCGCTGGGAGACGGTGAGGGTTTGATCGTCGTGGCGGAGGACGTTGGCAGGCACAATACCGTTGACAAGGTGGCAGGAGAAACTTTTCTCCTCGGCATTCCCACGTCCGGTCGCCTACTGCTGACCACGGGCAGGGTATCGTCGGAGATGCTGGCCAAGGCGGCGAAGATGGATGTCCCCATCGTCGTATCTCATTCCTCGCCTACGGACCTCGCCGTCCAGTTGGCAGAGGATCTCAATATCACTCTGATTGGCTACGTGCGGGGGAAGTCCGGCACCATTTACACCCACGATTGGAGGATTTCATGATAAGTGTAGAGGAGGCGAGGGAGAAGATCCTGAGTTGTGTGAGTCCCCTCCCGGTGGAGACCAGGCCTATTCTCGATTGTCTGGGGCAGGTTCTGGCCGAGGACGTCTATTCCTCGATCAATATCCCTCCCCTAGACAACGCGGCCATGGATGGCTACGCAGTCCGGGTGGAGGACACCCTCGGAGCCTCGGACCGGGCGCCCAAGCTCCTGAAGGTAATCGGCGAGGTGCCAGCCGGCCAGGTTTCCCATCTCATGGTCACCGACGGCTCGGCGATCAGGATCATGACGGGCGCGCCGGTGCCCCGCGGGGCGGAGGCGGTCGTCCAGTTCGAGCACACGGACGAGATGACCCAGAAGGCGGTGGGGAATATCGAGCGACAGTTGTCCCAGGTCGCCGTGTTTCGGGAAGCCATTCAGGGAATGAACATCCGGGCCGCCGGCGAAGATGTGCGGGTCGGCCAGTTGGTGCTGGAGAAAGGCAGGACCTTACGTCCGGCCGAGGTCGGCGTGCTCGCTTCGCTGGGCAGCGCTGCCGTCAACGTGATCCGGCGGCCGGTGGTGGCCATCCTGTCGACTGGCGACGAGCTGGTGAGGGTGGGCGAGCCGCTGCCTCCCGGCAAGATCTACGACAGCAACACCTACAGCGTCGCCACGCTGGTCCGGCGATACGGGGGCATACCCAAGGTGCTGGGGATCGCTCGGGACAACATCGAAGCGCTGGAGCAGAAGATCGCGGAGAGCCTCGAGGCCGACATGCTCATCACGTCGGCGGGCGTCTCGATGGGAGACTATGACGTGGTGAAGGACGTTCTGGCGGCCCACGGCCAGATATCCTTCTGGACCGTCTGCATGAAGCCGGGCAAGCCACTGGCTTTCGGATTACTGCGCTCGCCCGATGGCCTGCGCCAGATTCCTCACCTGGGCCTGCCGGGAAATCCGGTGAGCTCGATGATCACGTTCGAGCAGTTCGCCAGACCGGCGATCTTGAAGATGCTTGGCAAGACCCGCCTGGACAAGCCGACCATCGAAGCCATACTCGACGATCCGTTGGAGAGCCGCGACGGCCGGCGGTTCTTTGCCAGGGCCATCCTAACCAAGAGAGAAGGCCACTATCACGCCCGCTTGACGGGACCTCAGGGTTCGGGTATCCTGACGTCGATGGCAGCCGCCAATGGTTTGGTGGTTCTCCCCGAGGACGTCAGGCAGGCCAAGCCCGGCGACGTGGTGCAGGTCCAAATGCTGGACTGGCCGGAAGAGGTCGACCCGCCGAGCGCGCGGATCAATTGAGGATCCAACCGATCCGACTGATCGGTCGGATCGGTCAGATCAAGAAACCAAGAGGAGTAATGCATGCCTCCCATCATTTCCATCGTCGGCAAGTCCAACGTGGGGAAGACCACTTTCCTCGTGAAGCTGCTGCCGGAGCTGAAGAAAAGGGGCTATCGAGTGGCTACGGTTAAGCACGACGTGCACGGCTTCGAGATGGACCGCCCCGGCAAGGATAGCTGGCGACACGCACAAGCAGGCAGCGACGTGGTTGTTGTTAGCTCTCCCGAAAAGCTGGCCATGATCCGGCCGACGGACCATGATTGGACCCTGCCCGAGATCGGCCACCTCATCGGCGACTCGGTCGATATCATAATCACCGAGGGATTCAAGCGAGAGGAAGCGCCCAAGATCGAGATCCATCGCAAGGAGGTCAGCAGCGAGCTGCTCTGCACGGCCAGAGAGCTGGTCGCTCTGGTGACCGACGAGCAGTTGGGAATCGCCGCGCCCCAGTTTGGCCTGGACGACGCCGCCGGCGTAGCCGGCGTCCTGGAGAAACGCTTTCTGGCCGGGGCGCGCACGGAGAGCGAGGTGACCCTGGTCACCGACGGCAAGCCTATCGCCCTGGCTCCCTTCGTGCGAGACGCCATTGTCGGCACTCTGGTGGGCCTGCTGTCTACTCTGAAAGGGATGGGTAGCCTCAGAACCATCGATCTCCGCATCAAGAGGGAAGGCTGAGCCGTTGTCTAGTAAGCACAAGAGCATTGGAGGCTGAAGTTGGACGCCGAACAAATCGAGACGCGATACCATATCGATACGGACTGGTACAGACAGCAGGGCAAATCCTTCGAGGTAATGGCTCAAAGCCGGATGTGCGCCAGTTGCAAGAAGAAATTGGGAACGGAGACCGAGGAGCGCGTCCCCTCGATGGACCAGAAGTCCGGAAGGGTGGTCTTTCAGGTCCAAAAGGTGCCCTACGGCTCAAACCCGTTTGTGGCGGTCAGGGACTGCTGTGGCAAGAAGAAGGAGTTTATCAGCGCCTCCACGCCGGTCCTAGAAGCGGTCTTCCGTCTGTTTCTGGCCAATGCCAATCAACCACTGACTCTGGACGATGTCCAGCAGAAACTGGAAGAGGCGGCCGGCTACGCTCAGACCGGGCACCACGTCGGCCCCGACCTTTTGCGGCGCCTGTTGGACCACGACCGGCAATACGGCATTAGGCCGATGGCCCTCCCAACCGCAGTCTGACCTCACCGGTTGACCGTGATGTGCTTCGATCGTAGGGGCGAACGGCCGTTCGCCCCTACGGAAGTATATTGACCGACACCTAATGCTCGTGGTCGTGGTGTGGGCGATGCCAGTGGGGATGAACGTGGCGGCGGTCCACATGACGGTGGGGGTGCTCGTGGATGAGGTTGGTCGCCAGCAGAAACTGGCGGTCCGAGAGGATATTCCCTGGCGACGCGATCGCGGCGATGGAGTGGTCGTCGCCGATGACGCAGGCGCGGTCGGCGATGTCCTCGAGGATGTCGAGGTCGTGAGTTGCGGCAACCAGCGTCGTGCCCCTCTCATTCATCTCCAGCAGCATGTCGATAAAGGCGGTTTGGCTCCTGGGGTCGAGGCTGGCGGTCGGCTCGTCCAGAAGGAGCACGTCGGGCTCGACCACCAGAACCGAGGCTAGGGCGACCTTCTTCTTCTCGCCGCCCGAGAGTCGATAGGGTGGCCGGTCTTTCAGCTTCTCGATGCCCATCAAGGCCATAACACCATGAATCCTCTCTAAGATCTCCGCTCTTGGCAGGCCCAACTGCAGTGGACCGAAGGCCAGCTCGTCCCAGACCGTTGGAGAGAATAGTTGGACGTCGGGGTCCTGGAACACGAGGCCGACCCGGCGGCGGAAGGCGTGGGCATAGGCCTGCTCGCGGAGAAGGTGCTCCGTCAGAGGCTGGCCAAAGGCCGTGATCGTTCCCTTGGTGGGGAAGCAGAGGGCGTCCAGCAGTTTCAGCAAGGTCGACTTACCAGTTCCGTTGGCTCCCAATATCGCAACCTTCTCTCCCTGACGAATATCCAGGGCGACATTCGTGAGAGCCAGCGTCTTCTCGTAGCTGTACTCGACGTCCCTCAGCTCGAAGACGTTCCGGGCGCCGGCATTGTCACTATCAATCATCTCACAGACGCTCCAGAACGATGATAAAGCCGGATAGACAGGCCACAGCGAGCAGCCATAGCCAGTCGCGCCCGGAAACCCGAAAATCGTCCATGACTCTCGCCTCGCCGGCAAAACCGCGGGAAAGCATTGCCGAGTAAATTTCGTCGCTGAGGTGGTAGGACTTCGCCAGCAGGGTTCCACCGCTTGCCCCCAGTCCTCGCCGGTGATCCGCCCCTCTCAGGTGTCCCATTGTCCGGCTTTTCCTTGCCAACAGCATGGCGCTCGTAATCTGGAGCAGGACGAAAACGTACCGGTAGGTCATTGCCAGTATGAGGACGAAGACCTGGGGCACGCGGAAAACCCGGAGGGCTTTCAGCAAGTGTGCCCAGCGGCTGGTAGTAACGAGGAGCACGGCGAGCGAGACCGAGTCGCCGACCCGCAAGATGAGGGTAAGGGCCGTTTTCAGTCCCTGCTCCGTCAAGGCGATCTCCCGGGGAAGCGAGAGGAAAGCGAACGACCAGGGGCTGCCGAGGTCCAGCAGTCGGACCACCGGTCTTCCGGGAGTGACGAAGTTGAAGATGACGGGCAAGGCAACCACGCCGGTGAAAAACGGCATGAAGAGCCATACTCGCTTGACGAAAAAGCCGGCAGGTATCCGGGATAGCAGGGCGAGCGCCAGCGCCACGAGATAGAAGACGATCAGAGTGGGGATATGCTGGGCGAGCGAAACGGCCAAAATAAGAGCCAGCAGGCCGACCAGTCTGACACGCGGGTCGAGGTTTTGGAGCAGGCCAGGTCTCTGCGCCAGTTCTTCGTAGAACACAGCATCCTGAATGGTTCTGGCGATTCCTGCCAGAGTGCCCTCCACAAAGCGGGAGCCCGTTCCCCGCCCCGCCTTTTTGACCGGCGCCAATGCCCATTCGCCCCCCGCCGTATTAGCCATGGTTCTTGGTCTCTCCTCTTGCCAGCCATCTGCCAAACAGCAGGGTAGAGAGTACTATGGCCGCTACTCCAAGCACGCCGGAGATGAGATAACCGGCAGTCAGACCGAGCCCGGCCAACCCGTAGCCCGACAGCGGCGCGTTCCACGCGGTTTGCAGGGCCCCCATGCCCTCTGGCAGGAAGCCGAGCGAAGCCTGAATCTCGGCAGGTTTCCATTCTCCCCACGGAGTTCCCGCGGCGATGAGACCGAGGGGCGTGAGCAGCACCACGGCCGCCAGACCCAGCCACAGCCAGCGGTAGCTGCGAGCCGCGATTCCCCTGGGGTCCGAGAGCCGCAGAAGAGGCTCATTCGCTTTCTGCAGGTAGGCGATGACTAGACCGGTGATCGCCGCCTCGGCCAACCCGGCGACGAACAGATGGCCGGTCATGATCGCCGGAATCGCTTGCGCCAGCCCGTAAGGGCCGTAAAGCGGGCTGCCGTCGGCTGCCCTAAACAATAGCGGTTGCAGGCCGAGCTCGACGGCCGTGAATAGAGCCGAGACGTTCAGAGCGACGTAGCCGCTCAGAGCCGCGGCCACAACTCTCCTCCGGGACGTCGCCAGCGCATTGCCCGCCGCCAGCCGGTAGACGCCGTAGCCGAGAAAGGAGCCTACGATCGCGATATTGAAGGCATTTGCGCCGATGGCCCAGATGCCGCCGTCGCCAAAGAAGAAGGCCTGAATGACCAGCGCCACGGTGATGCCCAACACTGCGGCCCAGGGTCCGAGGATTATGGCCATCAGGGTGGCGCCGACGGCGTGGCCGCTGGTTCCGCCCGGCAGGGGAACGTTGAGCATCTGGATGGTGAACGCGAAGGCGGACAGCACCGAGAGAAGTGGCACCATCTTGCCCGTAAGCGAGCGGTGAACTCGCTTGCCCGCAAGATACCAGAAGGGAGCAGCAACCCCATACATGACGGCGGAAGTCGCCGGGCTGAGATAGCCATCGGGAATGTGCATTCGGGTCTCCTGTGCCTGGATCCGACCGATCGGACGGATCGGTCGGATCAATCAGATTGACTTTGGCAGCTCTCACATCGGCCGAAGAAGGCGAGATGGGAAAGATCTACGTCGAAGCCATAGCGCTGGAGCAGGGCTTCCTTCAGCGAACAGGGCAGCGACTCGTCCATGTCGACCACCCGACCGCATTTCTGACACACGAGATGGTGGTGCCGGCCTTTCTCGGCCCAATGATAGCAAACGCTGCCCTCGCCCATGTCGGTCTCGGTCACCAGTCCCAGCTTCTTCAGCCATTCCAGCGTGCGGTAGATGGTAGACAGATTCACGTAGGGGTACTGCTCGCGTACTCTCTCGTAGATGGCCTCGGCGGTAATATGAGCGTCGTTCTCCTCTAGCACCGACACGATAAGCAGGCGTTGGGGGGTCAGGCGTTGTCTCAGCCCGTGTAGCCTCTGCTCGATGCTGCTGTCGTGGTGGCTGCCTGTCTTCATTGCGCCCCCTCTAGCCATTCAATCCTGCCACCATCAGTCTAACACAAGCCAGGGCTATCTGCAACTATTTGCATCTGCGAATGACTGCGATTGGTTCTCCGGAATTCTTGCCGGCGGTTGTAAGGCGAGCCGTACCGTGATATATTGAGAGCAAAGCTTCTGGGGTTGGGGAAAAGATGGAAGATCTGCAACTGCTTCAAGAGAAACTGGGCATCGACTTCGCGGATCCCGTGCTGCTCGAGCAATCTCTCGTGCACCGGTCTTTTCTGAACGAGAACCCCGGCTTTCATCTGTCCTCCAACGAGCGGCTCGAGTTCCTCGGGGACGCCATCCTCGGCTTCGTGGCAGCCGAGTTCCTCTACACGAGGTTCTCCGACATATCCGAAGGCCAACTGACGGGGCTGCGGGCGGCGCTCGTGCGCACCGAGACCCTGGCCCGTATTGGTCGCCGCCTCAAGCTTGGCATACATCTTTTCCTGGGCAAGGGCGAGCAGGCCAGCGGCGGCGGCGAGAGGCCCCTGATTCTCGCCTCGGCGTTCGAGGCCGTTGTGGGCGCAATCTATCTCGACCGCGGGCTGGAGACCGTCAGGCGGTTTCTGATCGAACAACTGGACCCCGAGCTCGACCGGGCCATGCGGCTCAAACTGGGAAAGGACTTCAAGTCCACCCTCCAGGAGTTGATTCAGGGAAGGTGGCAGATCACGCCGGAGTATGAAACCGTCGCCGTCGGTGGCCCGGACCACGCCCGCGAGTTCACCGTCGGAGTCAGGGTAGGAGCCAGGGTGCTGGGAGAGGGTAGAGGGAGAAACAAGCGCCAGGCAGAGCAGGAGGCTGCTCGCCGGGCTCTGGAGACGCTGGCCGCGGAGGAATAGCCACTCGGTGGTGGGTCGTGCTATTGCCTTTTGACGCCCCGCCACTTATAATGAGCCAGCCATAGGCCGGAGTGAGAGTCCAGCTTCTCTCACTCCTTTTTGTGAGGATCAAGCCGCTTGTTTCTCAAGAAGCTCGAGCTCCAGGGTTTCAAGACCTTCGCCAATCGAACCGAATTCGAGTTCGGCCGGGGCGTGACCGCGGTCATCGGCCCCAACGGCAGCGGGAAGAGCAACATTGCCGACTCTGTGCGCTGGGTATTGGGGGAGCAGAGCGGCCGCCTTCTCCGCACCAAGAGGGCCGAGGACGTCATCTTCGCCGGGAGCTCGCAGCGCCCGCCCGCTGGAATGTCTCAGGTCACGCTCACCCTCGACAACAGCAGCGGCTGGCTGCCGCTCGACTTCGCCGAGGTCACCATCGGCCGGCGGGTATTCCGCACCGGCGAGAGCGAGTATTACATCAATCGCAGCAAGGTCAGGCTGCGGGACGTGGTCGACCTCCTCCTCAAAGCCAACGTCGGCCAGAACAACTACACCGTTATCGGTCAGGGCCTGATCGATTCGGCCCTGAGCCTGCGTCCGGAGGAAAGGCGGGGGCTAATCGAAGAAGCGGCGGACCTCAAGCGCCATTACACCAAGATCGACGAGGCCCGGAGCAAGCTCGAGGCTACCTTGCAGAACCTCGCCAGAGCCAGAGACATCCTGGCCGAAGTCGGTCCGCGGATGAACCGGTTGCAGAGGCAGGCGTCTCAGGCGGCGGAGTACGGGCGTCTCACCAAAGAACTGTCTTCTCTCCTCACCATTTGGTACTATCGATCGTGGCAGAAGGCGTCCGCGTCTCTTCTCGCCGGTCGTGAGGCGGCGGGAGATTGCCAGGCGAACCTCCGCCACAGACAGGAAGAGCTAGCCACTCTGTCTGCAGGTATCGAGGAAACGCGCTCCCTGCGGACTTTCAAGCGCGGCGAGGTCGGACTGTGGCAGAAGGAGCGGGGCGGTCTTGCCGCCCGGCTCGATGGCGCGAGCAGGCAACTGGCCGTGGATGGGGAGCGTCTGGCCAGCTTCGCCCGGCAGGAGCGTGAGCTTGCCGGGGAGATCGAGAGCCTGAATGGCGGCATCGTCGCCGAGACCGAGGCCCTGGCGGCCGCAAGGGAGCGACTGACCGGTCTGCTTACGGAGTCGGGCAGCGGCAGAGATCGGGTTCTGGCTTCGCAGGGCGAGATGGAAAACCACAACGCCAGGCAGGCCGACCTGCAGACGCAGTTAAGCCAATTGCGGGAGCAATCTTCGGCGGCGTCCTCGCTAGTTGCAGACTTAGGGAGCCGGTTGCACCAACTGGAAGAGCGGGACGCAAGGCTATCAGCCGAAGTGAGCGGCCGCAAGGTGGAGGATGAGCGCCTGCGGGCCGCCATCGGCGAGAAGCTCGACCTGGTGGCAGAGCTACGCCAGCGGCTGGACGCCAGCGCCAGGGATCTGAGCGATCTTGCCGCCGAACGGGAAAGCCACCTCCTCAGCAGGCGGGAAACCCATGCGCGCATCAAAGAGATCGAGACCAAAGTTGGCGAGGCTCAGCGGGAGGCGGCGCGTCTCCAATCCCAGTTCGAGACCCTCGCCAAGCTCCAGGATAGCTTTACCGGCCTGTACACGGGGGTGAGGACAGTGTTGCAGGCAGCGGCTAAGGGATCAGTGGCCAGTGGACAGCGGTCGGGGGACGAGAGACGGGGACCAGAGAATGGCGCACTCAATGCGAGGGGACTGACCACCGACCACCGACCACTAACCACCGACAAGTCCCCGACCCTTCGCGGCATCGTTGGCATCGTGGCGTCGCTCATCGAGGTGCCGCAGAATCTGGAGGCCGCCATCGAGGTGGCGCTGGGCGGACACCTTCAGGACATCGTGGTGGAGAAATGGGCGCACGCGGAGGAGGCCATCGAGTTTCTGAAGAGAACCAGGGGCGGCAGAGCTACTTTTCTGCCGCTCGATAGCGTGCGGGTGCCCTCCGGACGCGGCAGAGTCCTCGGGGCGCCGAATCTTCCCGGTGTCATCGGCGTGGCCGCGGATCTCGTGAAGTACGACGCACGGCTGATGCAGGTGATAAGGCAATTGCTCGGCCAGACGGTCGTCGTGGAGAATCTGGCGGTGGCGCGGAAGGTAATGGAGGGGCTTGCCGGCGCCGGCCAGATCGTCACGCTCTCTGGCGAGATCGTGCGCTCCAATGGCTCGTTAACCGGTGGAGCGACCAGGCTTCAAGCCGAAGGCGCCATGCTATTCAGGGTCAGGGGGCTGCGGGAGCTGCCGGAGCAGATCGGGCAGGTGGTGGCGAGGCAGCGCGACCTGGAGCGAAGCCTCGGGGCCGAGCGGGACGGCGAGCGACAGTTGGACGCCAAACTGGCCGATCTGGAGGCGAAGGAGCGCAGGCTGGGTCAGAGCCGGCGTGCTCTCGAAGAAGATGAGGCGAAGGCCGGGGGCGCGGTCGACCGGCTCCGGCAGGAGGCTGAGTTTCAGAGCCGGTTGGACCGCCAGGCGGATGCCGAGCGAGCGGAGATGGAGGCCAAGCGGCGGGACTTGATAGACAGGCTGGCCGAGGCGACAAGAGCTAGCGGGGTGACGCGCAGCCGTCTGGTAGAACAGCAGCAGGCGATGGAGGCGTTCCTGACGGAGCGCGCCAAGGACAGGGAGCGATTCAACGATCTGCGGACCAGCATGGCAGTGATGGAGAAGGCCATAGAGAGCGAGAGAAACGTCGTGGCGGAGCGCCAAGCGGCGTTGCGCCGCCAGGAGGCGCAAAAAGAGGCGAAACTGGAGCGGTCCAAGAGCCTATCGGCGGAAGCCAGCCAACTGGAAGCAGAGGCGGGGTTTCTCCGGAGCGAGAAGGCCGACCTCGACCGCCAAGTAGAGGCTCTCGACGCCTGCATCGAGCCGGCCCTGATCCGGTTGACCGAGCTGGACGCCGAAGAGACGGTTCTCCTCGCCGAGGAATCGGACCGGCGGGCAAAGGTGCTCGAGGCGGAGAGACAATTGGTGCAAGCGAACTCGGTGGTCCGGCGCTGCGATGAGGATTTGGCGAACCTGCGTGAGCGCATGGAGGCGGAGGGCATCGACCTGCTTCCTGACGGGTTTCCCTTTGCCGAGGGGACCGGGCTGGGCGGCCAGGCCTGGCAGTTGAGTCTCGGGCTGAGAGGTGGGACGGCGACGATGACCGAGAACTCCACCTCCGGATCCCTCCAGGTCATGGTGGAAGACGCCAGCGGAAACAACGGCGGAGAGAGAGGCCTGCCGCTGGAGCCACCAGTGCAAACTGCCGCCGATCCGGCCGTTATGAAGAGGCGAATCGACCGTCTCCGCAGCCAGTTGCGCAGCATCGGCCCCGTCAATGCCTCGGTAATAGACGAATACGAGGAGACCAGGAGCCGGCATGATTTCCTCGACGTTCAGATCAGGGACCTCACACAGTCGGAGGCATCCTTGCGGGATGGGATCGCCCTTCTCGAGGCCGAGGCGAAGAAGCGGTTTGACGAGGCCTTCGAGACACTGGGCCGGGAGTTCAAGCAGTTCTTCGCCCAGCTTTTTGGGGGAGGCACGGCGAAGCTGGTCAGAGCCGACGAGGGCGATGGCATCGACATCGTCGCCCAACCACCGGGAAAGCGGCTCCAGAGCCTCTCGCTCCTGTCCGGCGGCGAGCGCGCCCTGACGGCCACGGCGCTTCTCTTCGCCATCCTCAAAGTGAATCCTGCCCCGTTCTGCATGCTCGACGAGGTAGACGCCGCCCTGGACGAGTCCAACGTCGGCCGCTTCGTCGATGCCCTCAAGCGCCTCTCGGCCAACACCCAGTTCATCGTCATCACCCACAACCGCGGCACCGTGGAGGTAGCGGACACCCTGTATGGCATCTCGATGGGCTCGGATGGCGTCTCGAAGATGGTGTCGCTGAAATTGTCCGAATCGCGGTAGGAAGATCCACGACGAGGCCCTTCCCAAGGCGCCCGGTTGGATGTATAATGCTGGATGGGTCCGGCTATCCTTTGGGGCTGGTCGGCGGCGAGATGCTTCTCGAAGCCCGCGTCATCGCCGTGGCCGACGTCGTGGAAGCGATGGCGTCCCACCGTCCGTACCGGGCGGCGCTGGGCGTCGACTGCGCTCTTGAAGAGATCTCCAAAGGCAGTGGCGTGCTGTACGATCGCGATGTTGTTGAAGCCTGCTTGAGGCTGTTTGCCTGAAGACGGTTCCAATTCGAGCAAGGGGACGAGGCACAGCGTCAACCCTGATCGCCCGGCCGGTTGACAGGAAGAACCTCCCGGTCTATAATGGCGCACGGTTAGCCGCCCTTGCCACAAGCGGCGACGGGATGACGATTCTAAAGGAGGAGACCCGTGGAGGAAAAAGCCGACAATACGCCGAGCCAGTTTGTCGACCAGCAGGCAGATTCAAGTTCTCCTACTTGCCACTCCACCATCCGTCGCAAATGGAGAAAGCCGACGATCACGGTGATTCGGTTTGCGAGGACGCACCTTGGCCCGAGCGGACCACTTACCGATGGAGGAACGCCCAGCGCTGGGACGTCGTAGTCCGGGGGCGCGCATGATGTGACGGATGGCGACGAGGGCCGCGCTGTCATTAGTTTTCTCGTGCGTCCCTGCCCAATTCTAACCCTCACACGGGCGACGACTCTCGCATCTGGGCTCGCCAGGACTCGGCGTAGTGGCCCCCGGCGGCGACTAGCTCGGCGTGGCTGCCGGATTCGAGGATGCGCCCGTCCCGCATGACGTGGATGACGTCGGCGTGCATGGCGGTCGTGAAGCGGTGAGTGATCATCAGCGCCGTGCGCCCTGCCGCCAGGTCGCGGAAGCGGCCCAGCCAGTCCGTTTCCGCCCACGAATCCATGGCGCTGGTCGGCTCGTCCAGCACGATGATGGCAGCATCGCGGAGAAAAGCGCGGGCCAGCGCTATCCGCTGCCATTCCCCGACGCTCAAATCCGTCCCGCCGAACCATTTCCCCAGCATCGTCTCGTAGCCCCGTGGCAACCGGTCTATTATCTCGTCCGAACCGGCTGCTCGCGCTGCCTCTCTGATGCATCCGCCGTCCACTAGAGCGGCCAGATCTCCCATCCCAATGTTCTCCGCCGCCGTGGCATGGTAGCGCACCGGCTCCTGAAACAGCACGGCGACCTGCCGCCGCAAGGCAGTGGGATCCAGGGCGCGCAGGTCACGGCCATCTAGCAGGACCTGCCCTTCTTGCGGATCGTAGAGTCGGCAAAGCAGCTTGATCAGGGTGCTCTTGCCGGCGCCGTTGTGGCCGACGATGGCCGTCACCGTGTCGGGCGGCAGGTGCAGGGAGAAATCGGCGAGAGCGGCGCGCTCGCTACCCGGATAGCGGAAAGTCACCCCCTCGAAGCTAACTCCGTCACGCAGGAATGAAATGCCAGAGTCGGCAGATGTGATGCCGTTCTTCTGGGCACAGGCGCCGGGAGACAATAGACCCGAACTGGCAATTGATGGGGTCAGCGAGAGGAATTGAAACAGGTTGTCGAGAAACAGTGCGCTCCGGTAGATCTGCCCGGCGCTCCCGAGGAGCGAGCGCAGCAGGCCCTGTCCTTGCTGGAACGCCTGATAGCAGAGGACTAGGTCGCCCAATTGCGCCAGGCCCTGAACCACCCGCAAGAGCATCCAGCCCATGCCGGCCAGCCCGCCCAACCAGGCGATAGCGCCCGCTGCTAGCTCCGACTTCATCTTGCTCGTGGCCAGTGTCAGCCGGCCCTGGCGGAGGTGAGCGCGCAGCCGCTGGAAGGCGCTCTGGTGATAGTCGCCGAGGGCGAATAGGCGCATCTCCGCCGCGCTACCCCGGTCCGTGAGCATCCAGTCGAGATACCGCGTCCGCCGCTCGTTGGCCGTGTTGCGGGTCCGCCATTTATTCTCGCGCCGGGTGTAACGGGCTACCACCCAGAGACCAGGCAGCGCGCTGCCGAGGAGCATGAGCGGCAGCCAGGGGGTGTAGACAACCAGTAAGACCGCCACACCGGCGAGGGTCAGGCTGCTCTGACCGAGAGCGCCAAGGCTTTCCAGCAGGGCGATGGGCTGGGACAGGGCATCAACCCGCGCCCGGTGGAGCAGGTCATAGGACTCCGGCCGGTCGTAGAACGCCAGGTCTAGGGCGAGAGCCTGACGGTGAATGAGGCCATGGACGTGGTCCTGCAACTGCTCCGCCTGCGCGGTGTGGACAAGGGACACGAGGCTGGCGAGAACCATGCCGGCGAGAACAAGGACGCCGAGCAACACCGCGGGTAGCCAGACAACGGCGACCAGGCCGGCGGCATCCAGGCCGCGAAGAGCCCCGGCCAGGCCGTTCACCACCGTTCGTACGAGGTAAACCTGGGCCACCGGGATGCCTCCCTGGGCGAGCAGGAGAAGCGCCCAGGCGATAGTCCAGCCCGGCGCCGCCTGCCAGACCAGCGCCAGCCCCTGCGCCATCAAGGGAAACCGGCTACAGAATTCCCGTGCGACCTTCATCATCGACTGGACTGTACCATAGGGCAGCGGGGAATGCAACATGCCCTTGACACGAAAGGAACCTTGGCCTATTATGGCCCCACGATTCGGTGTTCCCGCAAGGAGGAATGGCGGCGCAACTCTGTGATGGGGCAGCGTGCCGTCTTGGTGTAGATTGAGCCACAGCGCATGAACTTGGCGAGGGAACAGACGCTATTGCCAGCAAACTCATTCAGCTATGTTGCCTACGGACTGAACGTCGATTCGGAGCTCGAGTGCCCGGGGCTGTTTCCTGGGAACGGCGCTGCCGACGTGCGGGTTCGCTTTGGCTGTGCGCCAGAGCGGCTCGAGTCTCCCAAGGCCGAGGGGCCGTTCTTCCAGGCCAAGCCCGGGCAGCTTTTGCTCAGCATCGACCGGGTAGCCCGCTTTCTGGTCGCCGACGGCAGCGACATAGTGATCGAGCCCGCGCCCGGCGCCTGCGAGGAGGTTATCAGAACCTTCTTGGTGGGCTCTCTGTTCGGCGCCCTGCTGCACCAGCGGGGCATGCTGCCACTACACGCCAGCGCCGTGGAAATGGGGGGCGGCGCTGTGGCCTTTGCCGGCCCCCCCGGAAGGGGCAAGTCCACGCTGGCCGCTACCTTCTTCCGGCGCGGCCACCGCGTCCTCGCCGACGACGTCTGCGCCGTATCCCTCGACGGGCAGGGAAGGCCAGTCCTGTCTCCCGGCTACCCCCGACTGAACCTGCGGCCGGATTCTCTGGCGAGGATGAGCATTGCGCCGGATGATTTGCCCTGCACCCAAAACGCCGCGAAGCGGGCGCTGCCAGTGGGGGACGGTTTCTCGCCGGCGCCGGTGCCGCTGCGCGCGCTGTTCGAGTTGCACACCTCCGAACTCGATAAGCTCGAGGTTGCCGAGGTCGTGGGGACGGAGAAGCTGAGGCTCATCCGGGAAAATACGTTTCGGCCACAGTTCCTCCTCGGCAATGGGCAACTCGGGCGATACCTGCAAACGGCCCTGCCGGTGGTTCAACAGGTCCGCGTGGCGCGGCTCAGCAGGCCTGGAGATTCCTTTGCTCTCGACGAAGTAGCGGACCTGGTAGAGCTGATGACCACGCAGAGGCGTTAGGTGATAGAATAGAAGGTGGCAACGGTGCCCAATGAGATCAATCGTCGAAGTGCTCTTTGTTGGATTGGAGGAGTCTGATGGCCAGTCGTTATGTATTGAGCGACTACGTGGACCAGGCTATGGCAGAGGCAGTCTACGACAAGCTAGAAGACGGTACTTTCGCCGGCCGCATCCCTAGTTGCAAGGGAGTCGTGGCCTTCGGGATGACCCTTCGTGAATGTGAAGAGGAGTTGCGTTCGACACTGGAGGACTGGATTCTGATAGGGCTGAAGCTCGGTCACTCCCTACCAGTGGTTGGGGGAATCGATCTGAATAGGGAGCCAGTGCGTGAGCAAGTGGATACCGTGTAAACGGCGTGACTTCATTCTGCGAGTGCGCCGGCTGGGCTTCGACGGCCCCTATTCCGGATCGAGGCATCAGTTCATGGTCTTTGGATCGCACCGTCTGACCATCCCCTCAAACGATGAGTACTCGGCGCCTCAATTGCGAATGATGCTCCGAGAGGTAGAACGGATCATTGGCCGCCAGATTTCGGTCGACGAATGGAGCCGCCTGTCCTAATTCAAATGCCCTTTGCTCTTGATGAAGCCGTGGACTTGGTGGAAAGGAGCGCTGTCTGACCGCCGACTGGCCAGATGGATTTCGCCGATGCCGATGCCCCGAACAAGACCTTCCCCTTTGGGGAAGCGCATTCTCTTCGCCTACCGTGCGCCGATCCGCCCCGTCTTCGAGGCGATCGAACGGGGCGAATTGCCCGCCTCCTACGCTGTGGGCTACCAGAGGTTTCAACGCCAGGCGTTCGAGCTGTCCTATTACGACCACGACAGCCGGGGCAGAACATCGCAGGTGGTGGCCCGCGCCATCAACCCTGCGATGGCGAGACTGCTCGGCGTTGGCTTCGACATCTCACCAGCGCTGCAGTCGCTGCCCGCCATGAGGAGGCAGCACGTGATATTCACGACACTCGACGGCGCCGGCTTGCCGGTGATGCTGCTGCGGCTTCTGGGGCTGCTGAGGACGCCGGTGGTCCACCGAGCCGGCGGTCTGCTAAAGCGCTTTCGCGCAGCACGGGGTAGTCTCCGCTGGCGGGTCACTCGGCGGCTATTGAGCCAAGCGACCTGCATCGTTTGCTACTCCCAGACCCAACAAGAGTGGCTGACTCAGTTCATGGACCTTCCTCCCAATCGAGTGCTGTGCCTGAACTCTCTCCCCGCCGTCGACGTCGAATTCCTGAACCGGGCGCCGGTTGGGGACGAAGGTTTCGTGCTTAGCGCCGGTCGGGAGCGGCATCGGGATTTTGGCCTCCTTTTTGAAGTTGCTCAGCAGCTCCCTGACATCGACTTCGTCGCCGTGGGCGGTCGCAAGAGCTTCGCCGGCTTAAGAGCACCCGCCAACGTCAAGACCTTCATCGAGCTTCCCTACCCGAGGTTAGTGGAGCTCTATCGGGCTGCCCGGTTGGTGGTATTGCCGGTGAGAAACAACAGGTATTCCAATGCCGGCCTGGTGCTGGGGGAGGTCATGAGCTTGGGAAAGGCGGTGGTGCTGTCCAACGTGGAAGCCGTACGGGGAATTGCTCCCTTGGAGTCGGGGGAATGTTGCGTCCTCGTGGATCCCGGCGACGTTGGCCAGTTGTCTGAGGCGGTTGGACGGCTCAACGAGGACGGCGCCCGGCGGGAGGCGTTGGGCCAGAGGGCCAAGGCAGTGGCGAGGGACTGCTTCAGTCTCGACCGGTACGTGGCCCAAATGTCGGATTTGTTTGCGCGAGTGGCCAGCAAGAGGGCCTGATGGGCAATTGATTGATTAGCCCAGACCAGGGCAGGTGCCGCCGGGGTAGAGTAGGAGACTGGCGCGGTAGCCTGTTGTGTCCGGCGCTGTCCACGCACTTCTTCGCAGGCGCTGCGGTCCCGAGACCAAGCCCCGTTTCCAGCCTCCCCTCATCAAACCGGACATACGATTTT
>JACPQF010000075.1 GCA_016190625.1 Chloroflexota bacterium | reverse complement strand
TCCCTCAGGACCTCGTGGACAACTTGTGCCTTAAACGTGTTCGAGTAGCGCTTTCTCATGTCGCCATTCTAACTTATTATTCGGCGTTTTCGTGTCCAGTTTTACGGGTCCACTATAGGTCGCCACCTATGGCGATACGACGCACGATCAGCCTCCCATTCGCATCGATCATCTGCAGCGGCCCAACAGCCTATACAGTGAAAGCAAAGTCGAGGCAGAACGGCTCATTCTTGCAGCGGGAATTCCTTTCACTATCTTGAGAATATCGGCGATAGTCGTGCCAGCCCTTCAGGATCCGCCCGAGTGGCCTTTCGTAGCGGAACAGAGAATGGAGTTCATAAACAGGGCCGACGTGGTCAAGGCGCTCATCGCCGCTGTCGAGCGGAGTGAGGCGGCCGACAAGGTCTTCAACATCGCTGGCGGCAGGACCTGGCAA
Source organism: Chloroflexota bacterium (assembly GCA_016190625.1). Classification (GTDB taxonomy): domain Bacteria; phylum Chloroflexota; class Dehalococcoidia; order JACPQF01; family JACPQF01; genus JACPQF01. The sequence goes on along the minus strand of JACPQF010000075.1, from coordinate 62,101 downwards.
ATGCTTGGCCGCGAATACGTCGCTCGGGTCTTCCCCATCCTGGATATTCCTATCGAGGAGGCGGTGTATCCTGATAGTCCACACTACTCTGACTGGTATGACACAGCCGAGGCTCAATCCGTGCTGGATTTTCAGCAGACGACCTTCGCCCAATTCATGGAGCTGCTAGAAGAAGCTGTGGCTAAAGCTGTCGGTTGAGGAATGGCGGGCGGTTCTCTTGACTTGCGGGACCCAGAACGCCAAGTTCGTTTTTATGCCGCTGAGATGATTGGATCGTCGTTGGACAAATCGGTGGTCGCTGCGATGGCACTTGACATGCATGGTATAATGCTCGAAACGGAGCAGCTTGCCCCTGGCCCTTGCCACAGGAACGGCAAGCGGTAAACAATTGCGTGGCTTCATTCCATTTGCCGCCCCTACTTTGGAGAGATGGGGACAATCCAGAGGGCGAGGGATTTCGGGACTTGGATGGCTGAGGTAGTTCCCTATGAATTGAACTGGCTGGCCCAGTTCCTCGACTCGGCAAAAGAAAGGGAGTCCGTCAAGACCCAATAGCGGTGTGTGGAGATAATTGATGAATGAAAAGGTAGGCATTGTAGCGCAAGCCCAGACCAAATACGAGCCGCTAAAAGAAGGTGTCGATCTCAGCGAGATGATCTTTGATGTGGTAAAACAGGTCCGAGAGCAGACCGGCCTCAAATTTACTTTGGATGGCACCGGAATTGACTCAACGGTGACTTGCTCTCAGGACCTTTGGGATGGTCGCACCATCTCGGGGATGTTTGCATCTGATGTGGCTGGCGCGCACCTACGCCCTGAGGAAAAGGTGGCTGGTAACGGTGTGAGTGCAGCCGCTTACGGCTGCATGCAGATACTCTCGGGGCACTATGACGTTGTGCTCATGGTCGCATGGTGCCGCGAGTCCATAACCAACGGAAGGCTGGTCGAATGGATGTCGATGGAGCCGTTCGTCCACCGGATGTTGGGCATGGACTTCTGCGCGGCAGCGGCGCTCCAGGCCAGAAGGTATATGGATAAGTATTCCGTCACTCCCGAAGACTGCGCCAGGGTTGTCGTGAGGGCGCACAGCAATGCTCGGAACAACCCGTATGCTCAATCGCCCCGGAAACTCAGCGTTGAGGATGTGCTCAAGTCTAAGGAGTTGGCTTCGCCGATTCGTGAGCTGGACGCTAAGCCGACCTCTGACGGAGCCTGCGCCATAATCCTGGCGCGCGAGGACAAGGCCAAGAAGATCACCAGCAATCCGATTTGGATCAAGGGTTTTGGCAGTTGCTATGATGCGCATATGCCGGGAGACCGGGACCTCGCCAAGTGCGATGCACTGGTGTCAGCCGCCAGGCAGGCTTACAAAGAGGCTGGTATCAAGGACCCGGCCAAAGAGATCAGCCTGGCCGAAATATCGGCTTCCTACGCCTATCAGGAACTGATGTATACCGAGGGACTTGGGCTATGTGGAGAGGGAGAGGCCAAAGAGTTGCTGGCCAAAGGCGTTACAGACATGGGCGGCAGGTTGCCGGTCAACCCTTCTGGTGGTTCGCTCGTGGGCAACCCGGTGACAGTAGACGGCGCGGTACGCGTCGCCGAGGCTTTCTTACAGCTAAGTAATCAAGCGGGAGCCAGGCAGGTGCCCGGTGCCAGGGTGGCCGTTGCCCATGGGGTAGACGGGGCTTGCGGGCAGTTGCACAACGTCATGGTGCTTGGTATTTAGAGGAGGCTGCTTTGGGAAGAAGAGTTGCAATTGTAGGTATCGGTCAAACCTTGCACAAGAAGCGTCACATCGACCGCAACCATACCGAGCTTATTAATGAGGCCGCCAGGAAGGCACTCCAAGATGCGGAGATTACCATCGAGGACGTTGATGCCGTCCTTAATGGTAATATGGACCTGTTCGAGGGGCATAACCTTATGGATGCGATGACTGTCGAGGGAAGCGGTGCCTACATGAAGCCCGGCCTCAAGATGAATACGGGGGGTACTACCGGCGGTACGATGGTCGCATCGGGATGGTATCACGTGGCTTCAGGGAAATATGACGTGGTGCTTATCATAGGCAGCGAGAAGCTGGAGGAAAGTGGCGGCAACACGACTTCGGCCATTATCACCTGCGCTGACCCGCTGACTTTGCGACCCTATCATACCGGGGCAGTAGGCGCACTGGCCATTGTTGCAGCGAGCTATATGAACCAATATCGCTGCGGAGAGGAGCCGGGGGCAATAGTCCGGGTCAAAGCTGCTGGGAATGCCTTGAAGAACCCTTATTCCCATCTGAAGCTAACACTGACTGTTGACGACGTTCTAGACTCGGCCATCCTTATCTGGCCGTTGAGGCTTTTGCACATGTGTCCGCAGTCCAGCGGAGCCTGCGCCATAGTGTTAGCGTCCGAGGAGAAGGCCAAAAAGATGACGAAGAAGCCGGTGTGGATTACCGACTTCGTCACCTCGCATATGGAAGCGTGGAGGGCAACGTTTGCGCCTGACCCAATACCCAGCATGCAATCACAGACTGATTCAGCGATCAAACTGTTCAAGAGGAACGGCATAACCAATCCGATGAAACAGGTTGATATGTTTGAAATGTATGACCCTGCTGCCTGGGCAGAGATCGCCTGGCTGGAAGACTTTCTTATCTGCGAAAAGGGGGAGGCGTGGAAGCTGGCGGAAAAGGGCGTTACCGCTCTGGACGGTGCCTTCCCCGTAAACCCCTCGGGCGGTGTGCAGTCGACCAACCCGATCGGGGCAACGGCTATGATTCGCGTGGCTGAGGCCGCACTACAGATCCGCGGCGATGCCGGGGGACACCAAGTAACCAAGAATGTTAATTCGGCCCTCGCCAGTTCCTTTGGCGGTGCCAACTGGACGAACCTGTTTCTCCTCAAGAAGAACTTGGACTAGGAGGGTAAATGGCTACGGAACAGACTCAGGACCTTATCATTGTTCCCTGCGGGATTCACGGGGAGATGAACATGACCTATCGTTGGGGCGCCGGCGATTTTCTGAGCAAGGCGTTCGAGGAACTGCGGGATAATGGCAAGATATATGCCAACGAGTGTCCCCAGTGCGGGCGCTATCATCTACCACCCCGAAAAGTCTGCGGCAGGTGCCATGTCGAGATGGATGGCTTTGACAAGTGGGTGCAGGTGGGTCCCCGGGGTACCGTGCTGGTCTACACTGTCACACTGGCTCCGTTCCTTGACCCAGAAACCGGCAAGCCGAGGCATGTCCCTTACTGTGTGGCCACCATCCAGCTTGATGGTGCTCCCTGCGCCCTCGAACACTTCCTGAAAGAGACCAATCCTGAGAATCTGAAGGTGGGAATGAGGGTAGAAGCGGTGCTCAAGCCAGAGGCGCAGCGTAAGGGCGACCTGGGGGACATCATTCACTTCAAAACAGTTCAGGAATGAGGAGGCCAAGTTGAGTCAAGAGACAAAGCCAAAAGCTCCGCTATCAATAGAGGGCGCGATAATTCTGCCTTATCGATATGCAGCGGGCGGAGTGATGAGCCGGTTCCTGATTGCTCTGCGCGACAGCAAGAAGACCCTTGGTATCAGGTGTAGCCGGTGCAATATGGTCTATGTGCCTCCCCGAGAGACGTGCCTGCACTGCTTCGGCAGGATGGATGAGTGGGTTGAACTCGAAGGTTCCGGCACGGTGGAAAGCTACACCGTTGTCCGTTACAGCCTGCCCGTCCACCCCATGGCGGCGCCCTTTGCCTTCGCATTGATCAAGCTCGATGGGGCTGATACCAGTTTGACACATTTGCTGGGTGAAATTGACCTGGAGAAAATCAAGGTGGGCATGAAGGTAGAGCCAGTATACAGCGAGTCCCGCAAGGCGAGTATTCTGGACATCAGCTACTTTAGGCCGGCCAATTAGCTAATCAGGGCCACGAGCAAGATAAGAAAGACCTACGAAGAGGCGGTGGAAGGCATCAATGGGTTCTTGCCATGCCACAGGCCACGACGAGGCGTATCGTGATGTAGAAGACAAAACTGCAAAGGAGGTTCGACGATGCGTTCCAAATCAGTGAGGTTAACTCTGGTTGCTACGCTGGTCGGTATCCTGCTGGCGACCGCTTGCTCGACGACGCCCACAGCGCCCACTACGTCCGTGGGTTCCCCTGCTTCTCAACCTACAGCGGCGGCTACCCCGACGCCTGCAAGGCCCTCCGGCACCCTCAGAGTCGCTTGGAGTTACCAAGATGTCGGTCGCGTCCATGAATACGGCAACGCCGGCGCTGGCAAGGGTTCCGCCATCTACGACTCTTTCCTCAAGCTGACGTCAGATGGCCAGCTAGCACCGGGGCTGGCGGAGCGGTGGGAGATTTCCGCCGATGGCTTGACCCATACGTTCTATCTCCGAAAAGGGGTCAAGTTTCACGATGGCAGCGACCTCACCGGGGAGGATGCCAAGTTCAGCCTCGAGAGGATCATGGATCCCAAGGTCGTCCACGCCAGCAATAATGAGCGCGCCAGTTGGCCTAAGCAGATAGACAGCATCGAGGTCAAGGACGGCTACACCGTGATCCTTCACCTAAAACAGCCGCAGTTTCGGGTTCTGGCTGGCTTCGAGCGGCCCGGCTTTACTGCATCTACGATGGTCCTGTCCAAGAAGTATGTTCAGGAACGCGGCGAAGACTACCTGACCGCGCATCCTATGGGCAGCGGGGCGTGGAAGGTCGTGAACTATGTGCCTGGAGATCGGCTCGAGCTCGAGGCCAACGAGAACTACTGGGGCGAGATCCCCAAGTTCAAGAACCTGACTATCCTCAATTTGACAGAGGAGTCGACCAAGGTTGCCATGCTGAAGACCGGAGAGCTCGACCTAGCTCAGGTAGCGCCCGATTCCGTAGCCGGCCTCAAGGCGGCCGGCCTTCGTGTTTCATCCTTCGATGGACAGAGCAGGCTCTACTCTGTGTCATGGTATGATCTTAGCAATCCGGAGAAGCAGCCGCTAGGGAACGTTAAGGTGCGTACTGCGATATCTCTAGCAGTCAACCGGCAAGAGCTAGCCAACACCCTATTCGCGGGATACGCGAAGCCGGGCTTCGCATTTCAGGTGCCCCCCACGGCTTACTTTTTCGATGCAAACACGATGAAGCCAGACCCCTTTGACCCCGACCGAGCAAAGAAGCTGATAGCTGAGGCGGGATACCCCAGTGGCTTTAACGTGACGGTGTGGGACACCTCCGCAGGTGGCATTGGCAGCACGTCAACCCAAGCTCTGGCTGCTTACTGGCGCAAGGTTGGGATTGAGGCAAAGATCACGCCCATACAATACAGCGCCTTCACGCCCCTGTGGCTTGCCGGTCCCGCGAAACCGGAAGTCTGGAATACGATTCAACCCGGTACCAGCGGGGGAAACCTGTGGCAAGATGAAAGCCTGGCGTCGATCTACCACTCGGCAGGTAGCTATCACAATATCAACATCCCCGAGCTAGACAAGCTGCTGGACTCGCTTCCCCTGATCAAGGACCAAGCGGAGAGAAAGCAGGTGGCAGCTAAGATTGCCATTATGGGCCAGCAAAATCACGCCCATATCTCCTACCTGGACATCGAGACCATACTTGCCATTGGCCCGAAGATTGGCGAGTTTACCCCCGTCAAGGGCGGCGCGTCAATGTGGGGACCCGTCTACGCTACGATCACCCATGCCAAGTGACCGAGCATGTCTCGATCCTGTCATCAGGGGAACTCGCCAGAGTTTGACTTTATGAGGAAGGCTTCACGGCATCCTTGACCAATGTGAAGTCATTGATGCTCCAGTCGGGGCGCTACCGAGGATGAAAACAGATCAGGAGTGCCCCTGCAGGGTAGGTCCCAAACGAGGTGACGCAAGGGAGTGCAGGGGCGAGCGGCCGCTCGCCCCTATTCGGCGCGCAGGCAATCACAACCGGCATTAGACCACTCATCAAGGAGCAACATGCAGTACGATTCGGTCGCCCTGAATACCTTCTGGAGCAGACTGATCTCGATCTGTGACGAAGCGGAGGCCGGGGTAATTAGGACGGCCTTCTCCCTCGTCATCAGAGAGTCGAGGGATTTCTGCTGTTGCCTGCTTGACCCCAAGGGTGATTGCATAGCTCAGGGCTCCCTCGGCATTGCCGTCTTCGCCGGCTGCATACCTCTCATTGCAAAGGAAGTTCTGCAAAGAGTTCCGGCGGAGACGCTGGAACCAGGGGATGTCGTAATCAACAACAACCCCTGGGAGAACTCCGGCCACCTTTACGACATCTTCGCGTTGGAACCCATCTTCTACAAGGGAAAGCTGGTGGCTTTAGCTGGCAGTGTCGTCCACTGGCCTGACATCGGCGGCCGTGGCCCCATGCCGGATAATCGCTCCATCTTCGAGGAAGGCCTCCTCTTGTGGTCGGTCAAGATCGCCAAGAAAGGGCAGTTCAACGAGGAGGTGCTGCAGATCATTCGCGACAACGTGCGCTACCCCGACGAGGTGATGGGGGACTTTAACTCTCAGCTTGTCGGTAACAACCTAATGAGGAACAAGCTGATAGAGCTGATTGAAATGCAGGGGATCGCGGATTTTGGCACGTTGTCGGAGACCATTCTCTCCCGCTCGGAAGGGGCGATGCGGGAGGCCGTAGCCAAGATACCAGATGGGGACTTCGAGGGCGAGATCGAGGGGGATGGCATTGACGGCGACTTTACCGTCAAGGTGAGCGTAAGCGTTCGGGGCACAGACATACATGTTGACTACACTGGCACCTCTCCGCAAAGCGAGTGGTCTATCAACTCTATGCCCCTGTACAGCAAGGCTCAGACCCTCATCGGCATCAAAGCACTAGTGGCTCCCCATTTGCCCAACAACAGTGGGCAGATGCGGCCGGTGACAGTGACAATGCCTTTGGGAACCATAGTGAACCCGAGGCCACGGTCGGTTGGCGCTGCCTCTCGCACTGTTCTGGGTGACTTATGCCTATCTGCAGTATACGCTGCGCTGGCTAAAGCCCTTCCAGAGCGGTTGCAGGCAGAAACCCGTGGCTGCACCGGGGCGTTCAGGATACAGGGCGTCGACGACTATGGTAGGTTGTTCGAGGCTGTGCTGCTCCACTCATCCGGCATGGGCGGCCGGTATAGCGGCGATGGGCCGTCTGGTGTTGCCTGGCCTAGCACCATCACAAGTACACCCACGGAGGTTCAGGAGTACGTTACGCCTGCCCTCCTCGTCGAGAGGGTCCAGTTGAGGCCTGATTCAGGCGGACCGGGGAGGCATCGAGGGGGATGTGGTGTGGAGTACGATGTGCGGATCATGGGTAAGGCATCTGGGGCATGTTTGCCTAAGATGAAGGGAACCATGCATCAGGCACGTGGCTTGCTCGGCGGCCATCCGGGTGAAGGAGGTAATCTTGCCATCAATGGGTCTCCGCTTCCAGCCATGCGAACGTTTGACGTGAGAGGTGGCGACCTAATAAGCGTAAAAATGGATGGAGGAGGGGGCGTTGGTGACCCCTTGGAGCGAGACCCGGCGTTGGTGCTAGAGGATGTGATTTCGGGGCTGGTTTCCCCGGAGCAAGCGGACGCGAGCTACGGGGTAGCGCTAGATATGGCGACGGAAAGGGTGGACTGGGAAGGCACGAAAAAGCTGAGAGGGTCTCGGCCGGTAGGGAAATGGTGTTTTGATAGAAGGAGCAGATACGCAGTACGACCCTGTGACCCTGGACATCATTTGGAACCGGCCGACGCGCCAACAGATTAGATGATCATTGGATCAACTGGTGAATTGACTTGGGGCGAAGCCTCTGTTACTATCAAGCAACGTATGACATTCCAAGCATATATCTACTGGGGAGAGCGGTGCGACAAAGATGCTTTGAGGGTGTTTCCACTCGAAGCCATTGGAGTGAACAGGCTCGTAAGGGAGGGTCTTTCGTGCATGATCAGGCTCTAACTGGTATGCTGGTTCTCGACCTCAGCCAGGGTATCTCGGGGGCTTTTTGCACCAAATTGCTGGCCGATTTTGGTGCCGAAGTGATTAAGGTGGAACCCCTCTCAGGCGAGCCGACGCGCCGCCTCGGCCCTTGTCTCGAGGATCATCCGGGGCCGGAGCGCAGTGGGACCTTCCTCTTCCTCAATACCAATAAGAAGAGCCTAACCCTCGACATTGCCTGCCAAACCGGCGCCAGTATCTTCAAGAAGCTAGTCAAACAGGCCGACATAGTGGTGGAAAGCTCTTCTCCCGGCGTCATGACCAGCCTAGGCCTGGGCTACGAGGATCTGGAGGCAATTAAACCCGACATCATTGTCACTTCCATCTCCTATTTTGGACAAACAGGGCCTTACCGCGACTACAAAGGCTCGGACATGATTGCCCTCGCCCTTGGTGGTCTAATGCACGTTACCGGCCTCCCAGAGCGGGAGCCGCTAAAAACGGGCGGTTCGCAGGCCGAGATGCAGGCCGGCCTTAACGCCGCCGTAGCCACGTTAACCGCCCTTTACTGTCGCGATGTCTCGGGCATTGGCCAGCACGTGGACATCGCGGTGGTCGAATGCATAACCTCGATAATGGAAGCCACAACCATGATGCACAACTACACTGGCCAGATCAGAACTCGCAATGGAGCTCGCCATCACGTCGCCTATCCGTCGACGATCTTGCCCTGCAAAGATGGCTACGTCCATGTGCACGGCGCAGTTCATGAGTGGGAGCGCCTGGCGGCTTTTGTAGACGAGCCACGCCTGTTGGACGAGGAGTTGCAAAAGGCGCCGAGAGTGCACGCCGACGAGATCGACGCCCTCATCCTGCCGTGGCTAATGCAGCACAACAAGCAGGAGATCTTCGCTATGGCCCAGCTCTGGCGTCTGCCATTTGCCATAGTTTGCCGCGTCGACGAGCTGCTCGACGACCCTCAGTTCAGCAGTCGCGACTTCTTCGCCGAGATCCATCACCCGGTGACGGGCCCCATCTTCTACCCGGGAGCGCCGTTTAAGATGAGCGAGACACCCTGGCAGGCGGGACGAGCCCCTCTTCTGGGGGAGCACACAACCGAGACTCTGGGTGGGCGTTTGGGATATGCGGAGGATGATTTAGTGAGACTAGGGGAGTTGGGAGTGGTGTGAGGTAGGATAGAGAAGGACTCTCGATTATTTGGGGAAGGTGGAATAGAGTGCCTAGGCTGGCTCTTGAGGGGTTGCGAATCGCAGATCTGACGCAGGTATTTGCCGGGCCCTATGCGACGAAGTTGCTCGCCGATATGGGGGCAGAGGTCATTAAGATCGAGTCCTGCGTGCGATGTGACAGGCCCCACGGACCGGTTGCCCCCGGTACAGGCATGTTTCCCGACGACAAGCCAGGGGACGAACCCTACAACAGGGGTGCCTACTACAACGAGCTCAACCGGAGCAAGTATGCCATCACTCTGGACCTAACTCATGCGACGGGCAAAGAGGTATTCAACAAGCTGGTGAAGGTAAGCGACGCGGTGGTCGAGAACTACAGCGCCCGTGTGATGAAAAACTTCGGCCTCGACTATGGAACCCTGCGTGCGATCAAGCCAGACCTCGTTATGGTGTCCATGCCCGGCTATGGCATGTCGGGGCCCTATCGGGATTATGTAACCTATGGAACGGGCACCGAAGCAATGGCCTTATGCTCCGACCTAACAGGCTATGCTGACGGGGCGCCTCTCAAGCCTGGCATTGCCTATGGCGACCCTACGGGGGGTATGTTTGCCGCATTTGCCCTATTGGCGGCGATCCGATACCGAAACAAAACGGGACGGGGGCAATATGTGGATCTGTCCCTGCGCGAGAGTCTCATCCAAATGTTCGGCGACGCAGTCATGGACTACACGATGAATGGCCGCGTCCAGCGCCGGGAGGGAAACCGCCATCCATCTATGGCGCCTCATGGTTGCTATCGCTGCAAGGGCGAGGATAACTGGGTCGCCATCGCCGTAAGCGACGACCAGGAATGGCAGGCCTTCTGTCGGGCTATGGACAAGCCTGGGTTGGCGCAGGACAACCGGTTTACTGGTGCCAGTAGTCGCTGGCGCCACGGTGACGATCTCGACCAACTGGTAGACGAATGGACTCGACGCCATGACAACGACGAAGTGATGCATATCCTCCAAGAAGCGGGGGTTCCCGCCGCGGCCGTCCTCAATATCAGGCAGATCCTGGCGAATCCGCATTTTGTCTCCCGTGGCTATTTTGAGAACGTTTTCCATTCCGCCACCGGAACCTACCCCTATCCGGGGGTTGCTTGGAAGCTGAGCAAGACCGCGGGAAGCATCCATCGGCCGCCGCCTCTTTTCGCCGAGCATAACGACTTCGTACTCGGCGAAATCTTAGGCCTGTCGCGTGAGGAACGAGACGCTTTGAGGCGAGAAGGGGTCATCGGCGATGAACCATTGTGAAAGGAGACGTTATGGCTTTCGAAATCCCGGAAGAGTTGAAGATGCTGCGCGACACGGTGAGGCGCTTCGTCTATAGCGAGGTCATCCCGTTGGAAAAGGAGTTGCCCGTCGACACGGTGGAGATTCCCGAGCCACATATCGGCCGACTGCAGGGTATGGCTAAGGAGATGGGCCTGTGGTGCCTTGACGTTCCGGAGGAGTTCGGCGGACCGGGTATTGGCCTCTTCGGGCAGGTGATCGTGGGCGAGGAGATGGGACACTGCCTCTGGGTACTCACCGGCACCTCCACTCCCATATTCGGTGGCGACATACCGGCGGCCCTCTACGAAAGCACCGAAGACCAGAAGGAGCATTACCTTTATCCTTCAATTCGTGGCGAGAAGAAATCCGCTTTCGGCCAAACCGAACCCGGGGCGGGCGCCGATCCCTCGATGCTGGCCACCACCGCCGTGAGAGATGGCGACAACTGGATCCTAAACGGCACCAAGATCTTCATCACCGGGGGTGATAAGGCCGACTTCGTCATGATCTTCGCGCGAATCCCCGGGACCACCGGTCGGAACGGCGTAACCTGCTTTTTGGTCGACAAAGGCACGCCGGGATTCAAGGTCGCCCGACTCGTGGAGGTGATAAGGCCTCTCTATCCTTCCGAGTTGGTGTTAGAGGACTGTGTGGTGCCGGATGCCAACCGGCTAGGCGAAGTTGGCCGTGGCTTCATGCTGGCACAGGACTTCCTCACTCACGGCCGCATCACCTACGCCGCCCGTCCGCTTGGTATGGCGTCGCGAAGCCTTAAGATGGCCATCGATTACTCCAAGCAGAGGACCACCTTTGGCCGATTGTTAGCCGAACGGCAGGCGGTCCAGTGGATGCTGGTTGATTCGGAAATAGAACTGCGGGCAGCCCGCTGGCTCACTTGGGATGCCGCCTTCAAGGCGGAGAGAGGCGAAGACGTGCGCAGCGAGGCCTCCATCGCCAAGGTCTATTCCACGGAGATGGTCGGACGTGTGGTCGACAGGGCAATTCAGATTCACGGCGGTCTTGGGGTATCGAAGGATCTCATTCTGGAGAGATGGTATCGTGAGGCTCGGGTCATGCGAATCGGGGAGGGCCCTTCGGAGATTCACCGGTTCATCATCGCGCGCAACTTGCTTCGCGACTAGGACTAGCAATAGGAAAGGCGGAACCATGGGACTAATCTACGAGAAAAAAGACCACATTGCTTTCCTTACCATGAATCGGCCGGAGGCCATGAACGCCATGGATCCGGACATGTACCAGCGCATTTCGGAGGCCTGGGTCGACTTCCGCGACGATCCGGACATGTGGGTGGCGGTCATCACCGGCGCCGGGGATCGGGCCTTTTCGGCGGGGGCGGACCTCAAGACGAATTTCGGGCGCATGAGCCCGTCCGAAGCTTACTTCATTCGCCCGCCTTTCCCCATTCTGAACCGCGGCCTAGACGTGTTCAAGCCGGTGATCGCCGCCGTGAACGGCTACTGTCTGGGCGGCGGGCTTACTCTGCTGTTTGCTTGTGACATCCGCGTCGCGGCCGAGCACGCCACCTTCGGCCTTTCAGAAGTCAAGCGCGGCATCCTCCCAGGAAACGGTGGTACCCAGCGGGCCATTCGTCAGTTACCCTATCCCCTGGCTATGGAACTCCTCCTCATCGGCGACCGTATTGACGCTCAGGCAGCCTATCGTCTGGGCATGTTAAACAAGATCGTGCCCAAGGAGGAACTAATGCCCACCGCCCTCGATTACGCCCGGAGGTTGCTCGATTGCCCCCCCTTAGCTGTGCGGGCGATCAAGGAGGCTGCGATAAAGGGTTATGACCTGACGCTGAACGAAGGCATCAAGCTCGAAGGGTTTCTTGGCAGCCTCTTGCAGGAAACCGAGGATGCCGTCGAGGGACGTGAAGCATTTAAGGCCAAGCGAAAGCCTGTTTGGAAAGGGAGATGAGAAAGGAAGTGGCAATGGGCTCCCTAGGAGACAAATATGCTATTGTTGGTGTGGGGCATACTAAGCTGGGGAAGGTACCCGGCGTCAGCTCGATAGGTTTTAACGTGCTAGCAATCAAGGCGGCGTTGGAAGATGCCGGTTTGACACGCGAGGACGTGGACGGCGTTCTGGTGAAGTATCCGACCTCAGGCTTTAGTTCGCTCTTCTCTGGAAAACTATGTCAGGCCCTAGGAATCACGAACAAGCTGATGGCGGTTATCGACCTAGCTGGTGCGACAATCGGTACAATGGTTCAGTATGCTGCCATGGCCATCGACGCCGGCCTGGCGACCACTGTGGTATGCAGCTATGGGGATAATCCGCTAACAGGACCGCCCGGAACCTACGGCAGGGTAAATAGTGACGACGCCGCCTTTGGCTTCGTCGGCGCGCCTGCCGGATACGCAATGGCCGCAAGACGTCACATGAAAGAGTATGGCACCACAAGTGAGCAACTGGGCGCTATCGCCGTTGCTTTCCGCAAGCATGCCTCAATGAATCGCAATGCCCAGATGCAGAAGCCCATAACGCTGGAAGATCATCAGAGATCCCGTTGGGTAGTCGAGCCTTTCCATCTGCTCGATTGCTGCCTCGTCTCAGATGGAGGCGCGGCGGTAGTTGTAACCTCTGCCGAGCGAGCGAAAACGCTGAACAAGAAGCCGGTTTACGTGATGGGTTGGGGACAGGCGCACCCAGCGTGGGACATCGCTCAGAGGGAGAGCCTGACCGTTACCGGCGCCAAGCGCTCTGGCGAGATGGCGTTCAAGATGGCCGGCGTGTCCCCGAAGGATATCGACCTGGCCGAGATCTATGACTGCTTCACCTATACCGCGCTCGTTACGCTGGAAGACTACGGCTTCTGCAAGAAGGGCGAGGGGGGATCGTTTGTCCAGAATGGGCGCATAGAACTCGGCGGCGAGCTACCATGCAACACGGCGGGGGGCCTGCTATCCGAGAGCGGTATGCCGGGGATGCTGTTGCTCGTCGAGGCGGTACGCCAACTGCGTGGCGAGTGCGGCCCGAGACAGGTCAACAATGCCGAAATCGCCATCGCCAGCAGCCAAGGCGGCATACTCACCACCCACGCTACGCTGATCTTACGGCGTTGACCCCCCGAACCGGGGGATACTATGAACAGAAAGGAGGCAGAAATGACTGAGTACGCCGGACCGTTGCCAACTCCTACTATCGACACTGCTCCATTCTGGGAGCATTGTCGGAAGCATGAGCTTCGTATGCAGAAATGTCTCGACTGTGGCCACGTTCGCTATCCGGCCAGCGTCATCTGCCCCAAGTGTTATTCCGAGAACTCCGAGTGGGCGTCGATGAGTGGGAAAGGAACCATCTACTCATGGGTCGTTTTTCACCAGGCTTACGGAGCGTTTTTCGCGGGTATCGTTCCTTACGCGGTGGCCATAGTTGAGCTGGCAGAGGGGCCACGCATGCTGACGAACATTATTGCGTGCCCGCTTGACGAGATAGACATTGGTATGCCGGTAGAAGTGGCGTTCGAGGATATTACGGCTGAGTTCGCTCTACCCAAGTTTCGCCCGCTCGGCAAGCCGTGACCTCGCCTCCCACGGTGGCCTAAGGATAGGCGTCTTGGGCCATAGCAGGAACTGCCATCAACTTCTTCATGGGCTGCTGCAAGCTCGTGTGGGAGGTTCTGGTTCCACGGGAACTCCGGCCAACCGCCTGGCATGGCGGTGGCGACAGAGGGGCCGGACACCGAGAAGTGACGCTCCATCCAAACTAAGGAGGTGAACGGCGCTGGCAATCAACAAAGTGTGGAGAAACTGCGCAGAGGCGGTGAAAGACATTCGCGACGGCGCTACTATGATGGTGGCTTCCTTCGGCGGGCCGGGCGGCGCGCCGAGTCAGTTGCTGGTTGCCCTTCGCGACCAGGGGGCTAAGAATCTGACCATCATCTCCAATAGCGTCGGCATGTACGGCTTCGATCCGGAACCCGGCGTGCCCAAGACTGCTACAGCTTTGTCCTTCCCAAACGTGACGATGCTGGTGGAAAACGGACAGGTAAGCAAGGCAATCGCCTCCTTTCCCGTGTCTCCGTCGTCCTCCCGTCCCACAGCCTTCGAGAAGCTCTATCTCGAAGGCAAAGCCGAGCTGGAGGTGGTGCCGCAGGGAACTCTTGCGGAGCGAATTCGGGCCGGTGGCGCAGGCATCGGGGGATTCTTCACGCGCACAGGCGTGGGCACCCGCATGGCTGTGGGCAAGGAGCACAGGGTGATCGATGGGGAGGAGTACATCTTCGAAAAGCCGCTCCGGGCCGACTTTGCCCTGATCAGGGCGCTCCGAGCCGACACCTATGGAAACCTCATCTACAACATGACCTCTCGCCATTTCAATCCAATCATGGCCACAGCGGCCAACGTCACGATCGTCGAAGTCGACGAGATTGTGGAGCCGGGCGGGCTTGACTCGGAAGCCATCGTTACTCCCGGCGTGTTTGTGAAGCGTATTGTCAAGAGGACAAGGGAAGGTGACCAATGAAGGCTAGACTCGAGCGGACGACCATGGCCCTGAGGGTAGCCAAGGAATTTCAGGATGGTGACATTGTAAACCTTGGGATCGGCATCCCCACTCTAGCCTCCGACTTCGTGCCGGAGGGAAGAACCGTGCTGTTCCACACCGAAAACGGCGCCATTGGCTTTGGCCCGCTCGCCAGTGACCCCGCGGAGTACGACATAAACCTGATAAATGCCGGTGGCCAGTTTATTACTCTAATGCCCGGCATCTCTTTCTTCGACTCGGCTCTTTCTTTCGCCATTGTCAGGGGAGGACATCTGGACGTGGCCGTCTTAGGCGGCCTGCAGGTCTCGGAGAGAGGCGACCTGGCCAACTGGCTCAATCCCCGCCGGGGAGTGGGGAACGTCGGTGGGGGAATGGATATCGCCGTGGGTGCCAAGAGGCTAATCGTCGTGATGGAGCACACGACCAAGGAAGGTGAGCCGAAGATACTGAGGGAATGCACCTACGAGCTGACGGCGAAAGAATGCGTCGATTTGATCGTCACCGACCTGGCAGTGATCGACGTAACGAAAGATGGATTGGTTCTCAAGGAAATCGCCCCTGGCTACACCGTGGAAGAAGTACAGGCAGTGACGGAGCCGAAGCTTATCGTGGCCACAGACATCAGGGAGATCGAGCTGTGACATGATTGGCCACGTCTCTGCTACTCATTACTTGACGTCATCAGACGTGTCGACGGCCGGACTCGCTACCGAGGCGCGTTCAGGGCACAGCCCCGACGGTGGGCTGCCCGCCATGCACGATGGCTACTGCCGCATAAGGCTCTCCCGTGACCGTGCCCAGAGCAGGGCGAGGACAGTGAAGAGCAGTCCGCCTGCCAGCAGGCCGACCGCGATTATGGGAATCACGCCCGCATTTAAAGGCGCAGGCGAAAGGGCTCCCTCAGCCTTGCTTCCGGCATGGCTTTCACCCTGCTTCGTCTGGTTTCCAGTCTGCTCGCCTGACGGCGCTGAATCGACGGAGTGCATGTCGTATCTGGCAATGGATTGGACGGTTGCATAAACGGTGGTCGCCCCGCCTTCGCCTTCGATCGGCTCGACCAGACCGTTGTCGTTGGCATCTTGGCCATTCAAGGCGGCGATCCCGTTCTTGGTCATGTTGTCGAGTAGGGGCTTGGCGGCGTCGAGGCTGTCGCCCTGGAGCACCAGCATTGCCGCATCATCTCTACCGGCCTTGGCCCAGTTGGCCACGTTGTTGGCGGCGACCTCGGCGCTCCTGACCTTGGCTGCCACGTCGGAAGTGGCGCCGTCGGCGCTCGCCAACGCCTCGGCGTGTTCTATGAGCTTGTCGATGTAGGTGAGGAGGCCGTAGCCATCGCCGGGGTTCTGGATGCTGCTATCCTGGTTTAGATCGCCGTATTGGGGGCCTCTGGATCCCTCGACGACGTTGACAACCGCTTCGGCGTTCTCCTTGGCCTTGCCAAGGTCGCCACCGGCCAAAGCGGATGCCGCAAGGTTGGTGTGCTTTAACATCAGACTCGTCTGCGTTCTAATGCCAACGGCCAGGGCGGTTCCGCCGGGCGCATCCGAAGAAAAGACGAGCATCAGGCGAAGCTCGGCGAGGACTGGCATCGGGATATCTCCTTCGACCACCGTCTCGCCGGCTTGCTTGGGATCCTCCTTGCCTCGCGGCTCGACGCTG
Source organism: Chloroflexota bacterium (assembly GCA_016190625.1). Taxonomy (GTDB): domain Bacteria; phylum Chloroflexota; class Dehalococcoidia; order JACPQF01; family JACPQF01; genus JACPQF01. The sequence goes on along the minus strand of JACPQF010000075.1, from coordinate 45,519 downwards.
ATCCGCACGCGGTTGTATCTTGCCAGGAAGTTCTCGTCTCTGGTAAGGCTGTGTCTGACCGTGCCGTCAGATTCCACTTTGAGATTGCCTAGGCTGCTCTGCTCGAGTCCGTTATCGGTGACCAGCCAGGCCTCGTATATCTTGTCTCTGGGAATGGCGGACATCCCGACCATCGTTAGGGTTATTCTGTCGCTGTAGCTCTTATCATCGCGTACGAAGCTCTGGCCAACGGGGGCTCCCCGGGAATAGGCCGGGGAGGCGGCCAGAGCGAAGAAGAGGGCAAATAGGGCCAGAATTGGCCGCGGCATGATGTCATCCCTCCTTTTGCCGGAACTGATCTGGGCATGACGACCAACAACAGAGTGCAGGAAGGGTGCCAGAGGCTCCGGACGCCCCGACTATGTTATAATATGGCTTGGAGGAACCGAGCGATGCCAATCAGGGTCCTGCAGCCAGAGGTCGCCATGAAGATCGCCGCCGGCGAGGTAATCGAGCGGCCTGCTTCGGTCGTCAAGGAGCTAGTCGAGAACTCGTTGGACGCGGGATCCACGCAGGTGACGGTAGAGGTGAGAGGCGGGGGAACCCAGCTCATCAGAGTCACCGACGATGGCGGCGGTATTCCGGCGGACGAGGTGGACCTGGCGTTTCGGCGCCACGCCACGAGCAAGATCTCCGGCCTGGCGGATCTGCAGTCCGTGAATACCTTGGGCTTCCGGGGTGAAGCGCTACCCAGCATCATCGCCGTGGCGGAAATCTCCCTGTTGACGCGAACCAGAACAGAGCTTGCCGGGACCTACGTCGCCTTCAAGCGGGGAATGATGGTGGAGCAGGGCAGCCGGGGCTGCCCCGAGGGAACTACCGTTACCGTGCGCCATCTCTTTGCTACTGTTCCCGCCCGTCTCAAGTTCCTGAAAGCGTCTTCGACGGAGGTCAGCCACATCAGCCAGTTGGTGACGCAGTACGCCCTTGCCTATCCCCAGGTGCGGTTCAGCTTGCTCATAGACGGCAGGGACGTCTTCCGTGCTCCCGGGAGCGGCAAGCTTCTCGACGTCGTTGCCCAACTCTACGGTCTGGAAACCGCCAAACAGATGATCGAGATCGACCGACGTAGCCGGGAGGATAAAGATGGCGTGCGGGTTTGGGGCTGCGTCAGCCCTCCATCTATCACGAGAAACAATCGCACCTACATCAGCCTGTTTGTCAACCGGCGCTGGGTTCAGAACCGGCGTATCGCCGTTGCCACGGAGGAAGCCTATCGGGGAATGCTGCAGGTTGGCCGGCACCCAGTTGTCGTGCTCAACGTTGAGCTTCCGCCCACCGACGTGGACGTGAACGTCCATCCGGCCAAGGGGGAGGTCAAGTTCACGCGAGAGGACGAGGTCTTCGATGCGGTCTACAGGCCGATACGGGCGGTCATCGTCGGCTCGTCGTCGGTGCCGGCAATGCATCTGCCGGCCGAGGTCAGGCGCCAAGATGGGGCCAGCGCCCCGCCCGCTGCCTTTGATGCCGGAGGCTGGACCACCAGCTTGACAACGGATCGCAGGGACGACCGGGCTGAGGCCCGGAGTCCACAGACTCAGGAAGTCGTTTGCGGGCTGCCGGTACTGCGTGTGGTGGGTCAACTGGGAGAAACCTACGTGGTCGCCGAGGGTCCTGACGGCATGTACCTGATCGACCAGCACACGGCGCACGAGCGGATCTTGTTCGAGAAGATAAGGCGCCAACTGGAGGAGAGCCGGGTGCAGTCACAGGGTCTGCTGGAGCCACTGCTGGTCGAGCTGACCCCTTCCCAAGGCGATCGCCTTGAGTCGAATCTTTCGACCCTGGCCTCGGGCGGATTCGAGGTAGAAGCCTTTGGCAGCAACGCCTGTCTTCTCCGCGCCGTTCCCTGGCTTCTCCAGGAGTCAAATCCCAAGGACGCGTTTGTGGCGATTCTGGACGAGCTAAGCGCGGGCTCGGCAACTCTGGAGTGGAAAGAAAAGCTGGCCATGACCCTGTCCTGCCACGGCGCCGTGCGGGCAGGTCAGACGCTCACCCTCGACGAGATGAGAGAGCTCATCAAGCAACTGGAAAAGACTAACCTTCCCCGCACTTGTCCTCACGGCAGGCCAACGATGGTCCACCTGAGCTCCTCCCTCCTTGAGAAGGAGTTCGGGAGGAGGTAGGTTGAAAATCGACTATTAATCGTCTACAATTCGTCTATGCATCTCGTTAACCGACGCGGGCTCAGCGATCATTCCCTTCCGGTGATCGGTTGGCTTCTCCGCAAGACATAGGCACTCGCCGTTACGCCCTGCGCACGCAGCTTGTAGACCGCTAGATCGTTTTTGAGAACAATAATCCTCCATCGTGCCATTCCGGCTCGGCCTCGAGGTAGGCCATCATCTCCAGATATCGCTGGTGTTGCTCCGGGCTGTTGGCGTTGGCCACGTAGGCCTCTTTGCTCTCGAAAACCACTGCCAACCAGACCTCGTTGGGGTTGGCATCCATCTCATAGCCGTAGATGGCCACCGCTCCCGGCGGCGTTGCACTGCCCTCCATCACAAGTTTCAGGCCACCCACGTGGCCCGGCTTGACGCGTAGCTTAGCTATGGTGCCATACATATCGGGATCCTCCTTCTACTGTTCTCTTATTCCTTGCACGACGCAAATCTCAGCGACCTGGTGAGCCTCTAGCGCCCTGGCGTCGGCATGCTGCCAGGCATGCCCAGCAGGTTCGACGGAAGGTCGATGACCTTGGTCCCCGGCGGAAGCTCGAAAAGACTATCTGGCTGGGGTCCGAGCTGGTAGTTTGTGAAGTCTACTGTCACCTTACTTCCAGTATACGGGCAACAGGCGAAAGTATCAACATCCCAGGGTTGGCCTGTCCCAGGGTTGGCCGATGGTGGGCTGGTTCCCGTTCTACTCGTATCTTAATATCCTGTATAATAGATCTGAGGATCACCCTTGCCATGAACCGCTTGGGCGGGAAAGGAGCAATCGATGATAGTTCTGAAGGAGGGCAACTGGCGGGTTCCCAAGTGAAACAGAAGAGTATTCGCCGTTGCCGGCGGATGACCGAGTATAAGAAATTCTGTTCGGAAATGAGGGTCGAGGAACAGGTGATGGTGGCCTTTCGCCAGATGCTCGACAGAATGATCTGAAACTGTCGCCGCGCGAGGTCAAAGGTCTCATCAATTTCATTGCCGCCGGCAGTTTCGCCGACCACTGGGCGGGAGCCAGACTACATCGAATCGGGGGACGCCTACTACGGCGGCAAATGCCCGGCCAACTTGTCCGGTGGCCTGATCGGCACTATGCACGCCGTGGGCGCCACGGGCATCTTCCAGGGGGTTGAATGCCTCTGGCAGCTCCAGAACAAGTACGACAAGTTTCACGGCGACCCCAAGATCTGGGAGTCCTTCGGCAAGAAGAAGCCGGACGACTGGTCTAGCCTGCAGGTTCCGGCTGCCAAACAGGCGCTGTGGGTTTCCCATGCCGGCGTGGGATCGCACGTGACGGTGGGGATGATGAGGAAGGCTTTCTAGGTAGAGGTCAGCTATCAGCATGGCGGGAACGGACGGCGACCACAGCGATACGATTGATCGCCTGCTGGTCACTCGCAGAGATATGACAGAGGGGAAAAAGATGAAATCGACTGATGAATGTACCAAATACATCGGCGAACCTGCCACAGTGCTGTCTTCGGAGCGCGCCGTGGTGATCGAGTGGCCGAGAAGCTTGACTCACAGGCACACCTATGGGAAACTGACCCCCTTCTTCAAGGCCCTAACCGAAGGCAGACTATTGGCCACCAGGTGTGTCAATCCTGAGTGCGAGGAGAAGAGGCTCTGGCTGCCGCCCCGGGCCGACTGTCCGGACTGCAACCAGCCCATGGCCTGGCAGGAGATACTGCAACCCGTGATCGGTACGGTGCATACCTACGCCCGTGTGGAGTACGCTGGCACCGCTATCGAGCCGACAACGCCCTATTATCAGGTGGACGTCGAGCTGCCCGGCGTTTGCACCATCTTCAAGGGCTGCTTGGAGCACGGGACTCCCACCATCGGGATGCAGGTGGAAGCCCGCTTCCGCACGGAGAATCCGACGAATACGATACTGGACATAAGTTGGGTGCCTCACGCCGGCTAGAATGCGAAGGCGACGATTGCCAAGCATGGCCGCGAGGGTGGTTCACAGGCGAGTTCACACTCACCATGTTCCGACACTGCAGGGCAGGACGCCTGCGCTCTCAGGTTGCCGTTGAGAGCACAGGCGTTCTTCCTGCCTGTCTAAGCGCGAAATCTGAATGCGAGGTACGGAATGACAGTTCAAAACAAAGAAGAAATCCTGGCTCTTTTGCAGAAGCACCATGCGGAGCTGCGGCGACTGGGCGTGCGGCGCTGCGGTCTCTTTGGCTCGTTCGTGCGGAATGTTTCGAGGGATCAGAGTGACGTTGATATCCTCGTCGACTTCGAGCCGGGTCAGAAGACATTTGACCACTTTATGCAGATTGCCTTCTACCTCGAAGATTTGTTTGGACGGCCAGTCGATCTCATCACAACTGAGTCGTTGAGTCCGTACATCGGCCCGTATATCCTACGCGAGGTTGAGTATGCCCCTGTCGGTGCGTGAATACCTCCAGCATATTATGGACGAGGCGGACTTTCTCTTAAGGAGCGCCAAAGGACTCGAAATGGCAACATTCTTGGAGGATGAGACCCTTAAGCGCGCCTGGGTACGCAGCATTGAGATTATTGGCGAAGCGGTTAAGCAGATCCCTCCTTCCTTCCGCCAGAAGTATCCTGCCATCGAATGGCGCGCCACGGCAGGAATGCGCGATCGTCTCATTCATGGCTACTTTGGCGTTGACTTTGACATCGTGTGGGATGTGGTTGTCAACAAGCTACCGGCACTCCGGGCCAACGTCAGAGAGGTCCTAGATCGGAGTATCCATGAGAGCCGGGGCGGCTCAAGTTTGAAGCGGAAGTTCGCTGCCCCATGAAGGATCATAGATCGTCTCTGACTGCTTCGGACAGCGTCTCGGCCATTGGCGGGTTATGGCGTGTTTCCACTATCCTGCCGTGGCCCGGCATCAAACAACGCGTCGCCCTTCATGGCATTTATGACCGCGTTCATTTCGTCGGGACCAAGGCGCCAGTCGGCGCTGTAGTTGTCGACGGGGTGAGGGGCGTTGAAGAAGACGACCGCCACGATCTTGTCGAAGGACGGCTGCTTGACCAGGTCGAGAAGGGATAACAGCCAGCGAGCTCTTTCGCCCTTTCGACTAGGATGAAGATCCGCCCCGACCTCGGCGAGGATTATGGGCTTGTTCAGCAGCGCTAGATCTCTGTACGCCGGCTCGATGGCCTCTTGGGGAGACCGAAAGGAATGCGCCGGCTGCCTGCTCGGCGAGACTATCTCCTCCCACCGCCAATACACAAATACCGAGAGGCCTACCATGTCCACGTAGTCATTGCCCGGATACCACGCTAGAGAGGTGAGCTTGCCGTTATCGTCGAGGCGCCCTCCAGGAGACCATAGCCAGATGACGTTGTCGACCTGCTCCTCGGCGAAGATGTCGTGGACGTGCCGGAAAGCGACGATGTAGACATCTGGCGCCAGGCCGTACCAGCCATGATAATTGTCGAAGGGCAGGTCCATCTCGTGGGCGAAACGCAGGATGATGGGCTGTGAGCTACCTTTCAGGACGCGGGCCGCATCTCTGATGTAGTCGTCAAGCTCGCCATCGGCGATGCGTTGCAGAACGAGTCGGTCGGGGCCTGTGGACGAAGGATCGGGTCTCTCGGCTAGCCTCGGCTCCCAACTGATCATGGCCACCTGGCCGTTTTCCGTGGCTTTGCGTGCGGCGTTCTCGATTGACGGCAAATCTTCAGGTCGCCAACTGATGAAAGAGTGGGTTATCTTGGACACAACTTGAAGCTGGTCGCCGTTGGCCAAGGACCCGACCGCCACCTGTGACGGCCCGGGTTTGAGGAACCTGGCGCGCGCCGGCTCTGCCGCGCCATCATCCTCAGACGGCAGAGAGGAGATGCTATCACCTGTTGGGCCGCGAACGGCGCCGGGCGAAGGAAACGTCGCGACCGAGGCTGGCAGCAACAGGAGTGCGGCAGCCAAGATAACTGTGGCGAAAACCAACTTCTGTCGTCGTACCATCGCGCTCACCCTCATGTCTGCAGGCCTAAGCCTGTCTTTTCCATCGGTCTTCAAAGAGCAGTGATATCAAAGGGATGCAACATCTGTGCCAATTCGGCTGAGAACTGACAAATGCTACTTTCCATCCCTGGTTTTCTGGCGGGATACGACGACTCGACCATGATCATCTCATGAAAGTAATGTTAATGCTCGGCGATGAACCGCAGTATTTGTTTTTTCGCCCGGTCGGCGACGAACACATCGCCCTTCACGCCAACGGCCACACCGGTTGACGTCTCGACGCTGCCCGGCGCATCGCCCGACCGGGCGATCTCGACTACCGGGCGGCCTTCAAAGGTGAATGGCGTCACGGCAGGGGCGTTGGGGTCACTCAACAGGACAGTGCGATGGCGAAAGGATACGATTGATAGCCAAACAGGCCCTTTTCTGCCGATATCGATTCGTGAATTACTTTACAATTAGACCGGCAACCCGTTGTATTTGGTTCGTGTGTATGCTATAACTCAATCGCACTAGCATAAGGTCGAACCAGTGGATGTTGACGTTGGCATCCCGACTGTAGGCAATGATGAACGCCTATGGCTTGGCGGCTCACGTGCCCAGCCATGGGCTTTCTTCTTTTGCCTGTCAAGGCAGCTAATGGCCTGCTGGCGACCGACCTGGTGGGAAAGGGGGGTGATTGCGATGGAATAGGAGAATCGGGGACTTCTACTGCGTGGTGGAAGGCAGGCAAAGGTCGGAAGGTCAGGTCAGAAGTCCGGGCCATCGGTTATCACGTAGCAACGATAATGAGAACCGAGATTACGTAGCCTGCACCGTAATCTGTAGGAGGGAGAGAAGAATGCACCATCGCGTCAGAACGATTCTGACAATCGTCGGCTCAATCGTAACATTGTCCCTGTTCATGGTTGTGTATCAGCTTGTTCATTCCAACTCGGTCGTGAATGGTGAATCTACGCCGGCTACAGGTGGCGTGAAGCTGGCTATCACCAGCGCGTCCATTCCCGGCGACCGCAAGCCCGTGGTGTCGTTCAAGCTGACCGACGCCAAGGGAAGCCCGCTTCGCCTGACCGATGTCGACGCCAACAGCCTGCGGTTCGACATTGCCGTGCTCAAGCAGGAGACAGGTACCGGGCGCACCTTTTGGGAAAACTTCGTCGTGAATCAGGTTCAGGGAAGGGATTTCGTGTTCAAGGGCGAGACTCGCAAGCCCGCTCTCGACACCGCGACTCAGCCTGGCGCCGATAGCGGCGGAACGTTTACCGACCAGGGCGGCGGCTCGTTTCAGTACGCGTTCAAGGCTGCCGTGCCAGCCGGATTCGACCCGGCGGCCACGTATCGCATCGGTAGCCAGGTCACGCGAGACAATCGGGCAGCCGTTAGCAATGCTACCTTCGATTTTGTTCCGTCAGGCGGAACGAAAGCCCAGCGGGAGGTTGTCACGACAGCGGCCTGTAATCAATGCCACGATCCGCTGGCCGTTCACGGAACGACGCGTCGGGAAACTGATTACTGTGTAACCTGCCACACCGGGCAAAACGTCGACCCGCAAAGCGGAAACTCCGTGGAATTCCGTGTTCTCGTCCACAAAATCCATAGCGGAGCGAATCTTCCCAGCGTGAAGGCAGGCAAGGCCTACTTTATCGGCGGCGAGAATCACAATTTCAGCGACATCGTCTTTCCGCAGGATACCCGCAATTGCACGACCTGCCATAAAGGAAAGCAGGGCGATGTATGGAAGACTCAACCCAGCGCCGAGGCCTGTGGGGCCTGCCACGACAATGTCAACTTCCAGACAGGCGCCAATCATGGCGGTGGCGCACAGCCCAATACGGCTTGCAAAACCTGCCACCCGGCGGACGGCCAGGAGTTTGACCTATCGGTGACCGGAGCTCACACGATTCCCGACCGGTCGAAACAACTGAGGGGAGTCAACTTCGAGATCGTGAACTTGACGGCGAAGCCCGGCCAGTCGCCGACGGTTGTGTTCAATATCAAGGACAACGCCGGCCAGCCCATCAAACCATCGGAGATGTCCAGCCTATCTTTCGTCCTTTCCGGGCCGACCACCGACTATGCTACCATTCCCGTAGCAGAGACGGCCACCGGCGCCACGGCGACTGGTGACGGCAACTACAGCTACACCTTCACGGCAAAGATACCCGCTGACGCCACAGGCACGTATGCGGCAGGTGTTCAGGGCATCTTGAATCAGAATCTCAAGGATTGGGCAGGCAATACAGTTGCAGCTCGGAACGTTGGGTTCAACAAGGTTGCGTACGCCGCCGTGACCGGCACTGTAGCTCAGTCGCGCAAACAGATCGTCGACGTCAATAACTGCAACGTCTGCCACGAGAAGCTGGCGCTGCACGGCGGTAGCCGCGTCAACACGGAGTTCTGCGTGCTCTGCCACAATCCCAACAACAGCGACGCTGTCAAGAGAGCATCCGTTGGCGGCCCGCTGCCACCCGAGCCTATCGACTTCAAGCGGTTGATCCACAAGATCCACACCGGCGAGGAGCAGAACGATAAGCTCGTCATCTATGGCGGAGGCGCAAGCAACGTCCGACCGATCGATCTGTCTGAGGTGCGCTTCCCAGGCGACCGACGGAACTGCGAGAAGTGCCACGTGCCCGGCTCCCAGTTGCTGAACTTCGCTCGGGGTGTCATTCCGACGACGGTGAAAGTTGGCGATAAGGTCGTCACCTCGATACCGCCGATCACGGCTGCCTGTACAGGCTGCCACGACAGTGGGCCGGCCAAGACTCATGCCGCTGCTCAGACTGTGGACGGCGCTGAGAGCTGCAAAGTCTGCCACAATGAGGGGCGTGAGTTCGCCGTAAGCAAGGTACACGCTAGATAGTTCGTAAGATCACGTGAGCATCGCGCAGGCGAGAGATGACAGCAAATGCCATTCTCTCGCCTGTGTCTTTTCTCGCCGCCCTGTCGCAATAGAGCAGGCAGTTGTTCGCCAGTCTAACCTTGACGTAACCGTAAGAGCAGGCTATACTGCTCCTATTCGCTAGAGACGCCGTTTGAGATACGTCCGCTTTAATTGACGATGTGCGAGAGATGAGCTTGGTTGACAGGCGAGCCTACTTGATCTTTGCGGCTCTGTCCGGTGGTTTCCTGATGACCTCCATAACGGGTACCATTGTGTCGGTTGCTCTTCCGACTATGCTGAAGGACTTGGATACCAACCTCGCCTGGGTAGGCTGGACGCTGACCGGCTATCAGCTCGCTTCGAGCATACTCATGCCGATCTCGGGTAAGCTAGCCGACGATTGGGGGGCCCGCCGGGTTTTCCTGGGGGCGGTGGTGCTCTTCGTCTTCAGCTCTATTCTGGCGGGAGCGGCGCCCGACGTCTACGTTCTTGTTCTCGCTCGTATGCTGCAGGCGCTGTCGCATGCCGGCCTGATGACTTCGGCGACGAGTATCGTAAGCGATTGCTTTGGCGACCGCCGGGCGGCCGCCATCGGCATGTTCACCTCGGTCATGCCAATCGGCGGCGTGATCGGCCCCAACATCGGCGGGTTTATCATCGACCACTTCTCCTGGCGCTGGATGTTCTACGGCAACATCCCCTTTGGGGCCATCATATTTCTCCTCGGGCTAGTGCTCATTCCCCGGGGAGGACGGTCCGCCGGGGGCAAGCAGGTAGATACCTTCGGCATCGGCCTCTTCGCCGGCGGTATGGTCGCCGTCCTGGCGGCCATGACCACTTGGAGCAACGATACAACATCTCTCGGGAACCCGACTACCTGGGTGGTGGCTGTCGTCGGCCTGATCATCCTGGTGTTATTCCTGCGGCACGAGGGCCGCACTCCCTCGCCGATAATCGAGCTGGAACTGCTCCGCACTCGCCCGTTTCTGGCGACGAACTTGTATAACTTTCTCTACGGACTTGTGCTGTTCAGCGCAATGGGGTATATCCCGTATTTGGCCACTAAAGTCTATGACATGACCGCCGCAGAGAGCGGCATGATCCTGACGCCCCGTTCATTGGCAATGATAGCCGCCTCGACGGTGAGCAGCGTGTTCCTCATTCGCTGGGGCTATCGCTTCCCGATGATCTTGGGCTTTCTCTTCAGTGCGACGAGCTTGCTGCTGGTAAGCCAGTACTATCACGACGCATCGCTCATGGGTCTGCAGATACCAAACGTTGTGCTGCTCTCGGCGATAGTGATGCTGTTAGGCCTCGGACACGGGACGGCGGCGCCGCCATCCAGCAACGCCTCCCTGGACCTCGTGCCAGGGAAGGTGGCAGCAGTGGTTGGCATCCGCGGCATGTTTCGCTCGACAGGCGGCACGTTCGGGTTGGCGACCACCGTCCTGGTGGTCAGCCAGTTTCAGGATGAAGCAATGGGACTAAAGGTGGTGTTTCTGGGACTTGGTCTCGCCGCCCTAGCAGCTATTCCGCTGGTGTTTCTCATCCCGGATGCGGCGCGTCAGCGCTTTGTGGCCGCGCGAGACAAGCAGCGGCGGGACGCTGTCTCGACGACGGACTAAAGGCTAGCTGCGAGCTACTTGCAACGGAACAGCGCCTTCGCGTAATCGTCAGGAATATCCAGATCCATGATTACACCCTGATCGTCTACCACGACGTCTATCGCTTCGTCTTCATGACGTCTCAGCACTGTTCTTAGTCCGCCTGGCTGGCTAGCGTCGGGGGCTTCTTCCACGTACCTCCTTTCGATAAGGGGGGGATGGCCCCGGCGACCCAGATAGCGGGGGTAGACGATTCCCGCCCGGCTGTTTAGGTAGGCGCCAATCAGAGACTGCACGGTATGGGGCTTTACCAGCGGATAGTCGCCTGGCAGCAGGAGGAAGGCGTCGACTGCCGGACCCAGGCTGCCAACGCCGGCCACAACCGAGGAGTACATGCCCAAGTCATAATGGGGATTGTAAACCGCCTTCACTCCGGGTGTGCCCAAGAGGGAGACGATCTCGTTGGCCCGCCAGCCGACGACCACACTCACGTCCTTCACGCCGGCTCCGAGGAGACTGCCCACGGACTTTTCAATCACGGTAGCGTCACCAAGGGGGAGCAAAGGCTTGAAGCTGCCCATACGGCTAGAGTAGCCGGCGGCCAGGACCAAGCCAGCAATCTTCGCTTTGTCTCGCTTCATTGCATGTCCCCTCTTCTTGGACGAGCGTGGGGACGCGGCTGTCAACGGATTTCTGTAGAGATTGCACGGATATGTCTTTCCTCCCATTCAACCCCTCATCGCTACGGACGTTGACGACACGAGCGACGGATGCTAGAATGGACGCCGCAACTCCCTCGATCCTGGGCTTCTCGTCGCCCTAAGTATACCATAGCTGCAACGGCCTGCCATGACTCCGGCGTGAGGGAGGCGACCTCGGCTCGAGAATCTCGACACAGAAGGGGGTGGATGCAAGTCTTGGCCAGTGTGCTGGTTCCTCCGCTTATGCGGGACCTGACCGGCGGCAAGGCACGAGTGGCGGCTCCGGGAGCGACGGTCGACCAGGTGCTGAGGGCTTTAGAGTCGACCTATCCAGGGTTTCGTGGTCGCCTGTGCCAGGGCGACCAGATCAACCCTTATCTCGGCGTGGCCGTCGACGGCGTCGTGACAGACCTACGCCTACTCCAGCCCGTGGGGGACGAGTCGGAGATCGAGTTCCTGCCGGCGCTTCAGGGCGGTTAGGTTGTGGGGGCAGGGGAAAGGGAGGCAGGATTCCGGGGACGATGGCTTGACCCCTGTCTCCCGACTCCTACACGGGCAGGCGTTCGGAGCCGGGAGGTGGCTCGGCACCGCAAGCATTGAGCACGCAAGCCAACATGGCGTAGTAGCCAAAAGTGGTCGTCAACTCAATGAGGCCGGAATCGCCGAAGCGGGATCTGGCCGCCTCGAAGGTTTGGTCGGACACGCGATGATCGCGCAGTAGCTCGCGCCCATACTCCACGATGGCCGTTTCTGCTTCGGTGAGCGAATCGAGGGGAGCACGACGGCCTACGGCGTCAATGGCCTCATCGCGCACGCCAGCCTTGCGGGCCAGCTTGACGTGGGCTGCCCACTCATATCCGCAATCGTTCTCTCTAGCCGCAGTGATAATCGCCAGCTCCTTTTCCGCCCCAGACAGGCCGGATTCGAAGCGGATGTAGGCGCCAAGGTGGGCCACCCGGCCTGCCACTTCCGGGCTTTGTAGCAGAAAGGAGAAAGGGCCGGCTACCCTTCCCCTGCTCTCGGCGATGGAATCGAAGATGTGCTGCTTATCTTTGGGGAGCGCTGACTTGAAGAGAACCTCGGGTATGCGGGCCATTCCTTCCTCCTTAGCGCAACCAATCCTGCGCCAGTTTATCACGGTGTTCAGGTGGTCGTCAACCAGTCAAGCAGGATAATTCTGGCTCTAACCTTGACGTAACCGTAAGAGCGGGCTATACTGCTGTCATTCCTTGGAACGACATTCCTTGGCTCTTCGAGGTCGACCAACTGTGATCGAAAGATGACATTGCCCAACCGGCGCTCCTACATTGTCTTCGGCATCATATCCGTTGGCTTTCTCACCAGTTCCATTAGCAACACCATGGTGGCGGTTGCCCTGCCGAAAATGATGGAAGATCTCGAAACCAACCTCGCCTGGGCCGGCTGGACCCTGACCGGTTATCAGTTGGCCCAGAGCGTCTCCATGCCACTGGCTGGCAAGCTGAGCGACGATTGGGGAGCACGGCGGGTGTTCCTTTGGGCAACGGCCTTGTTCACGGTCGGTTCCTTTCTTTGTGGGTTTGCTCCCAACATATTCGTCCTCATCTTTGCCCGCGTGCTGCAGTCAATTGCGGGGGGTGCCCTGCTGCCGGCAGCTACCAGCATAGCGAGCGATGGGTTTGGCGAGCGAAGGGCCACGGCCATTGGCCTGTTCACCGCCATCTATCCTCTGGGTGGCGTGATCGGCCCCAACATCGGCGGGTTTGTCATCGACCATTTCTCCTGGCGGTGGATGTTTTACGGGGGCGTTCCAGTCTCGGCTCTGACTCTCCTCGCGGGATTGGCCCTCATTCCCCGGAGTGAACGCCTGGAAGGAGGAAAGCCGGTGGACGTCGTCGGCGCCGGACTGTTCGCCGGCTCGATGGTTGCCATCTTGTCGGCAATGACGGCCTGGGGCGATGACGCTCAGTCCATGCGAAACCCTCTCACGTGGCTCCTCGTCATCGCGGGAGTGATCGCTTTGGTGGTGTTCCTTCGACACGAAAAGCGCAGTCCGGCGCCGGTAATCGAGCTCAAGTTGCTTACCGATCGCCCTCTCCTGGCTAGCAACTTCTACAATTTCCTCTTCGGGGTCTCGATTTTCACCCTGTCTTCTTTTGTTCCCTATTATGCTACGGTTGCCTACGGAATGAGCGCAGGGGAAGGCGGGGCAGTGCTAGCGCCGCGGTCGGCGGCAATGGTCATCGCCTCGACGGTGAGTAGTGTTCTTCTCATTCGCTGGGGCTATCGCATGCCCATGATCTTGGGCCTGGTCCTCAACTCGGTGAGCTTGTTCCTGGTCAGCCAGGGCTTTCACGATCTGTCCTTGTTGGGCCTGCAAGTGCCCAACGTTGTGCTGCTATCGTCCATAGTGATGCTGGCCGGCCTCGGACAGGGAGTGTGTGGGCCGCCGGCCAATAACGCCTCTCTCGACCTGGTGCCGGGGCAGATCGCGGCGGCCGTGGGACTGCGGGGCATGTTTCGGGCGACAGGCGGCGTGTTCGGCATGGCGGCCACTATTCTGGTGGTCAGCCAGTTCGGGCCGCAGAAAGCAGAGGGCATGCAAACGGTATTCTTGGCTCTTGGCCTAATCGGCCTGGTTGCCGTGCCTGCCGTTTTCGCGATCCCGGACACCGCCCGCCAGCGCTTTGTCGCGACGCGGGAGCGGCGGCGTGGGGCGACACCGGTTGTCCATTAGCTATCGGCGGACGGAAGGCAGGATGACGTCTCTGCGCTCTTATATTGTTTTCGGCATCGTATCTGCTGGCTTGACAATCACTTCCGTTAGTGCCACCATTGTGGCGGTTGCCCTTCCGAAGATGCTGGCGGATTTGGATACTAGTCTAACCTGGGTTGGCTGGACCCTCACGGGCTACCAACTGGGCCAAAGTATTGTCATGCCACTGGCTGGAAAGCTGAGCGATGATTGGGGCGCCCGCCGGGTATTCTCGGTATCCATGATCGTGTTCACCGCGAGCACGATTCTCGCCGGATTTGCCCCGAATGTCTACGTGCTCATCTTTGCGCGCATTTTGCAGGCAGTCGCTGCAGGCGCCCAGTTGCCATCGGCCACGAGCATAGTGAGCGACGCCTTTGGCGAACGGCGAGCGACCGCCATTGGCCTCTTCACCAGCATTTTTCCCTTGGGTGGTGTACTCGGCCCCACCGTCGGAGGAGTCGTTATCGACCACTTCTCCTGGCGGTGGATGTTCTACGGTAGCGCACCTATCGGAGCGGCGTTATACCTCGTGGGCTTGGCATTCATTCCGCCGAGCAAATCCCTCAGCCAAGGCAAGGGGCTTGACTTGATCGGCGTTGGCTTGTTCTCCGGCTCCATGGTGGCCATATTGTCGGCGATGACGGCGTGGGGAAACGACGTGCAATCTATTGAAAATCCGCTCACCTGGCTGCTCGTCGTCGCCGGCGCGGTGGCTTTGGGCATATTTCTCTGGCATGAGGGGCGAACTCCGTCGCCGGTGATCGAGCTTGAGCTGCTTACCAGTCGCTCACTTGTGGCGGCCAACCTCTACAATTTCCTATACGGGTTGGTGCTGTCTACTGTCTCTTCCTTTATTCCCTATTATGCGGCGGTTGTCTACGGGATGAGCGCCGGCGAGAGCGGCGCGGTCCTGGCGCCACGTTCCGCGGCCATGGCCATTGCCTCGATCGTTAGCAGCGTCTTTCTGATGCGTTGGGGCTATCGAATGCCGATGGTTTTAGGCTTTGTCCTCAACTCGGTGAGCATGCTCATGGTCAGTCGGGGTTTTCACGACCTATCGCTATTAGGCTTGCAAGTGCCAAACCTCGTGCTCTTATCGTCCATGGTTATGATGGCAGGATTTGGACATGGAATTCAGGCGCCACCTTCTAACAACGCGTCGCTGGACCTGGTGCCGGGAAAGCTAGCGGCTGCGGTGGGGCTGCGTGGCACGTTCCGGACTACGGGCGCCCTGCTCGGAACAGCCGCGATTGTACTGGCAGCCAGTCGATTTGGGGAACAGCAGGCATCTGGCATGCAAACGATAATCTTGGCACTTGCCTTGCTTGGCTTGCTCGCCGTGCCGTTGGCTTTACTCATTCCAGATTCTGCTCACGAGCGCTACGTGGCGGCGCGGAGGGAGCGCCGGCGAGCGGCGGGGCCGCCGGCCCGCGATTAGGGATCAGCCATTGGCGTCCATGTCAGATTACGTGGAATAGCCAGCCGATCAGTCTACCGGGGACGGAGGCCATTCATAGATTGGGTACATCATGACATGGGCTCTGTCTGGAAACACCAATGAGACGCCAGTCAGCCTGACCGTTGATGTTCTTGTCTCTAACCTTGACGTAACCGTAAGAGCAGGCTATACTGCCGTCATCCGATAGGACAACATGCCCTTGACCGACCACACGACTGTCTGTGAGCGATAGATGACTCTGCCCAATCGCCGTTCGTACATCGTCTTTGGCATCGTATCCGCCGCCTTTCTGATTACCTCGATCAATGGGACCATAGTTGCGGTTGCCCTACCGAGGATGCTGGACGATTTGAATACTAGCCTCGCCTGGGTGGGTTGGACTCTGACTGGATTCATGCTCGCTCAGGGCATCGCGATGGCATTGGCAGGCAAGATAAGCGACGAATGGGGCGCCCGCCGGGTGCTTTTCGTCTCAATGGTCGGCTTTGCGGTCGGCACCTTCATGGCTGGCTTTGCTCCAAACGTTTACGTGCTCATCTTCGCCCGCATACTGCAGGCGGTCGCTTCTGGCGCCCAGTTGCCGTCGGCAACGAGCATAGTAAGCGATTCTTTCGGCGAACGGCGCGCCACCGCCATCGGCCTCTTCTCTAGCATCTATCCCGTCGGCGGCGTGGTCGGACCCACTATTGGGGGATTCGTCATCGACCACTTCTCCTGGCGCTGGTTGTTCTATGGTTGCGTGCCGATCTCCGTGGCCATATTCCTGGCCGCTCTAGCGCTTATCCCCCAGACTAAGCTGCTGAGCCAGAGAAAGCGGGTCGACGCTATCGGCGGTGGACTTTTCACCGGCTCGATGGTCGCCATCTTGCTGGCGATGACCGCCTGGGCCAACGACGCGCAGTCTATCCGACACCCGCTGGTCTTGATGCTTATCGTCGTGGGAATGGTCGCCATGGTAGTATTCCTCTGGCACGAGGGCCGTACCCCTTCGCCGGTCATCGAGCTGGAGTTGCTCACCAGCCGCCCGCTCGCGGCTAGCAATATCTACAATTTTCTCTTTGGGCTGGTCCTGTTCGGTTTTTCGTCGTTCGTGCCTTATTATGCGACCGTGGCCTATGGGATGAGCGCGGCGGAAAGCGGTTCGATTTTGGCGCCGCGTTCGGTGGCCATGGCGACCGCTTCGGCGTTGAGCAGCATCTTTGTGATTCGCTGGGGCTTTCGTCTACCCATGGTGCTGGGCCTGGTGCTCAACGCGCCGAGTTTGTTTCTGGTTAGTCAGGGCTTCCATGACGTGTCTCTGCTGGGCCTGCAGGTGCCGAATTTCGTGCTCTTGTCGCTCATAGTCCTGCTCGCAGGTGCGGGCCAAGGGATAGCGGCGCCGGCCTCCAACAACGCGTGCCTAGACCTGATGCCGGGAAAAGTGGCGGCCATGGTGGGCTTGCGTGGCATGTTCCGGTCGACGGGCGGCGTGTTCGGAACGGCAATCGTAATCCTGGTAGCTAGCCAATTCGAGCAACAGCAGCAGGCGATGGGCGTGCAGGGGGTATTCTTTGCTTTTGGGCTGGTCTCGATTCTTGCCGTGCCGGTGGTCTTCCTGATTCCGGACACTGCCCGCCAGCGCCATGTTGCAGCGCGTGAAGAGCGGCGGCGAGCAGTGAAACCGGTTCCCGATTAGCGAATTGTTCGCAGCGGGGGGCGATGATGCGGGTCATCGAGGTCGAGTACCTCCGGAAAACCTACGGTTTTCAGGGTGGTTGGAACGGAGGGTCATTCCTCGTGCTCGCCGCGGTGGCGATCTGGCCACGGTGCTGGCGGTTCGGGACTTCAGGTGGCGCTATAGTCGCCAGCAGAGACCAGGGGAAAAGAAAAATCGCTGATGAGTGAGTCGCCTTAACCTTAGACTAACTTCCAGTATGCGACGAAAACCCAGCCTGCGAGGACGAGTCCTTCAAAGGCAATTGCTCTTGAACGACGATGGATTTTAGCAGCAAATATTCCGGATCCTTGTGGACTAGAATCGCTCCGGCGACATGAGCGAAGGCGGCGATGATGGCATCGGCGAAGGACAGCCGATGCTGCGCCTTGAATCGGCCCGCGGCGGTCAGTACGGGTTCATCGACGCGATCTAGCCAGATGACCGGCAGTTGACGGATCATGGCGAGACGGCGCTCTGCTTCGCAGATTGCAAGACATTATTCCTCAAAATATGAAGGATCTCTGATTTGCATTGGAGCAAGATCGAGACCGATGAGGTATTGTCCGGTATGGTATAATTCATTCGCACGGCATCCGTACTAGCACGAGCAAGGATAGTAATGCATGTTGCTCACCTGAGTCTAACAAACTTTCGCAATTATGTTCGTCTCGAGCTTGATTTACCGGCGTGTTTCGTCGTTTTTCACGGCGACAATGCTCAGGGCAAGACAAACCTGCTGGAAGCGGTTTTCTACTTAGGCACCACCCGCTCGCCACGCGCCTCGGCGGACAGAGAGCTGGTAAACTGGCTGGCCCAAGAAGATGATATGCCATTCGCCAAAGTAACCGGCAAGGTTCACCGGGCAAGGTCGTCTCTCGAAGTAGATATCACTTTGCTGCCCCGGGCGGACGAGGACGGGTCGGGAAATGGGACGCCGCTCGCCATGTCCAAACGCATCCGCCTGAATGGCCTGCCAAAGCGGGCCACGGACCTGGTGGGACAGGTGAACGTCGTCATGTTCAGCCCGCAGGACATCGAGCTGATCAGCGGCCCTCCCCACTTGCGCCGCCGGTACCTCGACATCATGAACTCGCAGGTCGACTCTCACTACCTGAGGTCTCTGCAGGTCTACGCTCGCGTCCTCGTGCAGCGCAACCATCTGCTCAGGCAGATTCGGGACCATCAGGCCAGGCCTGACCAACTGGAGTTCTGGAACCAGCAGTTGGTCGATTCGGGCGCCTACATCATGGCCCGCCGCCAGCAAACGGTGGAAGAGCTGAGCGACCTGGCCCAGGGTCTGCACCCTCGATTGACGGGACGACAGGAGCACTTGAAGGTCTCCTATTTGTCCAGCCTCATGGTGAATGGCTCAAGGGAGGAGAATGACGTGGCCCTCGTCGTCGGGGGGTCGTCTGTCGACTCTCCAAGAATCCTCCCAGACGCCCCAGCAACTTCGCTTGATCTCACGGGAATCAAGGACGCGTTTCGCGCTAGGCTCGGACAGGTGGTAGAAAAAGAGGTCCTGCTTGGGATGTCGGTAGTAGGACCCCACCGAGACGACTTGCAGCTCAGAGCCGACGGTGTAGACCTGAACGTCTACGGCTCGCGAGGACAACAGCGCACGGCTGCCCTGTCCCTAAAGCTCTCCGAAGCCAAGTTAATGCTCGCCGAAACGGGCGAACAGCCAATTCTGCTGCTGGACGACATGATGTCAGAGCTGGACGGCGAAAGGCGGGGGCATCTTCTCGAAGGCTTGAGGCAGAATGAGCAAGTTCTCATCACCACCACCGATCTGGACCGCTACCGCTCGGACTTTTTCGCCGACGCGGCGATTTTCAAGGTGGAGAGGGGCCAGATCGAGAGGGCGGGAGCGTGACAAACTTTCTGGTGGGTGGCACAGCTACACGCCTACGGAGAGGATAGACAACGCTACGAGTGGAGATGATAGGTGCGGAAAAACACGGCAACCGCGATCGCCAGCAGCACGAGCAGCAGCCTGGTGTGCCGGCTTCTGAGGATCCGTTCCCGGCGGCGCCGGTCGCTATCCTCGGGAGGAGACGAGTAAGCGTGTGAGCGCAATGTAGTCGCCTCCTTCTAGCGAGAGTCGTTTTCCCGTGGTCGCGTCGTAGAGACCAGCTATGATCGTATATATGCCATCCGGCAGCTCCGCCGGGATGGCAATGTGGTGGTCGTCGATGACCACCTCTCCACGGACCCAGGCCGTCGTGGGCGCTTCTCCGCCTTTCGGCGGCGAATCGTTTTGCGCCACCAGCCTGCCCGCGCTGTTTAGGACTTGAACGAATACTGTGTAGCCGGTTTGCATCTCTCGAATGTCTTGCCAGTACAGCGTTACGGTGAGAAGGCTGGAAGGAGCTAACCTGGGCGTCTCACCGCCGCCGAGCCCCGCGTCGCCGGCCAGGTCATATCCTAAGAGGCGCGCCCTGTCCTCGAAATCGACTCCCAGCGGGCGGCTGGGCGTGGCGCTGAATATCCTGGTGCGCGGCAGTATACGAACTTTCCCTATGCCGACGTGGCCCAGCGGTTCGCCCCCGCCGGCGTTGTTCAGAGTGACTCGCAGGCCGGCTTCGCCCTCGGGAGCGCCGGGCGGCAGCGTGAAGGTGTGTTTTCCACGAAGAAACTCACCCGGGCGCCAGGCTGTGGTCGGGTAGGCGTTCCCAGCCGGTCTTCGCTTATCGCTTGCCAGCGTGTTCCCAGCGGGATCCACTAGCTCGACGCTTGCTACCAGATCGGCGGCTATGGCCTTCGTAGCCCGCCAAATCAAATCCGCGGTCAAGGACTCCCCGGGCCTCATCTCCGGTCTGCTCAAGCTGTAGCCCACGAGGTCCAGGCCATCAATCACTTGTATCTCTGCATGTTTCTGAACCTTCAGGTCCTTGAGCCGGGCGGGAACTGCGGCCGGCAGCAGGGATAGGCTGCCGATCCGGAGCGTTGGCCCGATCGGTGCGCGGTTGTTGCCGATAATGCTCAGAGGTCCCGTGGGAGAAACTACCTCCAACTGCAGCTCGTACTGGCCTGGCGGAGTTTCGGGGGGAACGAGGATATCTAGTTGATCGCGCACTCGCTCACCGGACGCCCAGTAAGTGGTGGGATACGTGCCATCGGCAGGCTGGCTATCGCGAATGGCCCAAAAGCTGCGGTCCGCTCCCACCAAACGAGCTGTGACCGTCAAGTTGCTGGATAGTTTCCGCAGGGTATGCCAAAGCAGGTCGATGTGCACCGCTTCACCCGCCCGCAACTGCCAGGAATCCGATCCCGCCTCCCGAGACAAGGCTACGCCAGGCTTGCCGGACTTGGTAGCCTCCCCGCTGACCACAGAGAGGTCCAACAGGCGCAGGTCGTCGCCGAAGCTAACCGGGCTTGCCAAATAGGGTTTTCCCTGAATCGCCGCCGGTGGGACCTCACCGGCCAGGTGAGACTTATCTCTTCCCACGACAACTGGGCCAATTCTCACGCCGGAGTGGGCTGGCAGAACGGGAACTACCCACACCCTTTTGACTTCGAGCAGCTTATTGGTTGCGGCGCTCTCGAATGCCACCTCGATCTCGTAGATGCCCGGTGGAACGCCTGCCGGCACCGCCATTTCGAAGGTCGTGGCCATGATGTCCGGGCGCCCCGGGCCGGCGTCGGGCCGTTCGTCGAAGGCGGCGGCGAAAGCCCAGGTCCGATCGAATCTATTGGTCAGCCGCACGAATGGCCTGTAATCATTCCCCCGGCCGCCGTCTAGCTTGTGCCAGAAAACGGTTGTTTTCAGCGTGGAGCCCGGGGCAATTTGGGTGGCGGGATCGAGTTTCCCGTCCTGTCCCGACAGGGCATAGCCGTCGATCATCACCTGGCCGTCCAGATTCGCCACCAGCGGAGAGCCAAACGACGGTGCGGCAGCGTAAGTTGAATCGTAGGATGACTTGGCTACCAGCCAAACGGACGCCAGCGCCACCAGAATCAGCGCCTTGGCGAGATGCTCTCGGGTAATACGGACGCCGGCAATCCGCATCATCCCATCCCGACCCTGCCCACCGGCCTTAGCCTCCGAGTCTGATCCGGCCGCCAAGCGGCTGAGCCGAATCGCCGGGCTGCCAGAGGCGAGCGATCGTCGGCGGCGCCAAATCGCCGGGATGGCGAGCGCGACCAGCGTGGCGAGAGAGACGGCATCGGCCAGCGAGCGCAGCGGCGTGCTCTGGAACTCGAGGCCGACCACATGCTCTCCGGCGGGCACTTCTAGCTTTATCAATCCCGAAGGCTCGTCGATGAAACTTATCACCTGTCGCCCGTCGATACGGGCGATCCAGCCGGGGAAGTAGACAATGTCCGAAATGAACGCGCCGGGGCTGGTAGCATTCACCCGGTAGCCAATCCGGTCACCAGTTCTCTCGGTCTGGACGGCAGCCACGCCAGAGGACGACCGTCGCGATGAGCCGGCCGTCGATTCATCGAGAGCGCTGGCCAGAGCATAGGGACTATTAGGCGCAATCTCCTTCACCCAGCGTGGCAGGTATTCGGCTGCCGCCGTGGTACCGACTGCACCGGTCATCATCTCGAAGACCATGCTACCCTGCGGCGTGACCTGTGCCTCGCTGATGTGGGACATGATCGGGAACATGGCGGCAACGCTCGAAGCGACCACCGCCGGGGCTATTACGAGCACGGCCAGCGTCCGCAATCGGTCCGAAAGCAGCTCGATCAGCAAGCCAGCCAGAAAGGCGCTGGGCAGAGCGATGAAAGCCAGAAAACGCCAGGAGAACTGCGTCAGGTCCAGCATAGGAATCGTTTCCCAAATCCCTTGAGACACGGGGAAAATGAAGAACAGGGAAACGGCCGTTACGGCTAGGGAGACGATAGCCTGAGCTTTGGTTCCCAGCCCTAGGCGGCGGCGCTGCCAAATCAACAAGATCAAGCCTGCGACCAGAAACGCCGTTTGGAGAAGTCCCAGCCGATAGCCGTAGACCTCGGCGCTGCGGAACACGACGCCGTACCGGTGTATCAGGTCGGTTGAGACCAACTCTCCCATGGTGGGAAAGTGCTCGCGGAAATCGAAAGCGGCGAGCAATCGCTCGAAGCTAAGTTGAGATTTCTCCACTGCCGCCGGTAGCCAGAAGAAAGCGGTTAGCGTCAAGGCCGACGCGACCATGGCCAGCAGGCGAAGGGCATCGTTCTGAAGCGCCCGCCAGTGTAGCCCACCGGCCAGATGTTTTTCCACAAGGGTGCCGATGGCATAGATAGCCAGGAAACCGGAGAAGATGAAGGCCGATAGATTGTGGGTTAGGATAAGCATACCGTAGAAGATGGCGCCAACCAGCAGATAGGCGTAACTCTGTCGCCGGATAAGCTTCGTCGTGGTCCACAGGATAAAGGGAAACCAAGTGAAAGCGGCGTACTCGGCGACGTCTCCCCGGTAGTAGAGGTTGACGAGGTGATATGGAGCATACATGTACACCACGGCCACGAGCGAAGAGGTTAGGGGCGAAAACAGGGTTCGGGAGTAGAGGAAAGCGCCGAGACCCGACAGAACCATCATTGCCGCCACAAATAGGCGAAGGGAATCGACATAGCCGGCGCCGAACAGGCGAAAGATCTCCGCCAGGTAGTAAGTCAGCGGCGCGTAGAAATTGAACAGGGGCATCCCTGAGCCAAAGTTGAAGTCGGGCGCCCAACGGGGAAGCCAAACGCCGCTCTTGAGGAGTAGGTCATACTCCATCAGCCTGTACAGGTGGAACAGCCCGTCGCTGGAGGCGAAGAAGTACGGTTGAAGCAGGGGCATGAAGGAAAACGCGGCGGAGAGCGCAACCACGACAGCGCAGAACTTGCTATGTTTTCGGTCCATCGGCACCACAATCGGCTTCGTGAGACGGCCGCATGCTGAATTTGAATGGCGGCCAGCAGGCCGGCTCCGCGCCAACTATAGCATTTGGCGAGGGCAGGGTCAATTCCCGAATGGCTGTTGAGTCTGGCTGGGTAGATGTGCTACAATAGTCGAGGGCTAGTAAGACCAGCAGTTCGACGCGGTCTGGTGGTTACCACCCTAAGCCGCGGCGAAGTGTCTCGGGGGGTGAGGAGCCTCCCCCACCAGGCTCAGTATGACGGTCGGGGCCAACAACGAAAGGTTCCTACCGGGCCGAAGAGGCTGAAGGCGGCCTTAACTGGGGACAACTGAAGGAGTTCGACAGATGGGACGAATAGCGCTCGTGCAGACTGTGCACTTGCTGCCTGGCAAAGCGGACGAGGCGGTCCGCTGGCTGCGAGATGGCGAGATCATCCGCCGGCAGTGGGGGATGAATGAACAGATCATCTTGCGCAAGTCCTACGATCCATCGGTCTACATGGTGGTCCAAATCTGGGAGAGCTTGGACGCCTACAACAAGTGGAAGAACAGTGAGGAGCGAGGGCATAGCCTGGAGGAAGGGCGTCGATTCAGGGTGAGGGAACCCAGCGTGATCTACGAAGTGGTATGAGCAGCTTGCTCAGCGCACCTTCACCTTCGTGAGCTCGCCGGTATAGCTGAGGGACGGATTCCGGGAGCTCTTCTTGTCAGTCCGAATGTTAGCCGTAACGGTGTACTCGCCGGCCTCGATATTGATGGGTACAGGAATGGTGTAGCGCTCCCTCACCAGATCTCCTGCTGTCCAGCGGTCCGTTTGCAACGATCCGTTGCCCGGCTCCTTGCCATGGCCTGAAACCACGTTCCCATCCCGGTCCATGAGTTCGAGAACAGTGAACAACCTGGGCAGCCTCCGATCATCTTCCATGTCGTCTGATGCCCGCCAATAAACGGATATCTCGATGGAGCCACCCACGTGGGTGGACGGCTGGCTAAGCTCGTAGCCTACCGCCTCGAGAGAATCGCCCAGCTTCAAGCCAGCATAGGTATAGGGCAGCGGGCCAGGCTTCCGGCGGAACAGAAGATAGCCGTTTTGGTCGAGGATCAGCTCGTAGGCCGGGTTGGACTGGAGGTCCTCGACGGCGTAATCGAACTGGGACTTCTTGAGCGGCCAGGTCCGGCCGTAGCGGTCCAGCAGCACGTATTTGGCGTTATGAAGATAGGGGAACACGTAGATTTCTTTGCGATGTGATAGATGCGGCACCAGATCGGTTTGGGCAGAGACCGAAGCCTTGGGCGAGATCATGGTGTCGATGATCTGCAGCCCTTGCGCCGTGTGCTCGTCGATCACGTACCTTTCAGGCCTGAATCGCTGGGAAAATGGGCCTGGGCTATAAAGATAGTAGCTCACGGCGCTGCTCACCAGCACGTAGCTAACTGCGGCCCACAGATACAGGTTGCCATTGCCGCGCTTTCGCCTCATGAGAACCCCCACGCCATGGACGGAGGCGAGAAAAATGGGGGGAATGAGGACCGCGCTGTATTGGTTCGTGACGTCGTACATCTCCTTGTAATTGCTCAGTAGGAGGTAGGTGAAGCTGGGAAAGGACAAGGCCAGCAGGTCGAGTCCAAGGGTCGGGAGTAGGCCGAGGGGAACGAGCAGATGCAGGACATACTCGATGCGTTGGGGAGAAGTAAGCAGCTCCAGGACGTACAGGGGATTCAGAAAAACGGTTTTCGCGATCTCGCCTACGCTCTTACCCAAATGGGCGTAGCGCACGACGTAGTAGTACTCGTTAGCACCTTGAAAATGAGGAATAAGAACCATGATCGTCAAATAACCATATATCGCTCCCGTGGCGAGCACTGCCGTTCCGATCAGGCGCTGTCTCTGCAGGATGATGATCCAAACACCCAACCCCACGGTGACGACAGCTATCTCCTCCCGGGAGATAAGTGCGAAGAACAGGCAAACGGCGAAAGGACGATAGCGGCGGTTGACGAGAAAGTAGATGGCGAACCCTATAAATGGGCTAGCGATCGCCACCTCGTGAAAGTCAAACAGATTGACATAATGCAAAGCGGGGAAGAGGAAGTAACTGGAGGCCAAAGCCAGAGCTGCCGGACGGCTGCCGAGTTTATCGCGGGCAAGCCAGTAAACGGGAAGTGCCCCGGCGGCTAACGCAGCAGTCTGGGCGATCAGCAGAACGCGAGCGTCGGAAAACAGCCAATACAACGGAACGAAGAATAGGAGAATGGGTGAGAAGTGGTTGCCAAGAAGCGTGGAAGTGTACTCGATCATCACCGTTTCGTCAAACAGGCGGCCCTGTGAAGTGTTCCAGATCACCTGGTCGAAAATTCCCAGGTCGTAGGCGTTGGAGCGGAGTGAATCATGGCGAAGAACGGACAAGGCCCCGAAGACGAGAAAGTAGATGGCCATGAACACGAAGATGAGACGGTCCGAAGATGTGTCGACGAACGATAGATAGGGCCGCAGGCGCGACTTGAGAGAATCCCCGTGGGCTCGCAACAGGAGGAGGCACAAGGCGGCAACGGCGAGGCCGCCGACCAGGCTGGGAAGGAACTTGGATAGAAGCGCGTCAAGGGCTGCCAAGACCCGGTTTCTCCTCCCCTATGCCGTTTTCACGGCAAGGCAGATTGCCGATAGGCCGAATGGAAGACTGGTCCTTCTAATCAACCAGCCCTCGAAACCTAGAATCCCCGCCAGAGCTTCGTTTAGCAGCTTCGGCACTGGCTTCAGATCGGACTGGGCACGCGAACGCGACGTCGGCAGAGATTCCCAAAGGCGCTTGGCTCCGGCCAGCGGAAAAAGGACCGTGTTGGCGTGAGTTGCTCTTATCGGCTGCAATCCGGCCTGGCGAACCTTGGCGGTGAGCTCTCCCAGGGTGTAGCGGTGCCGGGTATGGACGACGACGTCGTGGTTGCCGCGCAGAAAGTCGTAGGCAGGAACCCTAACAAGCAACATGCCGCCGGGTTTGAGTACCCTGCCCATCTCCCCCAGCGCCGCTACGTCGTCCACCACTGCCAGGTGGTAGAGGACGTCGAAGCAGGTGACGAGGTCGAAAGTGGATTGGGGGAAGGGCAGGTCGGCAATGGAGCCGCGCAGGACCGCCCCGCGCTCCCGCTGGCGAGACAAGCGCGTCGCCTCTTCGGCATAGTCCATGCCGACGACCGAGCCGAACCGGCCGAGTGGTACCATGTTTCCGCCGGTGCCGCAGCCGGCGTCAAGGACCCTCCGTTCTTGCCGGCCTGAAGCGATCCCGTTCAGAAGGGCGAAGGTGATCTGCCGCATTCCTTTGTACCACCAATATCCGTCTTCGATCTGATACATGAGGTGGTACTCTTCGCTGTTCATTTCTAGAGGGCCTCGTTGGTCCTTCCGCCGGAAGGATTGGCAACCTCTAAGCCGGCGGATTTCGGCCGGCGTCCCCGGGCGAGCTTGGGAAGCATCAGCTCTTGCCAGAGCTCGGTCAGGTTGACCAAGGTGCGGTGAACGCGCGGGAAGTTGAAGAACTGCGACTTGCCATGGGCGCGGTGGAAGTGATGGACGGGCACTTCGGCCAGACGGAAGCCAGCGTCTTGAATCTTCTTCATGAGCTCGACGCAAATAACGCCGCTGTTCGACTTGAGTTGCACCTTGTCAAAGATGCTGCGGCGCATCAGCCTGAAGTCGCAGTCCACGTCTCTCAGCCTCAACTGGAAGGCCAGCTTGATGAAGTGCTGATAGAGCTTGCCGACGACGACGCGATGGAATGGATCGTGGCGCTCGATCTTGTAGCCGTTGACCAGGTCTATGTCGTCGTGGAGGGCCGGCAGCAGAAGCTTCAGCTCTCTAACGTCATACTGGGCATCGCCATCCGTGTAAAACACCAGTTCCTTGGTGGCATTGGCGAAGCCGCTGCACAGCGCCCCGCCGTAGCCCCTGTTTCGTGGGTGGTGCACGATCCGTACCTCCTGGTACTTCCTCGCCAGCTCGTCGAGAATATGGGGGGTGAAATCGGCGCTACCGTCGTTGATGACGATCACCTCGTAGTCGTCGGTGACTTCTCGCAACGTAAGCAGGGCAGTGATGACCATGCTGGCGATGGTCCCGCCGTCGTTGTATGCCGGGAAAAACACTGAGATGCTCTTGTCTGTCTTCATGCTCCCTCCATACTCTTTCTGCTCGGGCCAGGCTGTCCGACTACCGCCTTGACTTGCCGGAATCCTTGCTTTATACTGGTGCAGTCCCGTATTATGGAAAGAAAGGCAATTTTGCCAGATTATATCAGCTTCCCGCGAAGTATTCAACCTATTTTGGGTGATTGACCGGGCAGAGCCCGCCGCCGGTGTTAGCGCCAATGTTCAAGGGCCTTCTAAAGACTCTAATGGAAAACTCGTTCGTGATCTTCAGTTTTCTGGCGATTCTGTCTGCCTTTATCTATGTCGTCGTCTACCCGACACTGGCAGCCAACACTAATGATGGCCAGAGCGGGACAATGTCTCTGGACGAGTTGGCCGACGAAAGTACCCCCAGCCCGGGTCCGCCTCAGGTTCAGACGTCCGCCATTGGCGTTACTGGGACGGTGGCGGTTACGAGAACGGCTCTAGCTAGCGTCACTTCCCCAGCAAGATCGAATTCCGCTTTGGTCACTCCGCGCGGCGACGTCGCCGCCACGCAGACGCCAAAGCCAGCGAATACGTCAGTGCCGACGGCTACTCGCAGCGGCAGTGCTGCTCCTTCCGCGCCGCGCCCATCCACGCCCACGGCGACCAGAGCGCCAATGGCATCCGCCACCCGACCGGTAGGCAGGACACCCACTGCAAAACCGCCGACGGCCACGGCCACACCGCGGCGCTAGGGCACATGCCCGCCTCTGGGATATTCCCAAATGTCGTATGGGCGAATCCTTCGGCGGAAGGATCCGCCCATACGATCGATGTGATAGCCAGAAACCTCTAGGTTGCTCCTTCCCCAGGAAGGACCTCTCCCACGATCTCGCGGTGGCCGCGCAGAAAATCTTCGCCAGACATGGACTTGCGGCCTTCGAATTGGACCATTCCCAAGGCGAGAACTCCGTCGCCGGTCTGGACGCCGAGGCCAAAGCCGGTCTTGGTGGGGTCCAGCTTCAAGACGCTGCCAGGCCTCTGCTCTTGCCCCCGGCCGAGCGGTTTCGCCTCGATCACTTTCAGCATCTTCCCCCGCCATCGAGTGTAAGCGCCCGGCCAGGGTTGGAAGGCGCGAACCCGGCGCCAGAGGTCGACCGCCGCCTGGCCCCAGTCGAGAAAGCCGTCCTCCTTGGCCACCATTTTCGAGAAAGTGACCTTGGCTTCGTCCTGAAGTTGGGGTGCGATCTCGCCGCCAAGCCAGCGCGGCAGGGTATCGACAAGGAGATCGGCCCCCACTTGGGCAAGCCGGGCTTGGAGAGTCGCCGCCGTGTCTTTGGCGTCGATGGGCACTCTTCTTTGTGCTAGAATGGGCCCGGCGTCCATTTTGGCGGTTAGGCGCATGATAGTGACGCCAGTCTCTTCGTCGCCCTCCAGTATGGCATTGACGATGGGCGCCGGGCCCCGATGGCGCGGAAGAAGTGACGGGTGAACGTTCAAGCATTTGAAAGGAGGAAGGTCGAGAACGGCTTTGGGAAGAAACTGGCCGAAAGCGGCCACCACGATCAGATCGGGAGCCGACCGACTCAGCCTCTCGAACTCCTCCGGGTCGCGGAGGCTGGCGGGCTGCATGACCGGAATGCTGTGCTTCAAAGCGGCCTGCTTCACCGGTGACGGGAATACGGTCTGTCCCCTGCCTGCCGGCCTATCGGCCTGAGTATACACGGCGACGATCTCGTGGCCGGCGCCGACCAGAGCCTCGAGGATGGGCACGGCTATCTCAGGGGTTCCCATAAAAACTAGGCGCATGACTGCCTCCCGCTCCTATTGTATCACAACGCCGGAGAAGGAGGGTTCTCAGCCTCGCGTGCGATAAGGCACGTCGACCACTATGGTGTTTGGCCGAAAGAAGAGGGCGAGATTCAGCCGGAGAGCCGTCTGGTTGTGCAAGAAGAACTCCCACCAGTGGTTGGGGACGAACTCCGGCAGGACAACCGTGACGGGAACATCCCTGCGATGGCGGGGTAGATCCCGGCCCGGATTCGGAGCTGCCTAGTTCCCCTCCCTCAGGTAGCTCGGGGTCAGATCTCTTCAAATGCTCGCCTCAGGTATGCAAATGAGTTTAGTGCGCAGTCCGGCGATTTATGTCTCCCGGGCGACCGCCAAAGCAAACTCAAGCCGCCAGGCCGGCGATTAGCCGCAAATGTCTGGTTGGGCCCGGGCGTCAGCGCAGGCGTGAAACACCCAGATAGATGCCCAGAGCCAGGAACAACAGGGCCAGCGGTTGGCCGACCGTGCCGGCGACGATCAAGCCACCCAGCCGGAGAAGCATGCGGGCGTTCAAGGGACTCTGCGAGCTAGCCAGACTGGCAACGATAAAGGGAGCCATCCGGCTGAAAACGTAGGCGGCAAGAACGGTGACGCCGGCGATGACTTGAAGCCCGACGCTTCGCTTGCGGTTGACCGTCAGGCTGATAGCCTCGCCGACGAGATAGCCCGCCGCAAGGGGGACAAAGGCGGCGACGAAGGGAATGGCGACTAGCAGCAGCGCCCACAGGCTGCCGGCGACCAAAGTGAGCGCGATGCCCAGCCCGGCGGCCAGAGCGTATTGGGAAGCCGTGACCTCGAACATAGGCAGCCGCTTGAGATGAGCGCAAGCCTTGCACCGCGCTCCAACCGGGGTGTAGACCATGCACTTGGGACATATGGGCTTGTCACATTTCCCGCAGCGAAGGTTGGTATCGACGTTAGGGTGCTGAGCGCATTTCACCCTTGCATTATACCCCATTAGCCGTCAGCCGTCAGCCGTCAGCCGTCAGCCTGCGGACGAATGAACGTTGACAACACAACCGAGTGTTCGTCGCAGTGGCCGACCCTCCGTGGCGGCCAAGGTGGGGGACGGGGGCGAGCATCCTTCAGCCGAAGGACATCGCCCCTACGGGCAAATATCCGCTTTATTTGTTAATCTTCATAGGATTCGTGGGCTATTCTGTAGGCTGATAGCTGACAGCTACTAGATTACCTCTTCCTTTTCCAGCCCGTCCAGCTCCTCCTCGCTCAGGCCGAGCAGGGAGGAGATGATCTCGCGGGTGTGTTGGCCTAGGGCCGGTGAGCCTTGCTCGACCGTACACGGCGTGCGGGACATCTTGACTGGAGTGTTCACGAGGCGCATGCTTGTGCCGTTTCCCGCCGGCACCTCGGCGATCATCTGGCGGGCGGAGATTTGGGGATCTGCGACTGCCTGGTCGATTCGGTTGATGGGGGCACAGGGTAGACCGATGGAGGCGAAATCGGCGAGCCACTCGGCCGTCGTCTTTTTCTTCAGCGCGTCGGCGATGATCGGCTCCAGCTCGTACACGTTCCGACTGCGAGAGTAGCCGGATTGAAAGCGCTCGTCGTCGATCAGGTCCAGCCGGTCGATGGCAGCGCAGAACAGCGCCCAACGATTGGTTCCGCCTCCCATGGCGATAACGATCCAGTTGTCCCTGGTGGGAAAGGCCTGAAAAGGCGCGATAACCGGATGGCGAGTGCCAATGCGACGGGGTATCTCGCCGGTGTTGAGGTACCTGACATAGGCGTTCTCCATTATCGAGAGCTGGCAGTCGAGCATGCTGACGTCGATCATTTGTCCCTGGCCGCTTCTGCTGCGCTCGTGGAGAGCGGCGAGAATGCCAATAGCCATGAACAGGCCGGCCGTTGTATCGCCAACGGAGGCGCCAACTCTCATGGGGGGTCTGTCCGGCTCACCAGTGATGCTCATCAGGCCCGACATGGCCTGGACGATAATGTCGAGGGCCGGCCTGTTGGCGTATGGTCCAGTCTGGCCAAAACCGGAGGTGGCGGCGTAGATGAGGCGGGGGTTACGCTGGCGGAGAACCGCGTAGTCGAGGCCGAGGCTCGCCATTGTTCCCGGGACGAAGTTCTCGGTAAGCACGTCGACGCGCTCGACCAGCCCAAGGAAGACATCCTTTCCCCTGTCCGTCTTCAAGTCGAGCGTGACGCTCTTCTTGCCGCGATTGATGCTAAAGAAGTAGGTGCTGACGCCGCCGACGAAAGGGCCGGTGCTCCGGGCGAGGTCGCCGACGACCCGTCGCTCTACCTTGATGACCTCCGCCCCCAGGTCGGCCAGCACCATCGTCCCGAACGGCCCCGACAGCGCCCACGTTAGGTCCAGTATTGTGACGCCTTCCAACGGCCGCGCCATCTCCGCACCTCCATCTCGAACTGGGTTCCAGTGTACATGCGAAGCTCTTGGGGAGTCAAGCAGCCGTCCCCGACGGTTGGGCAAGAGGACCTCTACTAACACCATTGAACAGTGTCCTCGGCGGGATGGGTGTTGCGAGCATACTCTACATGCCCTATAATGAATACGCGGAAAGTACGGTAGGGATATCGGAAGGATATGGAGGTATTCATGATCGACCTGGCATCTGTGGCGAGAAGGAAGAGCGTGACGATAAGCGACCTCAAGAAGAAGGCAAACGACATTCACCGGGAGGTTGGCCAAGAGGGGATGGTATACAGCCTTCGCTTTGGCGAACACGAGGATATGGCTGTGGTGCCTCTGGAGGGACTGGTGGAGTTGACATCGGACCATGCGGAGCTCCTCGACCTGATCGCTGGGCTGGAGCGCCAACTAGCGGCGCAATCGGGAGTGCCATTACTTGGTGGGCCTGATGAAAACGAGCTGGTGCGCGCCCGGCTTGGCGAGAAGCGGGTTCAGGGTGCGGAAGTCGTCACCGCAGCCAGGGCGCGTCTTGGTCTGAAGTAGCTCGACTTGGCCTGCGACCTCGAGTTCCTCACCTCGGCAGTGGACGATCTGGGCAAGCTGATCAAGCACAATCCCACTTTGGCCGTGCGGCTGATTGCCGAGCACATTCCTCTAATCGCTAAGGACCCGATAGGGGTCGGAGAGCGAAAAAAAGGCGACCTATCCCACGTCCGGGCCTACGGCTTTTCCTTTCGCGGTGTGCCCTATCGAATTGTTTTTGAGGTCGACGACGCCCGACAAAGCGTGTGCATCGTCGCCATCGGCGTCCACGACACCGCCTACCGGCGGGCGAAAGACCGCTAGGAATTCTGGTGGTTTCTCTCCAACTGCCGCTTCGCCGCGGCGTAGACTTCATCCACGGTGATGCCGGTCATGCAGACGGGATCGTTTCTGGGGCAGTCGGCGGTCTCGCTGAGGTCGTAGCAGGGGCCGCAGGGAACTTCTTTGCGAACGACGATGGCCGACCCGCCGTAGGGTCCGGAGAGCGCCGGGTCAGTGGGGCCGTGGATGGCGACGACCGGCGTGCCGAGGGCATTCGCCAGGTGCATCGGTCCCGTGTCGCCGCTGACGAGAAGACGGCAGTGCGCAAGCAGGACGGCCAGCTCGGGTATGGAGGTCCTTCCCGCAAGAACCAGGGGAACGTGACGCATGAGAGCCGTGATGCTCTCCACCACCGGAAGGTCGCCAGCCGACCCCGTGAACACCACTTGCAGTCTGTCCTCTCCGATGAGCCGGTCCGCCAGAGCGGCCATGCCTCTTGCCGTCCAGCGTTTAGCTGCGCCGTTTGCCGCGCCCGCATGAAGGACGACAAGACTGGGGGACCGCAGGCCCACCAGACGATCGATGGCAGCCACCGCCGCCGGGGCAGGCGTCAGTACCGGCGGGTATCCACCAACTCGCGCACCCAGGGAGCGGGCGAGGTGCAGGCAGTACTCCGCTTCGTGTTTCCTCTCTTCGTAACGTTTGCCCGGAATCGCCAGGTTCAACACCAAAGGGCAGCTTTCGTCACGGTAGCCAGCGCGGAAAAGAGCGCCGCTGGCGAAGGCGAGCAGGCTGGCCCACAGGCCATGCAGACTTACGGCGAGGTCAAAGCGCTCGGCCCGCAGTGACCGCAGCAGGCGCCAGAGGTCGCGATACGTTGAGGCCCGGAACAGGTCGCCCGAGGGGCGCAGCCGATTCACGTCGAAGGAAAACACTTTGGCGAGATGAGGGCACCTGTCGAGAAGGGGCGCCGTGTAGGGCAGCGCCAGGACCGATATGGCGGCCCTGGGATAGGCGGTATGGAGGGCCTCTATTGCCGGCAGTGATAGAACCAGGTCGCCGAGCAGATCTAACCTGATCACCAGAATCCTTTGGACGGATTCCGGAACGAAATCTGTCCGTCGTCGACCAAAAGGCCAGGCTGCTAGCCCGGCAGCCGTCGCCGCAAACCAGACAAGCAGGACGAGTAGCCGGCGCCCGGCGCTCTTAAGCCGGCGCCGAAGCGGGAATTTCGGAGCCGGTCCCCCGGCGGCCGCGCTCACGTCGCGAGAATCCGCGTCACCGCGGCGAGGACCTGCTCGACGTCGATGTTCCTCACGCAGGGGTGCTCGCCCAGGTCACGCGGGTCGTAGTCGAGTCGGTCGCACGGAATGCAATCCATGTCAGATTTGACCACCACGTGCCGACTCTCCCTTCCCCAGGGGCCGAAGGTGGCGTCGTCCACCGGGCCGTAGAGGCGGACGGTAGGCGTGTTCACCGCCGACGCAAGGTGCATGACGCCGCTGTCGACGCCGATGGCCAAACGGCTGCGGCCGAGCACGCTGGCCAACTGCCCAAGCGTCAATCCTATGAGCTCGGTCGTCTCTTGCCGCATTTGCCGGCTGACGTCTTTGACTAGCGGCTCCTCCGCCGTTGCGCCGCTCAGCACCACCCGCAGCCCGAATCGCTCGACCAGCTCGTCGGCCACGCGGGCGAAGCCATCCGCCCGCCACAGCTTGACCGGCGAGCCGCTCCCGGGATGGAGGAGGGCGAACGAGCTTCCAGCCAGATTATCGTTCAGCCAGTTGCTAGCAAACTCATCATCCACCGGCTGCCCGTGGAACTCCAGACTCGATCCCTCGACGCCATTCGGCAAGCCAGACAGGTCCGCACCGGCCAACCGGGCGGCAACTTCTGCCAGCCGCCAGTTCTGGCGCACCTCGTGGACGCCGCCAAGGTGGGGCAGAGCCAAGGTGAGGAAGGGCTTGGTTTCGGGCGTGGCGTAGCCGATCCGGTGGGGAATATCGGCGAAGTAGGTGAGCATGGCGCCCCACCAGAAATCGAAGCGGAAGTTGATGGCCAGGTCGTATTCCCGCTCTTTCAAGCGCCGGGCCTCCCGCCGGAGGTAAGAGTAGGGCGAGACCGGAGATCTCTTTGGTCGGCGAGTGAAGCCGGGGAACTCGCAGGTCATCACCTCGTCCACATTGGGGTTGTTGGCCACGGCGTCTCTCGACCAGGGACCCACGAGTAGAGTGAGGCGAGCCTTGGGCAGCGCCCGGCGGAGGAAGCGCAGCGCTGGGGTAGCAAACAGAACGTCGCCAAGGTGGTCTGGCCGCACCAGGAGGATACTCGCCGTCTCCTCCAGCCTGCTCAGGTCAGGGGGAAAGGTCACGAAGGCAAGCGCCCTCAGCAGAGATAGCCTGATCTTCTCCCGCCCCGTCATGGCTTTGCCCGCACCTGCGCGATGGCCTGCCACACGTGCTCGACCTCTACCGCCTGCATGCACTTGAAATCACGGCAGTCGGCGACGAACCGGCCGTCCACGAAGCAGGGGCTGCAGGTCACCTTGTTGTACACGGCGCTCGCCCGCGGCCCGTAGGGCGCGTACATCTCTGGGTTGGACGGGCCAAAAACGGCGACCGTCGGCGTACCCACGGCGGCGGCAACATGAGTGGGTCCCGAATCGTTGCCGACGAACAGACCACAACGCGCGGCGACAGCGGCAAATTCGCCGAGACTCAGCCTGCCTACCATGTCGACGATTCCACTAGTGGCTCGCTGGCCAGCGGTGTCGAGCGAACTCACGATCCCGTCGACCACCGATCGATCAGAGGCAGCGCCGGCCAGCAGCACCGTCCAGCCCTCCTCGACGAGGCGGCGGGCGATCGCCGCGTAGCGATCGGGCAGCCAGCGTTTGGCGGAAAGGACCATGCCGGGGTTGACGGCGCCGCCGGGATGGACCATGGCCAGCTTTTCCCCTGGCCTGCCGGCGTCTTTCTCCGCCCCGGCGAGGATGGCGTCTGCCCGCGATCTGTCGGCGTCCGCCACGGGAAAGCATGACCTGTGCGGGCCCGGATTGATCCCCAGCGCCCTCACAACATCTAGGTAGAGCTCTGCCTCATGCCGGTTCCGCCGCAAAGGCGACTTGATCGTTAGAGAAAAGCCGCGGTCGGCGCTGTCGATGCCTGCCCGGTGGGAGATTCCCGCCAGAAAGGGGATGATGCTCACCAAGGGAGACCGGTCGAGCACCACTGCCAGATCGAAGCGGCCCCGGCGAATCCGCCGGACCAGATCGAGGTATTCCCGCCGGCTCTGTTTCTGTCCGCTGCCCACTGTTCCGCACCCGACCACCTCGTCGACGAGGTGGTTATGCTGGATGGCCTCCCTGGCCCAGTCGCCTACCACGAAGGCGAGGCGAGCCTTGGGGTAGGCCTCGCGCAGGGCGGCGAGAGCGGGAGTGGCATTCACCACGTCGCCAATGCAGCAGGGTTTGAAGACGACGATGGCGGAGAAGGAGCGGCCAGACGGCAGGCCAGGCGAGAAAACGGCAAAGGGCAGGGAAAGCAGACGGCAAGCGAGGCTTACAAGGAGATCGCGTATCTGGCCCATTTCTCTTCCACAAGTCCCCTTACACTAGGCAGGGGAAATACTACCACAGGAACGGCCCTGGCGCAAGCAGGGGTACGAAACAGGGTTGAGGGCGGAGGGTAGAGGGTAGAGGGTAGAGGGTAGAGGGCCTCCCCCCAATACCCTCTACCCTTTACCCTCTACCCTTTGCCCTATACCCTCACGTCGAGAGGGCGAAGGTAAGCTCGCCTTCGGCGGCGACCTGGCCATCCACCGTGGCTTTGGCCGCGCCCTTGCCGACGGGACCCCTGATCTTGGTCAGGGACACTTCGAGGCGGAGGGTGTCTCCCGGGATGACGGGTTTGCGAAAGCGAAGGCCGTCGATGCCAGCGAACAGCACCAGCTTTCCCCGGTTCGCCTCGAGGCTCAGGATGGCCACGGCGCCGACCTGGGCGAGGGCCTCGACGATGAGCACGCCTGGCATTATGGGATGGCCGGGGAAATGGCCCTGAAAGAAGGGCTCGTTGGCAGAAACGTTCTTGATCCCTACCGCCCGTGCCCCGCTCTCTAGCTCGACGATCCTATCGACCAACAGAAAGGGATAGCGATGGGGGAGGATTTCCTGAATACCTCTGGCATCGATCATTTCGGCTACCCTCGAGCAGATTGTTGTTGAGCAAGGGCGAGCAGCCGTTGAGCAGACGGCATTGGCACCTTGGTGGAGCCGAGCTCCGACTCGGCGCCCGGCGTTCGCCCGTGGAAGTCGCTGCCACCGCAGGGGATGAGGCCATGTCTTTCGGCCAGCTTCCGCAGGTCGTTCATTACCTCAGGCGGGTATCCGTCGTAGTATACTTCAATTCCCACCAGACCTGCCGGCTTGAGCTTCTTGACCAGCGCTTCCAGGCTTTGGATGTCGCCAGGATGAGCGATGACCGGAAGGCCTCCCACACGAGCGATCAGCTTGACGGCCTCTAAAGGCGTGAGCTTGTACCGCTCGGCGTAGGCGGGGCCGGTGCGCCCGATGTACTTGATGAACGCTTCCTGTAGGGATGGTATGTAGCCCCTCTCGAACATCGCCTGCGCGATGTGGGGACGACCGACGGAGCCCCCGCCGGCGATCTCCTGGACCCGCTTCCACTCGATCTTGATGCCCAGGTTGGCCAGCTTGGCGACGATCCGTTTGCCCCGGCCCTGTCTGGACTCCCGCATCACCTTCAGTTGCTCCTGAAATGACGGGTTGTGGTAGTCGAGAAGGTAGCCCAAGATGTGCACTTCACCGTTGGTGACGTCGGTGCCGATCTCGATGCCGGGAACGATCTGGAGGTTGGGGTGGAAGCGCGCAGCTTCGAGCGCTTCCTCGATACCCTCGGTGGAATCGTGATCCGTGATCGCGAGGATCTTCAGACCTCTGGACGCTGCCAGATCCACCAACTCCGTTGGAGAAAGAACACCGTCCGATGCCGTAGTATGGGAGTGTAAATCGACTAGTTCATCTTGGCTCGACAATGATTCTGATGGCCGTCCGCTCACCGTCATTTATTGACACATCTGTAAACGCGGGAACACAAATCAGATCCATTCCTGCTGCGGCGACATAGCCGCGGGCGATGGCGATGGCTTTGACCGCTTGATTTACCGCTCCCGCCCCGATAGCTTGCACTTCCGCCCTGCCACACTCCCTGATTACTCCGGCGATTGCGCCTGCAACCGCGCTTGGTCTTGACAACGAAGAGACTTTCAAGACTTCCATGTTGGGTGCCTCCTTGGCGAATCTAGCGGGCGGGACAGCAAAGAAAAGGCGAAGAACCCGCAGTATCTGCCGTTTAGTCAACTATTCAGTTAAGCCGGGGACTGCCCACCTCGCTCTCTGTGGCTGGCTTCTATGAACAGCGGCTCGGCAGAGCCAGTGACGGATGCCGGAGCCGCGTCATCAGACTATCAGGGCCTCACTTCGCGTAGTCCACTGCGCGTGTTTCTCGTATGACCGTGACCTTTATCTGACCGGGATATTCCAAACTATCTTCGATCTTTTTGACGATATCTCTCGCCAGCCGTACTGAGGCCAGATCGTCTATCTCTTCCGGTTTGACGATGATCCGAACCTCGCGGCCGGCCTGGATAGCGAAAGACTTCTCCACACCGGTAAAGCTGTTGGCTACACCCTCGAGGGCCTCCAGTCGCTTCACGTAGTGTTCGAGGGATTCGCGCCTCGCTCCGGGTCGGGCCCCGCTTATGGCATCGGCCGTGGATACGATGAAGGCCTCCACGCTAGCGGGTTCCTCCTCCCCATGGTGAGCGGCAATGGCGTGAACCACCTTGGGCGCCGTGCTGAGCCTCCTGGCGAGATCGGCGCCGATCAGCGCATGAGGTCCCTCGACCTCGTGGTCGACCGCCTTGCCGATGTCGTGCAGTAGACCGGCTCGCTTACATATGTTCGTGTCGGCCCCCAACTCGGAGGCCATCACGCTGGCCAAGAACGCCACTTCCAAGCTGTGCTGGAGAACATTCTGGCCGTAGCTGTACCGGTACTTGAGCCTTCCCAACAGCTTTATCAGGTCGGCGTGCAATCCATGAACGCCCGCCTTATACGCTGCCTGCTCGCCCTCCTCGCGTATCGTTCCTTCGACCTCGTGGCGGGCCTTCTGCACTACCTCCTCGATCCTCGCCGGATGGATCCGGCCATCGAGGATGAGCCTGTTCAGAGCGATTCGCGCTATCTCCCGTCGAACGGGGTCGAAAGCCGAGAGCGTAACTGCATCCGGGGTGTCATCGATTATGAGGTCGACGCCGGTCGCCTGTTCCAGGGCCCGGATGTTGCGTCCCTCTCGTCCGATTATGCGTCCCTTCATCTCCTCGTTGGGCAAGGGGACAGCGGACACCACCGTCTCCGACACTACGTCGGTGGCGCAACGCTGGATGGACAAGGCGATTATTTCCCGTGCTCGTCGCTCAGACTCCTCTTTGACCTGAATCTCTATGTCTCTTATGCGGCGAGAGGCGTCCTGACGGACCTCATCCTCGATCGCCTGCAGGAGTAGCTCCTTTGCTTCCTGAGTAGATAGCCGGGCAACCCGTTCCATTTCCTGACGCTGCTGGCGCCTGTACTCTTCCGCTTGGCTGCGAAGAGCCTCGGCCTCCTTTTCTTTGGTGGCCAGCGACTTGTCTCGTCGATCTATGGACTCCAGCTTCCTCTCCACCGCCTCGTCCTTTTGCGCCACGCGCCTTTCCTGTCGCTGGAGCTCTGCTCTCCGTTCTCGGTTTTCCGTGTCGGCGGCCGCTCGTATTTTGATTGCCTCGTCCCTAGCCTCGAGGATGGCCTCGCGGGCTGTGGTCTTTGACTCGTCAAGCAGCTTTGTTGCTTCCTCTTCGCAGGCCTTGACCTTCGAGGCGCTGAGAGTCTGGCGGATGTAGAAGCCCACGAGACCCCCAATGACGGCGGCGCCCGGCGCTACGAGCAGCTCTATTAAGTTGAAAGGCATCCTCACCTCCTCCCTGTCCAGAATATCTCAGTTTCATTCTTGCTATGGTCAGGTTCGTAATCGAGAAACATACGCCAATATTAGCCGTTTTCCTCGATAGTGTCAAGGAGAGAAGCAGCATATCAGGGAGGCGTGTTCACTGCTGCTCGTCATCTTCTCGCTCGTCCCAGAGGCGGGCTGTCACTCTGGTCGCATCCTCATAATCGAAGCCTCGCCTTTGGAGGAATGCCCCGAGCCGCTGGCGAAATTGTCTCTCGTCGCAGCCGGTTAGGGAGCGGGACTTCTTCTTGCCGGCGTTATACGCCGCCGCCTCTTCGTCGACCTCGCCCACCGTCTCCCGAATCGTTTCGGCGTCGACGCCTTTCTGGCGCAGCTCGAGGCCGAGTAAACGCCCCCCACAAGGTTTGAACGTTCGACGGTTTTCCACCCAGTATTTGACAAAGGCAGAATCGTCGACAAGTCGCCCCTCCACGAGCTTCTGGAGGACCTCGTCCGCCGTCTCATCCGAGAAGCCCCGCTGGCGCAGTCGCCGCCGTACCTCAGCGCTGCTACGAGGTCGATAGCCCAGGAATCGCACAGCCGCGTCATAGCCGCGCTGGGCCTCGTCCTGCTGGCCTAGATGGGCGATTTCCTCATCGGCGAGGGATTGGCCGACACAAAGGTTAGCTTTCAGGGCGAGGGCCACGTCAAGACTAAAGGCATAGCATCCATCGAGATGCACGTTGACGCGTTGTCGATCGCCTCGCTGGGCTTCGATGGCTGTGATGGTTCTCACGTAATGCTGCTCGATTCAGTGCTGTGTCTTATTATCTATTATATCCTATTTGTCGCCCAATAAAACAGAAAAAAAGAGAACGTTGCAATATAGAAACGTTCTCTCTTTGGATTGCCAGTTGTTGATCCGACTGATCAGACCGATCGGTTGGGTCAGTCGGATGCTTCCTCAGGCAACGATCCTAGATTGCGCTGTTGCGGCGTGCTGCCTCTGATCTGGCGCTCGACCTGCTCTGCTAGCTCGGGATGTTGCCTGAGAAACTCCTTGGCGTTCTCTCGCCCCTGGCCGAGACGGGTTTCGCCGACGCTGAAGAACGCGCCGCTCTTGCGGATGACGCCAAGCTCGACGCCGAGGTCAATCAGGCTTCCCTCTTTGCTTATTCCCTGGCTGAACATAATGTCGAACTCCGCCTGTCGGAAAGGAGCAGCGACCTTGTTCTTGACCACCTTGGCCCGCACCCGGTTGCCCACAACCTCGGTGCCCTGTTTGATCGCCTCCACCCGCCTAAGCTCGACCCGGATGGAGCTGTAGAACTTCAGGGCCCTGCCGCCTGGCGTCACCTCGGGGTTGCCGTACATGACGCCCACCTTCTCGCGCAATTGGTTGATGAATATGACCGAAGTGTGTGATTTGCTTATGGCGGCCGTGAGCTTGCGCAGGGCCTGAGACATGAGCCTGGCCTGCAAACCGACGTGAGAGTCGCCCATGTCGCCCTCGAGCTCCGCCCTTGGCACCAGAGCCGCCACGCTGTCGACTACCACCACGTCGACCGCTCCGCTTCGCACCAAAGCCTCGGTGATCTCCAGCGCCTGCTCCCCGGTGTCCGGCTGGGAGACCAGAAGCTCGTCGACGCTTACGCCGCAAATGGCCGCGTACATGGGGTCCAGAGCGTGCTCGGCGTCGATGTAGGCGGCCATACCACCGCCCTTCTGGGCTTCGGCGATGATGTGCTGGGCCAGCGTGGACTTTCCCGACGATTCCGGCCCGAACACCTCGGTTACCCGCCCCCGGGGGACGCCGCCGATCCCCAGCGCCATGTCCAGCGCTATCGAGCCAGTCGAAATGGCGTCGACCTGCAGGCGTGCCGTCGCCTCACCTAGCTTCATGATGGACCCCTTGCCAAACTGCTTCTCAATCTGGGCCAGCGCAAGGTCCAAAGCTCGCTCTCGTTCCGTCATGACCTTCCTCCTATCGCCTCGAGGTGCCTGATTCCTCCGCCATTATAGCACATCTGTTCTGAGACGACAACTCCATCATCGTCGCGTAGGGGCGAACGGCCGTTCGCCCCTACGATCGCTCAACCCTCGCCGGCCTTGCCGGCATTGCCACTTGTATGTTATATTCGCAGCTACCTCACGACAAAGGTGAGCAAGACCATGGCGACCACGAGTACGCCAGCCGTTATGCCGATCCTCTTCAAGTCGGCAACCACGTAATGGTAGTCGGAGGAGAGCATCTGCACGGTGGAGCGAAACCGGCTGCGGGCGATTGACAAGCTCGGCGCCGGCGCCGGTCGCAACGCCTGACTCGCTTCCGGATAGCCCGATTCGGGTCGGAAGGGTTGCGCCGGATGCAGGACCGGCCTCGATCGCCGCTTGGATTTCTTTGGTGCGGCATATCTGCTCGTCATCTGAGTTTTCTTGGCCATGGAGACCTCCCTAAAACCGCGGCGTAAATGCCTTGCGTCACATTATACTAGATCGCCGATGAGGTAGCAAAGCGAGGTAGCACGTTTGGACCAGTTGATTGCCCTATACGACCGCTTTTATTACGTTCTTGGCGTAGTTATGCTGCTGATTCAGATCGGCCTCGTCGTCGAGGTGGTCTTGATTCACCAGCGCCTGTCGAGGACGAGGCAGAACTACCAGCGGCTGCTCAAAGATTCGGAGGGGCAGAGCCTCGAAAAGGCGCTCGAGACCTTCATGACTCGTGTCGAGGGAACGGGCAAGCGGGTCGAGGACCTCGGCCGCGATTTCCTGCGTCTCGCCGAGGTAGTTCGCGGCTCGGTCCAGCACGTCGGCCTCATCCGCTTCAACCCGTTCGCCGACATGGGAAGCGACCAGAGCTTCTGTGTAGCCCTCCTCGACGACTACGACAACGGCGTGGTGATAACCTCGCTACACAACCGCGCCAGCACGAGGGTGTACGCTAAGCCCATTCAGAAAGGCCAGCCCGTGTATCCGCTGTCCGACGAAGAGAAAGAGGCGTTCGAGACGGCCCGGCGAGGAGGCTTAAACACAAAGGCACAAAGAACTTAGATAGCTATCAGCCGTCAGCTATCAGCCGTCAGCTATCAGCCATCAGCTATCAGCCGTCAACTATCAGCGATCAGCGGTCAGCCATTGGCCATCGGCAGTCAGCAGCCCTGCGGAGAAATGAAGCTCAACACAATACGAGGGTGCGGCGTCAGCGAATGTTCAGCGAATAAGCGAATAGCCAGTACACCTTCATTCGCTTATTCGCTGTCCATTCGTTGACGCCGTGTCCTGGCCGCCGGCACCCGACGTTTTCTTTGAACTTCATGAGTCCGCAGGCTAATACCTGAAGGCTGAAGGCTGATTGCTGAAAGCTGATCGCTGACGGCTGATCGCTGATAGCTGACCACTATGCGAGGCGCAATTATGGATCATTGGGAAGTCCTCGAATCCGAGGTGGTGTTCGCCAACCGCTGGCTGCGGGTACGAAAGGATCGCTGCCGCCTGGCCTCCGGTCTGATAATCGACGACTACTACGTGGTCGAGCGCTTCGATTTTGTCATGGTCTTCGCCGTCACCCCCGATGGGCGGGTGGTCTTGGTCCGGCAGTACAAGCACGGCATCGGCGAGGTGGTCTGCGAGCTGCCCGCTGGCTATATCGAGCCAGGGGAAGAGCCGGCCCAGGCGGCAAAGCGGGAGCTACTGGAGGAGACCGGCTTCCGGGCCCGCCGCATCCTGCCGGTAGCCGTTCTCTACCCCTCTCCCGCTCTTCTCACCACCCGCGCTCACATCTTCTACTGCGACGACCTCGAGCAGGTGGGAGCACAGTCTCTGGACGAGAGCGAGAACATCGAAGTAGAATTCGTCGATCTGGCCGAACTGCGACAGGCGATCGGGCGGAACGAGTTGATCCGCGATTGCGCGTCGTTAGCGGCGATTATGAGCGTGCTCGAATTCATGGACAAGCGGGAAAAGGAAGAATCAGGTTGAACGCCATAAAAGGGATCCAATTGTGCCTCTAGATCCAGCCTACAACAAGGCCGTACAAGACCTGCGGCGGCTCAGCCCCTACGTAGCGGCCAACAGGGCTGGCGTGGTGTTCGACGGTCACGAGTTCCGGGTGCCATTCTTCAATAGGGTGTTCGTCGTTCGCTATCCGGAGGTCGAGGTCCTGGAACTGGCGTCAGATAGTGCCAAATCCGTAGGGGCGTCCTTCGGCGGAAGGACGCCCCTAAGAGAGCCGGAAGACAATGCCTGTGGAGACCAAACCCATCCGGGGGGAAGTTCGCCCCTGCCCGTGTCGACCGAATTCAAGCCGGTTTCTCTCTGGCTACAAATCGTCGTTCTTCACTACCTCATCACTGCAAACGGTGCGCCTATTGCCGACCAATGGATCACCTTTCGGGAGCTGCCGGGCGGGTACATCTACGAGAAGGCCTTCGCCGGGCGGGCGGTCGAGCCACTCGAACGGGCGTTTGGCC
This sequence comes from Chloroflexota bacterium, assembly GCA_016190625.1. Taxonomy (GTDB): domain Bacteria; phylum Chloroflexota; class Dehalococcoidia; order JACPQF01; family JACPQF01; genus JACPQF01. Next base: position 1,834 of record JACPQF010000075.1, on the reverse strand, counting down.
GGGACCTCCCCGGCTTCAAGCGCGCCGGCGAGTCGCTGGGGGGCGTGAAGATGGACCGGACCGGCGACGCCGCCCACTGGTTCATGGCCTTTCCCCGCGTGAGGCTGGGGTGCATTCTCTTTCTGGCAGACGAAGAGATGCCCGCCTCCATAAACATCCTGTTCGACAAGGCGGCCAGCGACTACCTTGCCACCGAGGACCTGTCCGCGGTGGGAGGGTATCTGTCGGCGGCTCTTGTGAGGGCATAAGGGATAGGGTAGAGGGTAGAGGTTGTAGGGTAGAGGGTTCAGGGTTGAAGGCAGACGGCTGGAGAACCAGCTCGGGACATCTTTCCCCTCGGTCCCCACTGTCATGCCGAGCCGCAGCGAATCCTTCCGTAGAAGGCTGGTGGGGGGAGGCCCCTCACCAGTCCATCCTTCCGCAGAAGGATTCGCTCGGCCCAGGGTGACAAAGACCCTACGCGACGGGAAGGGTAAAGCGGAAGGTCGCGAATTTTCCGGGCTGGCTTTCCACCCAGATTCGCCCGCCGTGGGCTTCGACCAAACCCTTTGCAATATACAGGCCAAGGCCGAGGCCCGGCACCCGCTCTTCCTTTGCCTGCCTCGTGCGGTGGAAGCGGGTGAACAGCTTGTCTCTATCCTCCGGCTTGACGCCCTTTCCCTGATTGGTAACGGAAACAAGCGCCTCCCCCGGCCTGGCCTCGACCTCCACGACGATCTCGGTGCCCGGATACGAGTATTTGGCGGCATTAGAGAGCAGATTGGTCAACACTTGCTCGAGCCGGTCGGGGTCGGCCTCCAGCGGCGGAATCTCGCCGTGCGCTTCCAGCCGTACCGGATGCCCCGCCCCGATATCCGCCGTTCGCTGGGCCGCGCCCTGTACAAGCGAGAGGAGGTCGACTTCCTTCCTCATCAAAGCGAGCTGGCGGGCCTCGATCCGGGAGACGTCGAGAAGGTCGGAGATCATCCTCTCCATCCGCCGGCTGTTGGCGCCGATAGTGGCCAGAGCCTTGCGGATCTGTTCCGGCAAGGCATGGGCGAAGGCCGGCCTTGCCAGCAGGTCGGTGTAGCCCCTGATGGCGGTGAGCGCTCCCCGCAGGTCGTGGGCGACCACGGAGATGAACTCCTCCCGCTGGCGCTCCAGGTCACGAATGGGCGTGATGTCCCGAAAGACGCTAATGGTCAGCAGGATGTTTCCCGCGTCGTCTCGCGTGGCGCTGCCGGCAAAGAGGAGGTGGCGTTCTCCGCCATCCGGTCTCCGGTAGAGTACCTCTTGCTGTGCGAAGGTTTCACTCCGGAGGATGCGAACGATGGGCCATTCATCCTCCGCAAGCGGACGGCCCTCCGGCGTGCGAAGGTCCAGGCGGAGCTCCTCGATGGTCTTCACCCACTTTTCCGGCGGTATGCCGAGGACGTCCCGGCCGGCGCGGTTCAGGTTTACCACGATGCCCGCCGGATCGACGATGACCACCCCTTCGGCGACGCTTTCGACCAGCGCGTTCAGATCGTCGGCCCGGCGCTCGGCCTCCTCCGCCAGATCCCGAGCCCGAATCGTCGCCACCGCCAGCCGCTCGTTGATGCCTCTGGCCCGCTCGTAGAGATGGGCGTTTTCCTGATTCAGGGCTTCCAGACGCAGCGCTGCTGTTCGCTCGGCACGGTAGAGGTTATAGCCCTCCTGAAGCATGCCGAATAGCATGCCTAGAAATGCAGCCGAAAACTGGCAATATGCAGAGACCCGCGAATTCTGTCCCCACTAGGAGGTCTGAATTGTTTGCCAGACCTGCTGTTGCCCCCCACATAGTGCCAAAAAGCGGATGCGATTCCCCACCGCTTTT
>JACPQF010000008.1 GCA_016190625.1 Chloroflexota bacterium | reverse complement strand
TGCAGAGACCCGCGAATTCTGTCCCCACTAGGAGGTCTGAATTGTTTGCCAGACCTGCTGTTGCCCCCCACATAGTGCCAAAAAGCGGATGCGATTCCCCACCGCTTTTTCAAAAGGGGCTTTTCGGCTGCGCTTCTAGAGGCCTTTTACGATCTAGTCAAAATCTCGGACGTGGTTTGGGACAACTTCCGGCCGGGAGTAATGGAACGGCTAAGGTTGGATTATGAGACACTCAGAAAGATTAACAGACGCATAATCTGCTGTTCCATAAGTGGCTTTGGCCAGACCGGTCCTTATCGAGAGCGGAGTGCGGTTGACCTAATTGCCTTGGGCCTTTCTGGCCTCCTGAGCGTTACCGGCGAGCCAGGTGGTCCCCCGATCCGTCCCGGAGCGCCGGAAGCGGACCTCTGGGGCGGATCGTTCGGAGCGCATGGGGTGATGGCGGCCCTCTACCAACGAGAACGGACGGGCGAGGGCCAACGAGTGGATATTGGACTGCTCGATGGACAGGTCTCTACCCTGACCTATTTCTTTAGCTATTATTTCTGCTCAGGAGAGGTTCCTCAACCTCTAGGCACGAGCCATATGTCTGTTATACCTTTTCGGGCATACAATACCAGGGAGGGCTGGCTGGTGATTGGTCCCTCCTGGCCCCGTCTGGCCCGGGTCCTTGGGTTGGACTGGATGATAGACGACCCACGCTTCGTAGAGAAAGAAGCCAGGGTAGTCAATCGGCAGGCCTTTGACGAAGCTATACAACGAAGACTAATGGATGAGAAAGCCGAGGATTGGTTGGAACTGTTTTATGCTGAGGATATTGCGGCTGCGCCGGTGAACACCATTGATCGGGCGGCGGTCGATGCTCAGGTTCAGCATCGAAATATGGTCGTGCACATTCCTCATCTCCTTGGCGGTGAGGTAAGGTTGGTGGGCAATCCCATCAAGATGCCGGATAGCATCATCGAAGATTACACGGCACCGCCACTCCTCGGCCAGCATAATGAAGAGATACTTTCCGGTCTGCTGCATTATCCAGCAGAAAAGATCAAAAGGCTCAGACAGGAAGAGGACGACCATCGAGAGGAACTGGTAATAAGGCTTGACAAGGCAAAGTAGTTAGTTATCCTCGTCTCAGAAACCGGCCGAACGAAAAGTTGAATGAATGTCGTGGATCGCTCTATTCGTGAGCGAAACTGGCTTCGAGGAGTCTCCACCGAGCAAATGATCCAAGCTACCAAGGGGTCACTCTGGGTCGCTTTGGGGCTGCTCTGGCGGCCGCAAATGATATGAGACATGCAGCCTGGCTATGTGAAGTCTCAAAGCGCAATTGGGCGTGATATGATACAGTGCAAGCTGAAAGTTCCATACTCTCTCGCTACCTGGGCACGCTCGTCGGGCGTAAGGCTGGGAGCTTTCCCAACGCCAGGCGGAGCGATCACCTCTCTGGGAGCGTCAACAGGAAACCAGCCCGAAGGGACATATTGCATGCGGGGTGAATCCCCTTCGGGGTCGCCTGCAATAGGTTGGTATGACAGGCTCGCCTGATCGTTTAGGTGAGCCTGTTCATTTGTGCAAACCTCGTGGTTTAGGCGGAAGAAAGCAGGCATGTATTGCCGCGTGATTTCTGCTATAATGCCTCGGGGAGACTCCCAGTTTTGTCAGTGATCATACGATCAATGTTAGAGCCAGGGCATAGAATGGCTCTTACCTGCCTGAAGAGATAACTATTGCCACATTAGGAGGTTCACCGGATGTCATTGAGGGGCAAGTATGCGATTGCAGGCCTCGGCGTTACACAAATGGGACGGATATACGGACGAAACTCTGTCGATTTCGCTGCCGAAGCCGTTAAGCTGGCTATCGAGGATGCAGGCCTGAAAAAAGAGGAGCTAGATGGCTTGCTCGTCAATTCCGGTGTGTCGCCTGGGTTGAGTCTCAATCTTCAGAACGCTCTTGGTCTGCACGACCTGAAACTCCTTAACCATATGAATGCCGCCGGATCCACCGCCGGGCAGATGGTTCAGTTTGCTTCAATGGCCATCGACGCCGGGATCGTTAATGTCGTCGCCTGCGTCTACGCCGACGCGCCGCTGGCACCTGCCAAAACATCGGGCGAAGCCTTTGCTTCCAGACCTCTGCGTCCGGGGATGTCCGGCCTATTCTCGACCTATGGTGTTTTCGGACCTAACACCGGTTACGCCCTAGCCTGTCAGCGACACATGCTCAAGTACGGCACGACCAGCCGCCAGTTGGGAGCTATTGCCGTGGCAGAGAGGGCATGGGCCGTGATGAACCCCATGGCCCAGATGCGCACGCCTATCACTATTGAGGACCATCAGAATTCTCGGTACGTCGTCCAGCCTCTCCATCTGCTCGACTGTTGCCTCGTGTCCAACGGAGGAATAGCGGTAGTCGTCATGTCAGCCGAAAGGGCGAGAGCCTTGCGACAGCCGCCGGTGTATATTCTAGGGATGGGACAGGGGCATCCTGGCTTTAGTAACCGCTCGGGCTTGAATCCGGAAACGCGAACTGGCGCGGTGATTGCTAAAGACGCGGCATTCAAGATGGCTGGAGTAACCTTGGCCGATATCGACATCCGCGAGATATACGACTGCTACACTTATACGGTTCTTGTCACCCTCGAGGACTACGGCTTTTGCGAGAAGGGTGAAGGGGGAGCGTTCGTCGAGGATGGCAAGCTCAGCCCCGACGGGTCGTTTCCAACCAATACCGGCGGTGGCCAGCTATCCTCCTATTACATGTGGGGAATGACTCCCCTTTCCGAGGCTGTCATTCAGGCTCGTGGACAGGCAGGGGGGAGGCAGGTACCGAAGCACGGTCTCGTTCTCGTGACCGGTAACGGCGGCATCCTCGAATATCATTCCTGCCTGATTTTGGGCACTCATCCGTCCTAGTTTTACAAGACGACTAATGATATGGGAGATGAAACATGGCCGAATCCGAAGTGCCTTTGCCGGTTCCCGACGAAAGGTCCAAACCGTTCTTCGAGGGAGCGAAGCGTCACGAGTTGGTGCTCCAGAAATGCAAAAGCTGTGGGGCAGTCTTGTGGCCCGTGAAGTTCAGATGCGATTCCTGTCTCAACACAGAATTAGAATGGGCCAAGGTCAGCGGCAAGGGGAAGCTATATACATTCGCAATCATGCATCAGGTTTTCCATCCGGGCTTTGCCGACAAGGTACCCTACAACATTGCCGTCGTCGAGCTGGACGAGGGACTTAGAGTTACCACAAACGTCGTAGGTTGTTCTAACTCCGAGCTTCGCGCAGACATGCCGCTTGAGGTGACCTTCGAAGACTTGAGCGAAAAGGTCACGATTCCGAAGTTCAAGCCGGCGGAGTAGACGCGATGGGGCCAGACCACAAGAAGGAGGAGGTCCTCGTTGATCTGCGGGTTCGTAGGTCATGTTGAAGAGCTTCATCGCTTCAGCGAGGCGTTTGACCTTGCTGAAGCGGCTATTTTCCTCACCGGGCAGCCTGGCATTGGCAATACGCGTTTGGCGCGAGAAGAGCTTCAATTGGCGAAGGAGCGTGGCTTTTCAACGCTCCAAGAACGCGCCTATTCGCTAGGCAGAGGGCTGGCCTATGCGCCACTCGTTGATGCCTTTGGTTCCCTCCTTCGCCGTTTGGACCCTGCCGTGTTGTGATTCCCCGTTTCGAGGAGGAGACTATGACTGATAACCGTCCCCTCGCCGGTGTACGCGTTTTCGAGTTGGGTATTGCCATCGCCGGTCCTCAATGTGGCCGCTATCTGGCACATTTTGGCGCCGAAGTCATAAGAATAGAGTGTCGAAAATACCCCGATGGCACGCGTCGTGGCGCTCATTGGCTGCGGCAGCACAAGTACGGACCGGAGGTTTGGGGTGATACCAACCCCACCGTCAACGAGCAGCTAGCCGGAAAGAAGAGCATTGACATCAACCTGAAAAAGCCAAAGGGAGCGGAAGCGGCCAGAAGGCTCATTCCCAAGTGTGACATTTTTCTGGCTAACTACTCTGCGCCGGCAGTGACAGGCCTCGGCCTCGACTACGAAGCAGTCCGGGCCATCAAGCCTGACATCGTCTACGCACTCGTATCAGGCTTTGGCGGGACCTCATCGCCCTATTACAGTTACCTCGCCTGGGGACCCAATCAATCGCCGCTCGCTGGCCTGGATGATCTGACGGGATGGCCGGACAGAGAACCGTCAGGAATCGCCAATTGCTCCTATCCGGACTACGCCAATGGAATGCTTGCAGCCTTTGCCGTCCTCGCCGCCCTCGACCACCGTGACCGAACTGGACAGGGACAGTTTGTCGATCTCTCTCAATTCGAGGCGACCGTGTCTCTTTTAGGCCCGCTGCTCCTTAACCATCAGATAAATGGCCGGATTATCTCCCGCACGGGAAACCGGCTAGATTGGCTCGCACCGCAGGGAGTATATCCCTGTCTTGGCCACGACAAATGGGTGGCCATTACCGTTTCCACAGAGGCCGAATGGAAGGCTCTTTGCCGGGTAAGCGAGCATCAGGAGTGGAGCGAAGATCCTCGCTTCCAATCTGTCCAGAGCAGGCTTACCCATCACGATGAGCTGGACGAGGTCATCGCCGAATGGACCAGCCAGCATACTTCTGCCGAAGTCACAGAACTATTGCAGCGAGCTGGGGTAGCTGCCGCGCCGGTGATGGAAAGCATGGCGCTTGCCGCAGACGAACATTTGCAATCGAGGGATTTCTGGGTTGTGGCCGATCACGCCCGGTTCGGAAAGGACATTGTGACCGGCAATCCAGTCCATCTGAGCAAAACACCCGGGTACGTCGACCGCGCTTCTCCGGCGGAGGGAGAGGATAACGACTACGTCCTCGGGGAGCTATGCGGCTATTCCCCATCGGAGATAATGGCGATGGCAGAAGACGGAACCATTAGGCCGATGGCATCACCGGAGACAAAGTTGCAGCGCCCTTACCTCAATTGGATCCGCCATTTGATGCCCCGTTTGCCCTGGCCGGAGACCGAGTACGATGAGCCGTAGCAAGCAGGACGTGCGGGGGTAGAGAAACCAAAGTTGAATCCTTCTGCGGAAGGACGAACGCGAATCAACGCTGATGTTTTTGGAGGACCATTGCGATGGCCATCGGACCTCTGAGCGGCTATAGAGTTTTGGATATGGCGAACGAATTGGGCGTGTACGGAACCAAGCTGATGGCGGATCTCGGAGCGGAGGTGATCAAGATCGAGCCTCCTACTGGCGATGCCACACGCCGCCTGCCACCGTTCTTCAAAGACCAGGTTGGTGCAGAGTACAGCCTATTCTACGCTTATATGAACACCAACAAGCAAAGTATTACCCTGAACCTAGACGAGCCCGAGGGACAGGCTCTTTTCCGGGAGCTAGTCAAGCAGACAGATGTTGTATATGAAACCTTTGAGCCGGGCTATCTATCCGAGCGAGGCATCAGGTACGAGCAGTTGCAGGAGATGGCCCCATATCTCGTTTGGGTGGCAGTCACGCCATTCGGACAAACCGGCCCCCACCGCGACTGGAAAGGCTCCAATTTGGTCGGATGGGCCACATCCGGAGTACTCTACATGACGGGAGATCTGGATCGTCCTCCGGTTGTTCCCGGAGGCTCAGCCTTGCTGGCCTATATACTCGCCGCGATCAACGGGGCAATCGGTGCGTTGCTAGCTTTGAGGGCAAGGACTCGCCAGGGTCGGGGGCAACTAGTTGATATTTCGGTTCAGGAGGCCGCATTGGGCTCTGCTCACGAGAATGGTCTTCCCGTGTTCCTTGATGACCTGCTGCCCCGAGGACGCTCCGGCAATCGTCGGCTTTCGACGAGGCCATTTGGGCTCTACCCCACCAAGGACGGATATGCTGCCGTGCTCACACAGCGTCCAAGCCATTGGGATGCCTATGCCGAATGGGTCAAGGAGAAGACCGGCGTCGAGGGCATAGTGGATTCCATTTGGCATAGCGGCAGGCAACGTAATCAATTCCAGGATCTCATGGACGAATGGTGTGAGTCCTTGACTACCCAATACAACAAACAAGACCTGTTTGAAGAGGCGCAGAGACGGGGCGCAACCATAACTCCCGTCAACACCGTGGCCGACCTCGTCGCTGATCCTAATATGGTGGCTCGCGACTACTGGACGGAAGTAGAACACCCGGCCCTAGGTCTCTTACGAATGGCCGGCGCACCCTATCGCCTCTCGGAGACCCCATGGCAGGCGGGTAGAGCACCACTGCTAGGCGAGCACAACGAGGCCGTCTACTGTGGCAAGCTCGGTCTTAAACCGACCGAATTGGCAGCACTTCGAGCTAAGGGCGTGGTTTGATTAGGCGAGGACGGCAGCAAGCGTCCTTGGCCCTAATTGGCTAGAAAAGCTAATCGGCAGACTGGCTATTCACCCGCGTCCGTAGAGCGTCTGACGAGCTCGGCGTAGGCATGGGAGAGCTGTTGGAGAAGCTCCTCACTCCGCAAATGGGGAGGCAAGGGTCCCAACTGGCGGATGAGGGCGTCCGGAACTTCGGCAGGCACAGGGTTGGCTTGGATCTGCGATAGCTGGCCGCCGGCGGTCCAGAAACTGGCGAGACACTCGGCAAGCGGCGGCGGTCCCAGTTGTTCGCCAACCGGCGCCGCGAGGTTTTCGCTTTCGGTCTCTGTTACGGCGCGGCGTCCTTCTATGGAAGGACTGCGCATGCCCCTGAGCTTGTCGATGACTTGCTCCTTGGTTCTGCCCCGGAGGGCGAAGATCAAAAAGGGGTCGCCGTCGAAAGCCTCCGCCAGTATGTAGAATACCGCGGCCACGTGTTTGCAGGGGTTGGCCCAGTCGGGACAGGAGCACTCGGTGACTAAATCCTTCACGGTCTGGGGAAGGAGCGAGACTTGGGCTGCGGCAAACGCTTCCTCGATGTTGGCGGGCATCTCTCCCGCAAGCAGCTTGGCCATGAACACGGCTTGCTCGGACATTCTCTCGAAGACCTTCTCCCAGTTCCCGTCGGTCAAGGGCGCGAGGCGGATCTCGACCGCATAGGGGGTTGAACGGCTTCCCTGTACCTTGGTTTTCACCAGCCCCGCTTCAATGCTCAGTGGCAGGACCTGGCCGGAGCGCGCGTACGAACGGCCGCGGCCCAGACGTGGCCCCATGCCGAACGACTCCAACAGCTTGATGAAGCGGGTCGACCACCAGGTCTCGCCGATGGCGCCTCGCTGGCTTTTCGCCTTTACCCCTTCGGTAGTCGGCTTAGGGCGGGACGGCTCGAAGTGGTCCCAATAATCGTATCGTCTCGACATAACGCCCTCCTAACCGTCCTCACCCACTGCATCGCTTCCGAGGGTGAGCAAGTCTCGTAGCTCGGCGGTTGATAGCTCGGTGAGCCAGTTTTCTCCCGCGCCGATGATCTTGTCGGCCAGTTCTTTCTTCTGCTCGATCATGGCGTCGATCCGCTCTTCGAGGGTACCCACGCAGACGTACTTGTGAACCTGGACGTTCTTCGTTTGGCCAATGCGAAACGCCCTATCCGTGGCCTGATTCTCCACCGCCGGGTTCCACCAGCGATCGAAATGGAAGACGTGGCTCGCCCCCGTGAGGTTCAGGCCAACGCCGCCCGCCTTCAGGGATAGGATAAATATCAGGGGCGAGGCGCCGGTGCACTGGAAAGTGGCGACCATAGCGTCTCGCGCCTTGCGGCTTGTGCCGCCATGAAGGAAAAGTACTTCTTGCCCGAAGCGCTCCTGCAAGTAGCCCTTCAGCATCTGGCCCATTTCGGCAAACTGGGTGAACACGAGAGACTTGTCGCCCGTTTCGACTAGCTCCTCGAGCATCTCGGTCAATCTCTCCAGCTTACCCGAGCGTCCTACCAGGCTGCTGTGGTCCTGCAGGAAGTGAGCAGGGTGGTTGCAGACCTGCTTGAGCCGCAGCATCGTGGCCAGAACCAGTCCCTTGCGGGTGATGCCCTCCGACTGTTCGATCTTGTCGATCATCTCGTCGACGACAGCCTGATAGAGAGACGCCTGTTCGCGGGTTAGGTTGCAGTAGACTTTGTTTTCGATCTTGTCAGGAAGGTCCTCGATGATGGATCTGTCGGTCTTGAGCCTTCGCAGAACGAATGGCCCCACCAGGCGCTTGAGAGCTGTAGCCCGGGAATCGTCGTGATAGCGCTCGATGGGAATGACGAACCGCTTGCGAAACTCCATAGGTCCTCCGAGATAGCCCGGATTGAGAAACTCCATTATCGACCAAAGCTCGGAGAGGCGGTTCTCAACCGGCGTACCCGTCAAGGCTACCCTCTCGCTGGCCGCCAACTGACGGGCAGCTTGCGCCTGTTTCGTGTTGCTGTTCTTGATGTTCTGGGCTTCGTCGAGCGCCACCCGCTGCCAATCTATTCGCTTGAGGGTATCGACATCCCTGGTCGCTATGGCATACGAGGAGATGACCAAATCCTTCGTCTGCGCTTCGCGGACGAATTCGTCGTCGGCCAGTCGTTCTCCGCCGTGATGAATATGGGCTTCGAGGCTCGGGGCGAACCTGCGAACCTCGCGCTGCCAGTTACCCATCACCGACATGGGACAGATCAGCAGCGTGGGTTGGGGTCTGGCGGCCGCGTCCTCCCGTTCTCGCAGCAAGAGGGCGATCAATTGGATGGTCTTGCCCAGCCCCATATCGTCGGCCAGGCAGGCGCCCAAGCCTCGCTGCCCGAGAAACGCGAGCCACGATAGCCCCCGCTTCTGGTAGGGCCTTAGCTCGCCGTGGAACGATTCGGGAGGATCGACCGCCTCCATATGACTACCTTCGCCGCCGTCGCCGAGCAGACTCGACAACCAGCCTTCTAAGTCGACGTTGGTCACCGGAACTCCCGCCATGTTCTCGATGCCACTGTTCAGATGCAGGGCGTCGCTTACGGTGATGGCGCCCATCGCCTGTCTCTTGGCAAAGAAGGCGATTGCCGCCTCGATCTCGTCGGGTTTGAGCTCTACCCACTGCCCCCGTACCTTGACCAGCGGCACTTTGAGGGCAGCCAGCTTGGCGAATTCCTCGGGCGTTATCGTTTCCTCGCCGATGGCTATCTCCCACGAGTATTCGACCAGGGCGTTCATGCCCATAAGCCCGCTACCGGTCTTACTGCCGTCTGCCTTGCTTTTCACCTTCAGGCGGACGCCGAGGCGGGTCCTTCTGTGGAAGGACCACCATTTTGGTACGAGCACGCCAAATCCGGCCTGTTCCAGCAGAGGCGCCCCGTGCCGGAGGAAATCGTAGGCCTGCTCGGCTGTTAGACGCAAGCCCGAGGGTCTGGCGCATTTGAGCCCCTCTTCGATGGGGGCGTAAAGGCGCGTGGCGCGGCCCAGATCGCCCAGCAGCCGTTCCTGGGGATGCTCAAAGCTCTGTTTGAGAAAACGGGCGGTTTCCGCTCTCGGCTTCCAGACATCTTCGGCAGGAATCTGCAAGCTCTTGTCGCCGACGGCCTGCAGCAAGAAATGCAGTTGCCAGAAGCCGTCTGGCGTACCGCCGGTTGCCGTTGGGACTGCTTCATCCGGCGCTTCGAGCTTGAAAGTGGTTCGCAACGCTCCGGCCGCGATCTCGCTCGCACCCTTGCTCCAGTCAGCCAAAATGCCGGCCAGGCGCCGGACGTCGCTCTTTGCCGCCACTACGGTCGGGTTCTCGCCGGTGAGAGCTTCGACGAAAGCTGTTTCCGCGGACGGACTGGCGCCTGCCCTCGCTCGTTGTGCAGGCTTGCGGCTGGCCAGAAGGAGGCGGCACAAGCCGTCGGCGGTCGTATCCAAGAAGGCGTCGAGGATCGACTGCGGATCCGGCTCGGCGTTGTCGCCTATCGCCTCGGCCCGGCCAACAGGGGGCAGCGCTTCGGCCAATAGGCGGCGTCGCTCGAAGTCCTTGTCCTCTACGGCATGCAACCTCCAGCGGGCCTGGTACTTCCCGTCTGCTTCCATCCTTTCGAGAAGGACGGGCAGCACACAGCCGCGGGCCACCCATTCCTGAACCAGCCGGGCGGCATTGAGCCAATAGTGGAAGGACTCGCCCAAGATAACGCTGTGAGACGAGAAGCCATCGAAGGCCTCGAGCAGCTTCGTGATGTCTACGTGTCTGCACCGGATCCCTTCGACCGACCACGGCTGCAGACTTGCCTTATCGTCCGCAGGACCGTACTCCTCGGTGAGCAGGTAAGGGGATTTGGCCGGAAGCCGGTTGGCAGTTGGCAAGCGCAGCACGGCGTTGCCCGCCGAGAGTCCCTTCGAGTCTAGATCGCTATTCGCCGCCAAGACCTCGCGTAGCTGGTCGGCAGAGCAAGCGAATGGATGAGATTTGGCGGTGGTTCTGGCTGAAGAGCGCGCTCGTTTGCTGGTGGCTGCCTGCCATCTAGCAGAGTCCTCGCCCCAGATAAAGAAGCTCCTATTGTTCAGGAACTGCGCATGTAGAGCAAGCACTGACCTGGTCCCTTCCAGCTACCTGAAAAGCAGCAAGTCCTGCTCTCACCGCGGTCGGGATGCGGCCTACTCAATTGGGCGAGCCGAACCCCGGCCGAGAATCAGCGAGCCAACCCCCGACGTTCTCAAGACAGTTGCCGCATGCGTTTTCTTCCTCTATTATACCAAAGGCTGCTCAAATAGCATTCACGCTGGCGATTATGCCGGGTTTCTAAGCCGCCGATGAACGCCGGTTCATGGAATACTTTAGTGGTAGGGCGCAGTCGAAGTCCATCAACCGGCTGAGAAACTCAGCGGCTTGATGGGATAGACTGCCTCAAGGAGTGGTAGTATAATTGCCGACATCAGAGTTTCTCAATTGCGGACGCTGTCCAGGTCCGTCTGGCCACGGCTAAGCCGATCGACTCGGTCTTGTCAAGTCAAGCGGCAGCAACCCCGCTCGCGTCACGTAATGCACAAGGAGGTCTGCAATGGGAGAGAAGGTTGGCTTCATCGGGCTGGGTGCTATGGGAAAGCCGATGGCACGACGACTGCTCGAAACAGGGGTCGACCTCGTCGTTTACGATAAGCTCACCGCTCCGGTCGAGGACCTCGTCACGCTCGGCGCGACGGCCGCGGCTGGACCGCAGGCGCTCGCCAAGGACTCTAGCGTGGTGATGGTGATTGTGAGGGACGAGGCGCAGACAAACGAGGTCATGCTGGGTGATGATGGCGTCCTTGCCGTCATGAAGAAGGGGAGCGTCGCGCTGTTGATGAGCACGATTTCGCCAGCGCTCTGCAAGCGGGTGGCAACCGAAGGGGCGGCCTTGGGCGTGCACGTGCTCGATACCCCGGTGAGCGGCGGGACGATCAATGCTGGGCTGGGCAACTTGACGATCATGGTTGGCGGCGATAGGGCCGTCTTCGAGCGCTGTCTGCCCGTTCTGCACAAGGTCGCCACCAACATCTACCACCTCGGTGAAATCGGCGCCGGCGAAAGCATGAAGCTAATCAACAACATGATCTTCTACAGCAATGCCCGCGTCGCACGCGAGGGCCTCGATTTGGCCAGCGCGGCCGGGATCGATCGCGAACTGGCCCGGCAGGTCATCGGACAAAGCACAGGCGGGAGCTGGGCGATCGAGCAGTGGAACACGGTGACCTTTTCGCCCGTGGCGCGGGCGCTGGAGCTGAAGGACATGCCACTGGCCAAGGCCATGGCCGAGGAGTTCGGCATGTCCGTACCCATTCTCGATATCTGCATTCGTCAAATGAAGTCAGAACGGTGACCAGTGGGATAGATGATGGAGAGGTTGTCTACCTAAGGAGACGAAATGAACTCGGAAGCAAAGGGCGGTTTGTCGTCGCTGGCAACTATGGCTACATTTCTCAAAGTCGGGACCTGATCGGAAACCCTGTTGAGAGTTCTCAACCGAGCCTTCGACCATGCAGCGGAATTCGAGGAGCACGCCGCCACGCCATTGGCGGGCGGAATAGCGGGAAACGGTTACCAGTGCGGTATGATCTGGGGCGCAGCCCTTGCGGCCGGGGCGCGGGCGTACCGACTTCTTGGCACGGGCCGGCAAGCTGAAACCGCGGCCGTAATGGCAGCACAAAAGCTCGTGGCATCCTTTCATGCTCTCAACAACGCTACGAACTGCTACGACATAACCGGGTTGCATAAGTCAGCATCGGCGAGGCAGATGGCGGGGTACTTCCTGATGAAAGGCGGGGCCGTACGCTGCTTTCGCATGGCCGGAAGATATGCCCAGATAGCATTCGCTGAGACACAGACCACTCTTTCCGTAATACGTGTCGAAGCGCCCCCTGCCCCGGTAAGCTGCGCGGCATTATTGGCAAAGAAGATGGGCGCATACGACATGCACGCGGTCATGGCGGCGGGACTTGCGGGCGGAATCGGCTTGAGCGGGGGCGCCTGTGGGGCATTGGGAGCCGCGATTTGGATACTAGAAACGAACAGTCTCAAGAATGGCGGTAAGGTCAAGTATAGGTCTCCCAATGCCCTCGAGGCGATTGACAGACTAGCAAGATGTACCAAGAACGGGCTCGTATGCGCCAAGATAGTCGGACGGAAGTTCGAGGGCATCGGCGACCATGCCGAGTATTTGGGCGAAGGAGGCTGCTCCGGGGTTATCGAGGCGTTAGCCGCTACGTGACATTATTGCGATACGTATGGTTGCTGGTTACTCATCATTGTAGGGCAGCGCCAGTAGGGAGTTAAGGACCGGCAGGAGCTTGGATTGTCTCAACGAGATAGGGCGATCGAGCGTGGCATGGAAAGACTCTTGGACGACGAGCGGCTTCGCTCGCAGCTCACCGATAGGGTTGCAGAGCTAGTCCTCTCGTGGGCCGAAGCTCGAGTGGCTGAGGCGGCGGACCGAGCCGCTACGGCCAGCAATCCGCAAGATAGGCAATCTCAATTCGAAGATTCACTTCGCCGGATACGCTCGGTCATGCGCCGGATCAATGATTTGACCGGCGCAAAAGATGGGATGAATGATGAGGAAACGCGAGCGGAGCTGGCCGAACTGGCGAAGTCTGCCGGCAAGAGTCCGGATTGGGAAGAGATCGATCGCCTTGGGGCAGAACGGAGAAGCATGTGTCCCGAGGATTTTGGGATGAGGCTGGTCAAGCTGGTCTCTGGTGAACCGGAAGGAAGCGCGACAGACCCCGATCGATGAGACCGGGCCGTAGGCGCCAAAAGTGAACCAACAAAGGGACCGGAGAATGGATAGCAAACGCTGGCCGATTCGTATCCTTGTCGTCTTGCTTGCCATCGTGCTCATCGTGGCGGCGGCCGCGTCCTGGAATCTTCTGTCCAATGTCAAACTCCCGGAATCCAAGACGGCTGGCACGACCGGGCGCTGGTATCAGGTCTACTTCACCAGCCCCAGGTATCCCGACAAGGCCGCGGACCATAAGGGGGGCATGGACGAACAGCTAACCTCGTTCATTCGCACGGCGACGAGCAGCGTGGACATGGCCATTTATCAGCTCGATTTGGAGAACGTAACGGCGGCGCTTGTCGACGTCAGGAAGCGCGGCGCGACCGTGCGGGTGGTGACGGATATAGACATCCTCGACGATCCCAAAGAGAATCCTTCCTTCAAACGACTGCAAGCGGCCGGCATCACGGTCGTGGGGGGCAACCAAAACGCCATAATGCACGACAAGTATGTGGTAGTCGACGGCGAGGCGGTCTGGACCGGATCCTGGAACTTCACGGAAAACGACACGTACCGCTACAACAACAACGCGATCTCGATAGGCAGCGTGGACTTGGCCCGAAACTACGCGGCCAATTTCGAGAAGATGTGGCGGGACAACCAGTTCGGGCCGCGGCGCAGAGCCGGGGGCACCACCGCTGCGCTCACCATCGGGGGCGCCTCGGTAAGGAACTACTTTGCTCCGGAAGACAAGGTGGCGGACAAGATCGTCGCCCGCCTGAAAAAAGCGGAGAAGACCATCGACTTCATGGCGTTCTCTTTCACGGATGACCAGATGGGAGACGAATTGGTCGCGCGAGCCAAAGCGGGCGTGAAGGTCCGGGGGGTATTCGAGAATACCGGCTCGGAAACGCGCTACAGCGAGTACGGCAAATTGAAGGCGGAGCGAGTCGACGTCCTTCAGGACGGTAATCCCTACCTGATGCACCACAAGGTATTCATCATCGACGAGCAGACCGTGGTATTCGGGTCATTCAACTTCTCGGGGAATGCCGACGAGTCAAACGACGAGAACCTCCTGATCGTGGATGACTCCTCTTTGGCCCATCAGTTCACCGCGGAATTCGAGAGAGTATACGCCCAGGCTAAAAATCCCCCCGCAAAGAAGTGATACCGCCGACCTGCATCCTTTTCCCAACAACCCTATCGAGGACGAATTGACGGTCAGGAGTGACCCATGATGAGCACCGTGCCCAACGGCCAGTATGCGGCGAGAGAACGGCGAATGGCGCCTCGCCACTTGACGGACCAGAACATGTGTGCTATATTGGGTGCGGACATGGGCACGCACGGCCCGGACACCAAGGCGTGACGCAAGCGGCCGCAGGTGGCCGGGGCGGCGAATGAGGGGCTGGTTTGGTGTCGCAGTCAGATTTCACCAGAAGAATAGTTCACGTGGACCTGGACGCCTTCTTTTGCTCGGTCGAGGAGCACCTCAAGCCGGAGCTAAAAGGGAAGCCGGTGATCGTGGGCGCCGACCCGCAGGGGCGGGGCGTCGTGGTATCCGCCTCCTATCCCGCCCGCCGGTTTGGCGTGCGTTCGGCCATGCCCATCGGCCACGCCGTCCGGTTGTGCCCGCAGGCGGTCTTCATTCGCCCGCGGCACGACGTCTACCGGGTCTTTTCCGACAGGGTCATGGACCTCCTGAGGGAGTACGCGCCTCTGGTCGAGCAGATGTCCATCGACGAGGCATTTCTGGACGCCACCGACGTGAAGGGAAGCGACGATGCGGTCGAGGAGATGGGGCGGGCGATTCAACTGCGGGTGCAGGCGGAGGTCGGCCTTCCCTGCAGCGTGGGCATAGCTTCCAACAAGCTGGTGGCGAAGATAGCCACCGATGCGTGCAAGCCGTTCGGCTTTCTCGTGGTGCCTCCGGGCGAAGAGGCTGGTTTCCTCTCCGCGCTGCCAGTGGAGAAGCTCTGGGGTGTTGGCCCTAAAACTGCCGCCCGCTTGCGAGTCTGCCGGATCTGCACCATCGGGGACTTGGCCAGCCGCTCGCCGGAGGTGCTGCGCGCCCAGTTCGGGAGGGTGGGCGAATACCTGTGGCAGCGGGCCAGAGGCGCCGATTCCAGCCCGGTGCGAATCGATCGCCAGCGTAAGTCGATCTCCCACGACCATACTTTCTCGAACGACGTGGGCGACGTGCAGCAGGCGGAAGCCAAGCTCCTCGAGCTGAGCGAGCGCGCCGTCGCCCATCTCAAAACAAAGAACTGGCACGCCCGCACGGTCACCACGAGGTTGCGCTACGCCGATTTCTCCACTATCAGTCGCAGTCGAACGCTCGCCTTCCCCACGGACGCCAGCGATGCCATCGTTAGGACCAGCCTGATGCTGTTGCAGCAGGCGTGGAATAGGCAGTGGAAGGTGAGACTGGTAGGCATCGGCCTGAGCGACCTCACTCCTGCTTATTATTCGCAGCCCAGCTTGTTCTAGGGTAGAGGGTAGAGGGTTGAGAGTGCTGTTCTTTGCCGATACGCATTTGGGGTTTGACTACCCTGTTAGGCCGAGGGTGGAGAGACGGCGGAGAGGGCAGGGATTCTTCGACAATTTCCGGCGCATCCTCGATTACGCCCGGCGGACGCGGCCCGATTTGGTGGTGCACGGCGGCGACCTCTTTTTCCGCAGCCGGGTGCCACAGGGAATCTTGGACTTGGTGTATGATGCGCTGGTGGGGTTTGCCGCCTCCGGCATACCCCTTTTCATCGTGCCGGGAAACCACGAGAGATCAAAACTGCCCCAGTCTCTCTGGCTAGCGGCGCCCAACATCCACGTTTTCGATGCGCCCAGGACGTTCGAGGTCGCAGCGGCGGGGACGACAGTCGCCCTTTCGGGGTTCCCATTCGTGCGCGATGACGTTAGGGGCCGATTCAGGTCGATCCTGGCTGAGACTGGCTGGGAGAGGACTCAGGCTCCGGTCAAGTTGCTCTGCATGCATCAGGCCGTCGAAGGAGCGCAGGTCGGGCCTTCCAACTACGCGTTTCTGTGGGGTGAGGACGTGGTAAGAATGTCCGATATTCCCCCGGATGGCGCCGTTGTTCTCACCGGACACATACACCGCCGGCAGGTTCTGTGTACCCCTGGGGCAAACGTTCCTGTAGTCTATTCTGGGTCTATCGAGCGAACGTCGTTCGCTGAGAAGGATGAAACCAAAGGGTTCTATGAGGTCGAGTTCCGACCTCACAACGGCGATGCTGGGAGCGGCCGTCTTAGCGCCGGGGCACCCAGCCCTTTGGCTGGGTCAGAACCCTCTCTCCAGCGGCGGCAGGAGAGGGAAGAGGGCGGCATACCGCTTCGTCTTTCGTGGCACCCTGGCGGGAGCGTGTTGAGTTGCGCGGATCAGCCGGCGCGATGGGCGGTGAGTGAGCTGACTTTCTTGCCACTTCCAACCCGGCCGATGGTGGATATCCCGGTCGACCCAGCGATCGATCGCTACAGGCTGCGCTCCTATCTCGAAGAAAGGATAGCTGGCCTGGAGCACGATTCCGTCGTCAGGCTCAAGAGCATTGGTGAGCCAGACGAGAGACTTCGCACGCTGTTGACGGCGCGATTTCTGCGCTCGGTCTTTCCCGGCTCGATGAACGTCGTGTTGGGAAGGGAATTCGGTTACGGCAGTTGACGGCTTATCCTCTCAAGGAATGATTGCATGGCCAGGTTGAAGGCCGCTGGCTGGTCGATGTTCGAAGCGTGGCCGGCGTGTTCGATGACCACTTTGGTCGAACCGGGTATCTTGGCGGCCATGTAGTCGGTGCCATTGAGAAACTGCCGGTCGTTGGCGCCGACGAGGACGAGGGTCGGGACTTTGATAGATCCGAGCGAATCGATGACGCGGGCATCGAACTGGGCGAGCATCCCACGGGCTGCCTGCGCTAGACCGGCGGCTGAAGTGTGCTGCGATACCCGCACCTCGGCGCCCCCGCCAAGCGCCGCCATGCCCCGCTCTTCGAAGGCTCTGGCCCGGCTGATTGCGAACTCGTTCCACCGCTCACGGGCCTGCGGGTTGCGGTAGCCGGGGCCGGTGTCGAACAACATCAGGGCCTCCACCATTTCCGGCCGGCGGACGTAGAAGGCCAACGACATATACCCGCCGAGGGAAAGGCCGCCGATTATCGCCTTCGAGACGCCGCACTCGCCGAGTATCGCCGCCATATCGTCGACGGTGGCGGCCTCCGAGTACGGCGACTGTTCCTCCGGGCTGTCACTCCGGCCGTGGCCCCTCATGTCCCAGACGATAATCTCATAGCTGTCCCTGAAATAGGCCACCTGGCCTTTCCACATATGGGCCGTGGCGGAATAGCCGTGGCTGAGCAGGATTGGCGTCCCGCTGCCATGCACTTCAAAGTAGATCTTCACGCCATCGCGATCGACGTAGGCCATGCTTGGTGCCTCCTACTATGGCTGAAATCATGCTTGTCTCTTGGGGGGATTGTAGTGGAAGATCGATGGGTTGTCAAAGCTCCGATTCGATATGCGGGCTCATCGCACCACTAGGTCGATCCGAAGCAGGAGGGATGGAGCAAGGCAGGGGGGCTTGGCCTTCCGGCAGGGAAGATCTCCGACGGCCTCGATGGTCGTCCGGCCGGGTTGCCTGGCTTCGTAGATGCCCTGCGTGCGATAGGGAACCTGGATGCCGACTACCTGGCTCACGATCGCGGGGTCTGCTACGCTTACCTCCCACTCGTAGCCGGACGACAGAGTAAGGAGGAATCGTTCGCCGACTTGAAGCTCGATGGTCTTCCCGTTATCGGCGTTGGTGACGGTGCGAAATGGCGAGGGAGTGGCGTACTCGGTGGCCGATGGAGGCGCGACGGTGGGCCGGGTTGCCGCCGCGGTTGCCGTCGGCAGGGTGAAGGTGCTGGCGGGAAGCACCGTGGATAAGATAGCGGTTCCCACGATCGGCGGCGCACTGGTAGGCGTGGGGGCGGCAATGAAGCTGTTACCACAGGCCAGCGCGAAGAGCACGCCAAATGCTAAAGCGAAGGCAACCGCGAGTCTATTTTTTTTGCCCCTGACCACTTGCGGTGATTCCTTGCCAGCGCCAATCATTCCTTCTCTCCCGTGTTGTAGACGCTGCCACGAGGAGAAAGGTTCCACATCCTAAACCGGAATACCATCAAGAACCCGTGCCCGGTTCAGGCAGTCCTGGTCCGGATTATGCGATTACGTTGCCACAAGCCATTAGCTGGAGCTATCGCATAAAAACCAAATCACAGGAGGAGTCTGACCATGGCGTTACTTGCCATAAGTGTTCCCATCCTTCCCGGCAAAACAGCCCAATGGCGGCGTTTCGCCGAGGAGCTAACCGGCCCTCGCTTTTCTGAATACAGCGAATCCAGGCGGCGCCTGGGAGTGCACGAGAGGGCTTTCCTGCAGACTAGCCCGCATGGTGACACCGTGATCGTCACCGTGGAAGGGAACGATCCCAAGGCGGCTTTTGAGCAATTCAGCAGCGGAACCGACGATTTTACTCGCTGGTTCGTTCAGCAGGTGAAGGACATCCACGGGTTTGACCTTTCACAGGGTATGCCGGGTCTGATGCCCGACCTATTAGTCGATTCGGAAGGCATAGCCCGCAAGCGGACGGTCTAGCGACGATTCCTGTCTGGTAATGAGTGGGGGCGACCGCCGGGCGCCCCAACATGTTGACCTTTGCATAAAGATCTAAGCCCGTAGTGGTGGCCCTCCGTCCTTCTGCGGAAGGACAGAGGGCGGCCACTACGGAGATTTAGTAATCCGTGCACGGGTTAGTAATTGGTGCATGCGAGCGGGGCGTGATATAATCTCCCCCATGAGTGCACCGCTCCCCAGCGAGCCGACGATTTTAGTGGTCGACGACGAGAAGAACATCGTGGAGCTGGCCAAGCTGTATCTCACCAGCGAAGGGTACCGGGTCGAGAGCGCTTTCGATGGTTTCCAGGCCATCGAGAAGTCCAGGGAGCTCCGGCCCTGCCTCATCGTGCTCGACCTCATGCTGCCCAACGTCGACGGCTGGGAGGTCTGCCGGCTTATTCGCCAGGAATCGGACGTGCCGATCATCATTGTGTCGGCACGCGGCGACGATGTCGATAGGATCGTCGGCCTCGAATTGGGGGCTGACGATTACCTGGTCAAGCCCTTCAATCCTAGAGAGCTGGTTGTGCGCGTCAAAGCAGTGCTGAGGCGCACCCAGGCAGGAGCGAAGCAGGCCACTGCAGTTTCGATAGGCAAGCTGCATGTCAACCTTAGCTCTCGAGAGGTCACCGTCGACGGCGCTCCGGTCAAGCTTCGCCCCAAGGAGTTCGACATTATTGCCACGCTTGCGGCGAGCCCCGATACCGTTTTCACCCGGGAGAAACTCCTCGAACAGGTGTGGGGTTATAACTTCCCCGGCGATACGCGCACGGTCGACGTCCACGTTGGCTGGCTGCGAGGCAAATTGGCCGGCGCCGATGTCGAGATCAGAACCGTTTGGGGCGTTGGTTACAAGCTGGTTTGTCCCGGCGAATAGGAGAGGGAAGACCAAGGGTGGCCACGGTGCGATTCTCGTGAAAGTCTTAGGATCGATTTCCAGCCTGCGCCTCAGGCTTATCGCCGCGTTCATCCTCGTCATTCTCCTTTCTCTCCTTTTGGCGAGCGGCGCAGCGGTTTTTCTGTTGCGCGATTACCAGACCAAGCTCAAGCTCAGGCAGTTGCAGGATCTGGCGATGTCGATGTCCATTCAAGCAGAGCTGCAGGGTAGGTCTGGGGTTTCACCCGATCAACTCGGGGCCTTCCTGCGCGAGCGAGCGGACGAATCCGGCGTGCGGATCTTCCGGTTGGACCCCCAAGGGCTGGTGTTGGAGGATTCACAGGACAAGCTGGAGGGTCGGCGCATCGATTTGCCCGTCGACCTTTTCCGGCGGGGAATACGTCCCTATTCGCTGGCGTACCACGACGAGCGGAGCGGCGAAAACCTGCTGCTAATAATCGCCGCCGTGAGAGGCGTACCTTCGTCTGGCGAGCGATTCGCCAGCAGCGGGCCGGCCTATTACATCGCTCCGGTGGTGCCGGAGCAGACGGTCGCCACGGCGTGGCTGGAGTTGGCGCCCTACCTCTCTCTGGCTGCTCTTCTTTCTCTGGTCATTTCGGTGGCGGTTGGCCTCTTGTTGTCTAGCTCTATTTCCCGACCCATCTCGGCCGTTACGAGAGCGTCCGAGGCGATGGCCAGGGGCAACTACGATCAGTCGATCGCGGTCAGGAGTCGAGACGAAATCGGGCGGATGGCTCAGGCATTCAACTCCATGGCGGCGCAAGTGGAAGCTTCTCACCGGACGTTGCGGGATTTCCTCGCCAACGTGTCCCACGAGCTAAGAACGCCGTTGACCTCGATTCAAGGCTTTTCGCAGGCGATGGTGGACGGCACCGTCAAGGATGCCGATGGACTCGCGCTGGCCGGGCAGATTATCTACGAGGAGTCGGAGCGAATGCGGCGACTGGTAGAGGACCTCCTCTATCTGTCGAAGATCGAGTCCGGTCAGATACCGATGGCGCGGATGCCGGTGGATCCCCAGGCGCTAGTGATGTCGTGCGCTCGGAGAATGGAGGCGCGGGCTCAACAAATGGAGATCACGACGGAGGTGAGGATAAGCAGACTCCCTACCATCCTAGGAGATGCCGACAAGCTGGAACAGGTGTTCATGAACCTAGTGGACAACGCCTTGAAGTACACGCCCCTCGGCGGAGCAGTTACAGTGACGGGCAACGTCGTCCCGGGAGCGACTGGTGACGGCCCGACCGGCAAGGCTCGATCGCCGTCGGTCCGCGTAGCCATCCATAATACCGGCTCCCTGATCGCCGAGGAAGAGTTCGAGAGAATCTTCGAGCGCTTCTGCCGACTGGACAAATCGCGGGTCAGGTCGGCCGAGGGCGCCGGCCTTGGGCTGGCAATAGTACAGGAGATTGTTCAAGCTCATGGTGGTACAGTGGAGGTCAGCAGCGCCGACGGCGGAACGGAGTTCGCCGTGTATCTCCCCATAGCCGCAAGTTAGAGGACTCCCCGACCGCGGAACCACATTGTGAAGCCGCCGGACTTACGGCACGTAGGCAAGAGCTTTCCCCATAAACCACCAGGCTGCAATCATCGCCAAGACGATGAGAAGCAAGGCTATCGATACGCAGCCGCACCCGCTTGTCTTCCAATCATGATATCCCACGATCGTCGCCTCTCAGGAGTTACTCGTAGCGTAGGGCCTCAATGGGATTTAACCCTGCCGCCCGGTTGGCCGGATAGATGCCGAAAAAGAGGCCCACCGCCGCCGACACCCCGAAGGCGAGAAGCAGAACCGTCGGCGAGGCTTGAGTGCGGAGGCTCTGGCCCCCGAGATTGAGGCCGCTGATAAGGCGGGAGGATCCGACTCCGACCAGTATTCCCACAATTCCCCCGAGTATGCTTACCGTGGACGCCTCGATGAGGAACTGGGTGATTATGTGCCGTCGCTTTGCTCCCACGGCTTTGCGAATGCCGATCTCTTTGGTGCGCTCGGTGACGGAAACCAGCATGATATTCATGATCCCGATGCCGCCGACCACCAACGAGATGCCGGCGATAGCGCCCAGAACCACGGTGAGCGTCATGGTGACGGACCCCAGGGCCTGGAGCATATCTTCCTGGCTGCGAACGGTGAAGTCGTCCTGAGTGACCCGGTGCCTTTCCCGCAGAAGCTGGCCGATTAGCTCCACGACAGAGGTCTTTACCTCCGGTCTCTCCAGTTGGACGTAGATGGTGGAGACGTTGCGGCTACCCCCCGCCGTCCGCTGGTTCTGGAGTCGCTGGAACAGGGTGGACATGGGCACAAAGACGACGTCATCTTGATTGCCCATGGCCTGAGCGCCCTTTGATTCCATCACCCCGATAACCTGAAAGGTTACCTGGTTGATGCGAACGCTCTGGCCTACAGGGTCCATTTCGCCGAAGAGGTCCTTAGCCACCGAGCTTCCCAGCACGGCGACGAGGGACCGCGCTTCCTGCTGCTGGCGGGAGATGAAGTCCCCACTGGCCGCTCTGAAGTTGCGAACTTCCTGGTAGTCCGAAGTGGTGCCGACGACCCGCGTCCTCACGTTCTGCGATCCGGCCACAACCTGTCCCATGATCTGGCTTTCCGGCGCTGCCGCTACCACCCCGGGCACATCCGCGGCCTCGGCGATGGCGGTGGCGTCCTCCATGGTCAAAGTAGGTGCGGTGCCCGCGCCCTGTCGCACGCCATCCTGCCGGGCTGCGCCCGGGCTGATGAAGAGCAGATTGGTGCCCATTCCTTGGATTTGCCCGGTGATGGCAGCCTGAGCGCCCATGCCGATCGACATCAAGGCTACCACGGCGCTTACGCCAATCACGATGCCGAGGGTGGTGAGGGCGGTTCTCAGTTTGTTGGCGGCAAGGGCCCGCAAGGCGACACGCAGACCCTCGGGGAGCCTAGGGCCGCCGGCGGAAAGGGGATCTTCATCGGACGGATCCGTCGGATCGGTCGGATCTGCCAGATCTTGGCCTGCCGGCTGGGGATCTGCTACTGGCTCGTCGCTGATGATGAGGCCATCCTGAACGTGAATGATCCGTTGGGTATAGGCGGCGATGTCGGACTCGTGGGTCACGAAGACGATGGTGATGCCGTGCTTTCGGTTGAGGCGCTGGAATATGGCCATGATCTCCCTGCTGTTCCGCGTGTCGAGGTTACCGGTCGGCTCGTCAGCCATGATGATGCTGGGATTAGAGACTATGGCCCGGGCGATGGCGACCCGCTGCTGCTCGCCCCCTGATAGCTCGGTGGGGCGATGGTGGCTGCGGTCGGCTAGGCCGACTTCTTCCAGAGCGGCCAGCGCCCTCTCTCTTCGATTGTCGGTGGTGGAGTAGATGAGTGGTAGCTCCACCTGCTCGACGGCCGGCGTCCTGTGGAGGAGGTTGAAGGACTGGAAGACGAAGCCTATTTCCTGGTTCCGCACTTCTGCCAGCTCTTCTTCGGAGAGTCCCTCGACCTCTATGCCGTTGAGAAGGTAGCTTCCCGAAGTCGGCTGGTCGAGGCAGCCGAGGATGTTCATCAGAGTGGACTTGCCGGAGCCGGATGGTCCCATGATGGCCACCATCTCGCCCTTCTCGATCTCCAGAGACACTCCTTGCAGGGCTGGCACCTCAATGCTACCCATCGAATACACTTTCGTCACATCGCGGACCTGAATGACAGGCGGCGCCTCTTCGTTCATCTCGTCCCCCTATCGTCCAAACCCACCGGGAACCATGACACCACCACCCGGCATTCCGCCAAAGCCACCTGCCTGACCCACGCGTGGCGTGGCAGTGGTCGTGGAGGGGATGACTACCACATCGCCTTCCTGCAGGCCGCTGCTTATCTCGGTAAACTGGTCGTTGCTCATTCCCACGCTGACCGTCCGCGTTTCCGTCTTTCCGTCCACCATGACCTCGACCGTGCGGTTCCGGCCCTGAGTGCGCACCGCCCGATTGGGCGCCAAGACCACGTTTTCCCGCCGGGCTGCTTCTACGGCGATGCTAGCTGTCATTCCCGGCCGGACCGGCGCTCTGGTGGGGTCCAGCTCTAGAGTGACCGGGTAGTTGACCACGCCCTGCTGAACGGTTGGATTGGCGGCGATAGAGACGACCTTGGCTGTCAATCGCTCGCCGGCCAGGGCCTCGACTGTGATGCTGGCAGTCTGGCCGGCGGCCAGCCGGCTCACGTCGGTCTCGTCCACCCGGGCGTCCACGCGGAACTTTTGCAAGTTGATGATGGTCATGACCTCTTTGGCGGTGGATACCTGCTCACCTACGTTGGCGCTAATGGAGTCTATGGTTCCGTCGAAGGGGGCAACCAGCGTGGCCTTTTGGAAAGCGAGCTGCCGCTGCTTTAGCGTGGCGTCGCCAAGGCGAACCGCTACCTCCTGCGACTTGATGTCCGCCGACGAGGTCCCGGCTTGGATGGTCTCCAGTTGGGACCTAGCCTTGCTCAGATTGTCTTCGGCCTGCCGGACGTCGTTTTCGGACTTGCGAATGGTCAGATCTGCCGTTAGCTTGGCGCTATCCAGCCGTTCCTTGGCGGTGAGCAAGGCTGCCCAGGCCTTATCGACGTCCTCCTGATTGGCCCGTTGATCGTTGAACTGCTTCAGGACGTCGCCGTACTTGACCTCGTAGAAACTATGCTCGTACTGTCGGTCCCGTATGTCTTTGGTAACCGCCGTGCTCTTGTTTGCCAGGACCAGATTGTCCTGAGCGTTGGCCAACGCCACCTCGGCGTTCCTAATCGCCGCTTGGGCAGCGGCTACGTCTTCTGGCTTGGCGCCCGCCTTGAGATCGGCAAGTTTTAAGTTCGCTTGCTCGAGCGTCACACTGGCCTGGGCCACCTGGAGCTCGAGGTCAGAGGTGTCGACTTTGGCCAGGGGGTCGCCTTGCTTGAAATTGTCCCCAGCTTTCACCAGGACTTGGGTCAAGCGGCCAGCGGTTTCAAAAGTCAGCTTCGCCTGAGAGGTGGCGGCCACCGAGCCCATGAGATTGACGGAGGCGGTTATCGTTCCCCGCCGCACCGGGGTGGTGGTCAATTGAACTGCCGTGACTTCGCTGGGCGAATAGCGCTCGTAGCCGACGTAGCCAACCGCAATACTGGCGACCAGAGCCAGCGCCAGAACTACCTTATGGGTTGCCCCTAGTCGCTGCTTTCGAGTCCGGGTGCGGGCGCGGCTCACCGCGGCATGGGGTCCTTGCTGGGTGAATACTCCTGCCATAGCCTACAGCTCCTCGTTCTAACTCCATCATCTTCAGAATATAACTTTCCGCTATGAAGGAGCTATGATGCAGAGGTTAACAAACTGTAAAATCCGGTGGCAGGAGTAATACCGCCAGCTTTCTAGAGTTGCTCCAGCAGGCTCTTGGCCTTCTCGCGGAATGGGCCGATGGTAGCTATCTTGATTCGCTCGTAGCCGCGGACCATATCGGGCAGTCGCGCGATGGCAACCGCCGTATCGTAGTTCCGGGATGCCAGCCTTGCCAGCGCCGTTTCGACCATCTGGCGGTACTCCTGAATGAGTGAACGCTCCTCTCGACGCACGGCATTATGGCCGAAAACATCCAACGGCGTTCCCCGCAGTCGCTTCAGGGACCGCAATATCCGGAAGCCAGGGCTGAACCACGGCCCCACCGCAAATTTGGAGTGCAAGCCTGTGATGCTCAAGCTGGGCGGCTGGAGATGCCAGTGAACCTTGGCCTTGTCGCCAAACTTCGCCTTGACCTCGGTCTGGAAGTCGGGGTCGAGCATGAGCCTTGCCACCTCGTATTCGTCCTTGTAGGCCATGAGCTTGAAGAGGTAGCGGGACACCGCTGCCGTTATCGCCGTTCGGCCCGGACATTTTTCTTCCTCGATCTGCTGCACTCTCTTCACGAAGTCGACGTACTGCCCGGCGTAGGCGCGGTCCTGATAGGCGATGAGCTCGGAGACCCGGCGTTCCAACAGCTCTTGGACCTCGCCGGTAGCTCTCACGGGCTCCGCGAGCTGCTTCGCCTCCGGGCTCGGCTCCCGCGGGGGCACCGGGCTCGCCGAAGCCTTTTCAATCTCGGCCTCGAACAGCGCCGGATCAGCCACGGCCAACCTTCCCCAGCGAAAGGCGGCGAGGTTCATTTCGATCTCCACGCCGTTCAACCGGATAGCCTCCTCGATGGACTCCAGCGAGATCGGAATGGCTCCCGACTGATAGGCAGCGCCAAGGGCGATGTTGTTGGCGGCCATATAGTCGCCGAAGAAGGCCTCGGCGGTGGCCTCGGCATCCAGATGGAACTCCTCACCTTGACGTGTTGCTCGTCTTATGTTCTCCAATTTGGCGTCCTTGTCCGGAAAATGGACGCTGCTTTCCGTGACCATTCGACCGGAGGGAATCTCGCTGGTCGATACCACGGCGATGGTGCGCTTGGGGTCGGCCTTGGCGAGACTGCTGGGCTGGGTCGCAACCAGCATATCGAAAGCAAGAAAGAGGTCGGCGCTGCCCATCGACACGTTATTGGAGGCGTTCATCTCATTGGTCGACAGCTTCAGGTGGGAGACCACCGGCCCTCCCTTCTGGGCCAGTCCGGTTTGGTCGAGAGCGCGAATGTGCTTTCCGTCTAGCAGGGCCGCGGTCCCCATTATCTGATTGGTGGTAACCACTCCTGTGCCGCCGATGCCCGTCATGTACATCTCGAACCGGTCGGACGGCACCTTCAACACCGGTTTTGGCAGGTCCACCTCCGGCACTGGGTGGTGGCGCTTCTGGCCCGCGGGCCTCGGCTCCGGATCCACGGTGAGGAGCGACGGGCAGTCGCCCAGGAGGCAGGAGTAATCCTTGTTGCAGGAAGACTGATGAATGCGCACCTTCGAGCCGAACTCCGTGTCGATCGGGTGCACGCTCAGGCAGTTCGACTTCTTGCCGCAGTCGCCGCATCCCTCGCAAACCCTGCTGTTGATGTAGACCCTGCCGGGTGGGTCGGGCTGAAGCCCGCGTTTGCGACGTCGCCGCTTCTCAAGGGCGCACTGCTGGTCGTGAATCAAGACGGTGACCCCGGGGGTAGACCTGAGGACTTCCTGCGCCTCCAGTATTCTGATCCGGTGCCAGACCTCGGCGACCTTTGCCACGGAGACTCCCTTATAGGTCGAGAGGTCATCGCAGGTGATGATGATCTTCTTTACCCCTTCGGCTTCGAGCAGGCGAGTCAGGCCGGGAACCGAGAGTCCGCCGGTAGCGTCCTGGCCGCCGGTCATGGCCACCACGTGGTTGAAGAGTATCTTGTAAGTGATGTTGACGCCAGCGGAGATGGCGTACCTAATGGAGAGGGTGCCGGAATGGAACAGGGTGCCGTCGCCGATGTTCTGAAACACGTGGGCCGTCTCGGAGAACGGGGCAACTCCGACCCAGTGGGCGCCCTCGGCTCCCATGTGCATGAGGCCGACGTGCTCGCCGGCGATTTCTTTGTCCGCGAAGACGAGCAGGGTATGGCAGCCGATGCCGGCGCCAGTGGTGCTTCCCTCCGGCAGTCGAATCGACGTGTTGTGGGGGCAGCCCGAGCAGAAATAGGGAATGCGTTGCGTCCCCGGCTGCGGCTTTCGCTGCGCCATCTGGTCCAGGTACTCGACCCTCGCCCCAACCGATGGTATCGTCGTCTTTCTCTCCAGCCGTCTGGCGATGGCTCGTGCGATCAGGTCCGAATCGAGCTCGCCATAATTGGGCAACAGCGGCCTTTCCTCCTCGTCCAGTTTGCCCACCACCCTCGGTCGTTCGGCCAGCGAATACAGGGCCTCCTTTATGGCCGTCTCCAGCAGGGGCCGCTTCTCCTCGACGACGAGGATCTCCTGCAGACCCTGGGCAAACTCGCGCACGATCTGAGGTTCGAGAGGATAGACCATGCCCATCTTGAGAATGCGAATGCCGTAGCACTCCAGCTCCGCTTCGCCCAGCCCAAGCTCTTCTAGCGCCTGACGCATATCGTAGTAGGTCTTACCGGCGGCCACGATGCCGAGCCAGGCGTTCCGCGTGGAAAGGAGAATCCGATTCAACCCGTTCTCCCGGGCGTATAATAGGGCCATCTCCATTCGGCTACGGTAGAGGAGTCGCTCCACCTCCACGATCATCGGCGTGGCCACATAGTCCACGTTGAGCTGGTGCTCGAAGGGCTTTCCGTCGATCTCCAGCCTGGGTATTGTCGGAGTGATGCGTTTGGGCGAGACCTCTGCCGTGGCGGAGCCGTCAGCCACGTTGGTGACGATCCTCATTACCACCCAAAGTCCCGACGTGCGCGACAGCAGGAAGCCGTGCAGGCCCATGTCGAGGATGTCCTGTACGCTCCCTGGGAGTAGAACCGGCATACCAGCGCTGATAAGCGGGAGAGTGGCGTCGCTAGGAAGCGTCGAGGATTTGGCGGTCGGGTCGTCGCCGGCATATACTAGGACGCCGCCATTCTTGCCGACGCCCATCATGTTGCCGTGCCTCAAGGCGTCACCAGAGCGATCGACGCCGGGTCCCTTGCCGAACCAAATGCCGAGCACGCCGTCGTACTTGGGGCCGGGGTAACGGTGGATCAACTGGCTACCCAGAATAGCCGTGGCCGCCAGATCCTCGTTGAGCCCGGGAGTGAAGTGGACGTCTTGGTCCCTCAGCAGCTTCTGCCGTCGCTTCACCTCCATGTCGAGGCCACCCAATGGCGAGCCGGGATAGCCGGAAATGAACGTAGCCGTCTTGAGGCCACGAGCCTTGTCGGCCCGACTCTGGTCCATAGGAAGACGGACGAGGGCATGGATGCCATTAAGATAGATCCGGCCCTCAGTTTGGGTGTATTTGAGGTCGAGAGAGAATCTGTTCTCTTGGGCGGACAGAGGAACTGTGGTCACGCTAATCTCCTTGCTGCATCTATCTAACTACGAAGTCCCCGGTGCGCTAATCCTTGACATCCAGGCAAGCGATGCAGTGTCAGAAGGGATGTCTACCAGCACGTCGCCGGTCCTCCTGCGGAAGGACGAGCGGGCTGGGGCTGTAACGCTGATAATTCAAGTCTAACAAAGGTATGTTAGCAAGTCAATCACTTTGTGCTCATGGCGGTGCGAAAGCCAATGAGGGTGCTGAGGGTTTCCGGCTCCAGCCAGTGCCGGTTGGCGGCGCGCGCGTATTTAATGACGTTTCCCCAGGAGCTTCCCCTGGCGACCTTGTACTTCTGACCGTACTTGTCGCTTGGCCAATCGTTGCCCGGGTATCGCTCGAACCAGTCGTCGACCCACTCCCAGACGTTGCCCGCCATGTCCATCAGGCCGTAAAAGCTGGCGCCCTGAAGGTAGCTGCCGACCGGCATGGTGTGTCCCGGCCCCTGCTCCCAGGTGTTCATCCGAGCCGTATCCGGATCGTTGCCCCAGGGAAACAGGCGGGCGTCGGTTCCCCGGTCCGCCTTCTCCCACTCGGCCTCTGAAGGCAGGCGCTTACCCGCCCATTTCGCGTAGGCTTGGGCATCGTACCAGTTGACGAGGACCACGGGGTAGTCGGCTTTGCCTTCGGGATAGGTGCCGCCGACCCAGTTGTAGTTCCGGGCGAAAGCTTCGTCGGAGTGAGGCGGGCGATGACCAGTGGCGTCCACGAACTTCTTGTACTGGGCGTTGGTGACCTCGTATCTGTCGATGTAGAACGAGTCGACGGTTCGCCGGTGGACGGGTCTCTGGTCGTAGTGCTGATCGTCGTCTCCCATAGTGAACTCTCCGGCTGGAACCAGGATCATCTCCGCCCCGCCGACGGGGAACGTCGACGGGGGTGGCTGAGATGAGGCTGGCGGGATGGGATCAGGTGACGGTTTCAGATTGACACAGGCCGTCTGAGAAACGAAGAATGCGACGGTAGCCGCTAATATCGCCGCACGGGAAACTCCGCGGTGAGCCGTTCGTATTGGTTTGCGGTTATTCATGCTGTACAGTTTAGCATAATGAATTGACCGATTCCAAATCCGGTCGTAGGAGCGAATCCTTTGGGGAAATGATTTGCCCCTGTGGCGACCGCGACTTGGACGAACGCCGTCCCTAAAGCATGCGTGGCGACGGTGCGGCTGGCATGGAAATTGCTACGTCATGGGCATCAGATTTCTTTCGGGGGGTGAAGCATGCCAAAAGTCGAATACACGATCCAGAACCTTGAGAGCTGCCGGTGTTCAAACTGTCCTGTTAGAGAATCCAGCAATTGCATCGCCGGCAAAGTGGCCGAGTTGGGCCAGATATCCTCTTCGGGCGGCGCGCAGAGGATGCCGGCTCCTCAGGCCGTGCAGATGTTATTCTGTAGCCAGGCGGTCGGCAAATCGGAGTGCAACGACCTCAACGCTTCGATGGCCTGCAATTGCCCCGGCTGCCCCGTTTGGTCGGTCAACGAGCTCAACTCCACCTACTTCTGCAACCGCGGCGCGGCAAGCTAAGCCGCACGGTAGGTAACCCGGCGCGAGGGCGTTTCAGCCCGACGCCCTCGCAGCGCTAGACTTCACAGCTAGAGTGTGCTATACTGGCGCCTGTTCGCGCCACGGCTTGGCTTCGCGGACCTGCGTGAGTGGCCTATCCCCCTGATATCTATCCGCCACTCGCCCAGCAGCCACGAGATGTCAGCTTCGCCGTGCTAATTCGATTGGGGAGGGAAGATAGATGTTCAAAGTGTTGCAGCCAGCAGACCTCGCCGGACTGGAGCTGCGAAACAGGTTTATTCGCTCCGCCGCCTTTGATAGCATGGCCGACCAGACCGGCGCGGTGACTGACCGCTCGGTGGAGCTCTACGATGTTCTGGCTGCTGGCGGCGTCGGGCTAATCGTGACCGGCTACGCTTTCGTTTCCCGGCACGGACAGGCCATCTTCGGCCAGTACGGCATCTATAGTGACGAGATGATTCCCGGCCTCCGGCGTCTCGTTCAGGTCGCGCATAGGCATGGGGCCAAGATCGCCCTCCAGATCGTGCACGCGGGAACGTTCTCCGGCTACATGGGCCGCACGGGACAGGTGGCGCTGGGGCCTTCAGAGCGTGGAGGCCGATATCCCAGCCGCGGGTTGACCGAGGAAGAGATCGAGAGGATCATCGGCGATTTCGCGCAGGCAGCAGTGCGGGCGCGCGAAGCCGGATTCGACGCCGTCCAACTGCACGGGGCTCACGGGTATCTCATGTCCGAGTTCTTCTCCAGCGTTGCTAACCGCCGGCAAGACCGCTGGGGCGGCAGCGCCGAAAATCGGCGCCGCTTCCACGTGGAAACCGTGCGGCGCGTGCGGGCAGCCGTCGGCGCCGACTTTCCCCTTCTGATCAAGTTCGGCGTCATGGACGACAAAGAGGGAGGCAGCCCCCTGGAGGAGGGAATTGCCGCCCTTCAGGCCATGGCCGCAGCAGGGCTGGACGCCGCCGAGATCAGTGGCGGCCTCGGCACCGGCCGACGAGGGCCGATCAGGGTGCTAGCCGATCCCTCCACCGAAGATGCCTACTACCGGGAGAGGGCAGCCAAAGCCAAGGCAGCCCTGAGCATTCCCATCGCCGTGGTTGGCGGCATTCGTCGCCTGGAAACAGCGGAGGACATCGTCACCTCCGGCGACGCCGACTTCGTTTCCCTCTGTAGACCCCTCATTCGCCAGCCAGATCTGATCAACCAATGGCTGAGCGGCGACCGTCGTCAACCCACATGCATCTCCTGCGCCAAATGCCTGACCCTGGTCGAAAGAGGCGAGCCTCTCGAGTGCGGGGAAGAGCTACGGATTAGGGTAGAGGGTGGAGGGTAGAGGGTAGAGGGGACCCCTATACCCTATACCCTATACCCTATACCCTGTACCCTATTTATTCCATCTGGGCCTTCTGGACCTGGCCGCTGAAGTCTACGTAAATGGTCTTCCACTCGCTGAAGATGTCCAGCGCTTGCCGGCCGGCTTCCCGGTGGCCGTTGCCCGTGCCACGGGTGCCGCCGAAGGGCAGATGGACCTCCGCCCCGATGGTGCCGGCGTTCACATAGACGATGCCCGTGGAAATATCGCGCATGGCCCGGAAGGCCTTGTTTGTGTCCCGGGTGAAGATGGCGCTCGAAAGGCCGTACTTGGTGTTGTTGTTCACCTCGATGGCTTCCTCGAGGCTCCAGATTGGGATAATGGCTGTGGTCGGCCCAAAGATCTCCTCCTGGGCAATGCGCATGTCCGGCTTCACCCCATCGAACAGGGTGGGCTTGTAGAAGGACCCCTTGGCCAACTCTCCTTCCTCGGCGATGTCGCCGCCGCACAGCAACTGGGCGCCCTCGGCGAGGCCGACCTTGGTGTAGTCGTGAATGCGATGCAATTGGCTGGCGTTGATCACGGGGCCGACGTCGGTGGTCGCCAGGAGGCCATCGCCCAAGCGCAGGGACTGGACCCGCTTGACTAGTCTATCCGTGACCTCTTTTCGCACGTCTTCGTGGACGAGGATGCGGCTAGCGGCCGTGCATCGTTGGCCCGAGGTGCCGAAGGCGCTCCAAACGATCCCTTCGATGGCTAGATCAAGATTGGCATCGTCCATCACGATGATGGCGTTCTTGCCGCCCATCTCCAGCGAGACTCGCTTCAGGGCCTGGGTGGCTTTCACCGCCACGTTATGGCCAGCGACAGTCGAGCCGGTAAAAGAGACCAAGCTAATCTTGGGATGCGACACCAGGGCATCGCCGGTTTCTCCGCCTGGACCGGTTACCATGTTGAGCACGCCAGGTGGGAGTCCGGCCTCCGCGAGGATCTCCACCAGCTTGATAGCCACGATGGGCGTATCGCTCGCCGGTTTGAAGACCACCGTGTTCCCCAGAATGAGGGCGGGAATGATCTTCCAGGTGGGAATGGCGAGCGGGAAGTTCCAGGGTGTGATGGCGGCCACTACGCCGATGGGTTCGCGCACGGATATGGCGAACTTGTTGGGCAGCTCCGACGGCGTCGTCTCGCCAAACAGCCGTCTCCCCTCGGCGGCCGTGTAGTAGACCATGTCGATGCCCTCCTGCACATCGCCCCTGGCCTCTTTCAACACCTTCCCCATCTCCCTGGTCATGAGCTGGGCCAACTCCTCCTTGCGTTTCAAGAGGATCTCGCCCGCCCGAAAGAGGATCTCGCCCCGCTTGGGCGCCGGCGTCTGGCGCCATTTGTGAAAGGCCCTA
Organism: Chloroflexota bacterium; assembly: GCA_016190625.1. Classification (GTDB taxonomy): domain Bacteria; phylum Chloroflexota; class Dehalococcoidia; order JACPQF01; family JACPQF01; genus JACPQF01. The sequence goes on along the minus strand of JACPQF010000008.1, from coordinate 39,737 downwards.
TCCGCCGCTTCCACGGCGGCGTCCACGTCCTTGGCCGTGGATTGCGCCACCTCGCCGAGGGTCTCCCCGGTGGCCGGGTTGGTGCTGGTGAAGGTGGCCCCGTTCTCCGCGTCGACCCACTGGCCGTCAATGTAGTTCTGATACCGCATGGTCTTACCTCCCGACTGGATTGAGTTAGGCAGCTATCAGCAGTCAGCTTTCTGCCTAGTGGTGATTGCTGTCTGAGATGCATCCGACAACCCACGTCACTGCATAAAGCAGGCCAACGTTAGAGCGGAAGAAAGGGGACAGAAGGAGAAAAGTTAGATCAATACGCCAGCCGCCATGACCGCAGCAGCAGCATGTCGCCGTAGCCCCCGACCTTTGCAAGCAGCTTGGCGTCCGCCGTTAGCAGCATGTGACCATGAGACTTGGCCAGGGAGACCAAGTAGGCGTCGTAGATGCTCACGCCCTTGGCGAAACTGCCTTCGATGGCCAACTTGAGGACATCCCAGTCAAAGGCGTAGGCGGCAATGCCCAGCGTTACAATGCTTTCCAGATACTCGCCGATCTGATCGGCCGTATGGTCGCCGGAGTACCGCAAGGCATTGGCTGTCTCGTACAAGGTCAGCTCGCTAATGTGGACATCCAAGTTACCTTTCAGGAACTCCTCTTGGATGGCGAGCGCCTTGTCGGAATCGGTCTCGTTTCTAAACCACTTCACCACAACCGAGCTATCGAGGAGAAGAGAGCGAAGAGGAACTATCATGGGTTAGGCCTGGCGGAGCCCTCTCGCCAGGCGCGAATGAACCTCGTGCTGTCGAACGAATCGTTTCTTGTTCTCTGTCGTGCTTCCTCCTGAACCCGCATGGCCCGGCCGATGGCTTCACTGCGAGCCTCTGCCCTTTCCTCCGTCCTCGCCATGTAATGGCGCACGGCTTCGCGGATGAACTCGCTGCGGTTGCGATGTTCACGGTATGCCGCTTTGTCCATTTCGTCCAAGAAATCTTGGGGCAGGGTGATCATGACCTTTCGCATCGTGGCCCTCCTTGCAGTAGTATATACCATGATATATACTCTGTCAATATCACAGCGAGTCTTCAAGCTAGCTCGGGTGGGTGTCAGGAGATCACGACCGCTGGTCGGCCACGGGGCTGCTGTCAACGGATTCGAGCACGGATTGAACGGAGGGTGTGTGTCCTGACTTGAGAGTAGAATCTGACAGGCGATCGTGAGGCCCTCACCCTAACCCTCTCCCACGGCGGCAGGAGAGGGAACTAGCCACCTCGCTCTCGCACATTTTCGCCTGTGGCTGCATCTCAGAGAAGCGCTGATGACTATCCTAAAGATACTGCTAATGGTCAGAGTGCGGCCCCCGCCTTAACCCTCGCTCTGTACGAGGGGCGAGGGTTCCATCCCCTCTCCCGCCGCAGTGGGAGAGGGTTAGGGTGAGGGCACCTAACTCCCTTCATGATTGGCGGTTTGCCGAAGGGCATAGCTGACTTCTGCGGAAGGAAAAGAGCACGCGGCCCGGCGCTATGGCCTCAGCCTGGCTACCTCTCTCGCCACTGCCTCGATATTGGCCTGGCGGGACTCGGGCGGGATGGTGCAACTGGGGCCGAGCATCCAGCGCAGGCCCGGGGTCTGAGCGCGGGCTTGGCGAACCTCGTCGAGGGCCGGATCCGGGCTGTCGGCGGTCATTGACAAGCCGCTGATGCCGCCGATGAGGGTCTTGGCGCCGAGCGTCAGGCCGGCGGCGGCCAGCGTGGGGTTGGTGAGGTCGGTGGCGGCCCAGTTCACGGCGGGGACGGGGTAGTCGGCCAACTGGAAGAGCATATTGTTGCTCTGGCAGACGTGCAATATGTTGAAGCGGGCGCCTTGAATGGCCGCGAGCACCCGCAGGTCGTAGGGCCGGCCGAAGGTGGCGTATTCCTCCTCGGTCAGCGTGTTGCGGGTGGCCCAGGTGGTGGTGGCGAAGAAGATGCCGTCGACGGCGAGGTCGAGACAGGCTTGGGCGAAGCCGGCGAAGGTCTGAGTGATGACCTCGAGCCCCTCCCGCAGGGCGTCGGGGTGATGGCGCAGGTGGTCCACTAAGGCGGCATCGTCCTCTACCAGGTCTCCGGCGATGGAGATGGGGTTGAAGATGGTTTCGACAAAGGGGACCTCGCCCTTGAGGCCCTGCTTTATCAAGCTCAGAGCCCGCAATTGCTCGCCCAAGGCGCCGGCATCGGGGGGCAAAGGCTTCAGGCGCCGCCAGTCCTCGGGCTTCTTGATGGCAGTCTCGACGAGCCTCGGACGGCGGGAGCCGCCAGGATACTCCCAGCGCACGCCCCAATCCTCCACGTGATATTGGGCCCGCGGGTTCACCTTCATGAAGTCGAACCCGTTCGTCCGTTGGAACGACAGCATGACTGCGGCGAGGTCTTCGGCTGAGTTCTCCTTGTCGTAGAAATGGCGCCAGAGGCTCCATGCCGGCCGATCAACGTCCTGTCCAGCCAGCGTGGCAAACACCCGTTCCCGCCTGCTCATCTGCTCAGTGCTCATTCGTCCGAATCCTCCTTCACTTGATCTCACACCAAGTATACCATAGGCATCAAAAGTCATTGCATGCCGCGGCCCGTTAGGTGTATACTTGCACTGTGACTTTGGTCATATGCTCTCGTCACAATTGGGGTTATCATTAGGGTGCTGGTTGCTGTGGAGTGGAATGCAGCCCGGCTGGGAGGAGAGTAGTCATGGCGCCGGATAAGTTCTGCCCGGGAAGCACAAACGTACGTACGCCGACACCCGAAAGCGTGACCTGCCTCAATTGCGGCGACGAGGTGGAGATCTGGACCGACGAGCCGAAGGCGACATGCCCGAGCTGCGGGCATAACGTCTTCCGGGAACAGGCTCCAACTTGCATAGACTGGTGCAAATTCGCGAGACAATGCATCGGGGACGAAGCCTACGAAAGATTGAAGGAGGGAAAGATCGGTGGCGTACAAAATCACTGATGACTGCATCAACTGTTCGGCGTGTGAAGCGGCGTGCCCCAACCAGGCGATCAGCGAGGGGGAAAGCACCTTTGTAGTTGACCCCGACAAATGCACGGAGTGCAAAGGGTTCCACGACGAGCCGCAGTGCGCCTACGTCTGCGCCGTCGAAGCCGCTGTTCCCGATCCCGACCGCGTGGAGACGGAAGAGAAGCTGCTGGCCAAGGCGTCTCGAAACAAGGCGTGAGTGTAGAAAGCGGTCAACTATCAGTCCTTCTGGGGAAGGACCATCAGGGGACGGGCTAAACACTAAGACACCAAGGACGGAAGGATATCAAGGTACCTCTGTTCTTCGTTCGGCTGTTGCCGTCTTCGTGCCGTCGTTCTTGCTCTTGTTGCGCCGCTGATGGAAGACGTCTTGTGCACAGGGCGGGTTTGCCAAGAGGAGGATCAGGTTTAGGCTATGGAGATCAAGCCTATCGGTGTGCTTTATAATCAGAAGCCAGGCGATCTGGAAGGCGCTAGTACGCTAGTAGTGATCGAAACTGGTGCGGGTGAGGGGACGGGCTTCGGCGAGCACAGCCACGTGCTGCTCACCGCCCGGGTGGGAGAGGACGGGTCTGCCCGGCTGCAAACTGCGGTGGCGCAGGTTCTCAGTCGGGATTCAGGCCGTCTGGCGGTCGGCGCTGTGGGCTGGCCCGACGGCACGCCCGTGCTGGCGCTGGAGGGATACTCTCCGGCCGACCTCGGCGTGTTCTCCGCCCGCACCGGGGAGGAGTTGCGGTTTCCCGCCGGTCGCGACGATGCCGCTATTCTCGCCGACTTGATCGATGAGGCGGCGCGCTTTCACGGTGAAAGATGCGCGGGAATAGTACTCGGCGCCAAGATCATGTTGCACATGATGAAGACCTGGCGGGTGGGCCAGAAGGACCAGGGGCTGCGCCTTTGGCTGGGAAGCGATGGCTGCGTTGCCGACGCTCTCATCGCCCTGTCCGGAGTCACCCTCGGCACCGGACGGCTCAAAGTGCCCGGAGGGCGGATCTACCGCTTCGTGCGCGGGGACAAGGGTCTGGCTTACTATCCGACGGAGAGGGCCTTCGCCTCAGCTTCGGAGGTCATAGGCAGGCAGGTCGAGGATCTCTTCGCCATCCGCGAGGAGGCGCAGCGGCCGGAGGAGCGGAAGCCCTCGCACGCCCAGCGCCCGCCCAAGCGAAGCAAGAAGGAAGAGGCTCTCGTTAAGCAGGTGTTGAACTCGCTGGTCGACGGCAAGCTTTCCTGCGCCATGGCCTATAAGATCGCCGACGAAAATGCTGTACACATCCTCGACATCGGGAAAGCCGCGGACGAGGCGCGGGTGAAGATCTCGCATTGCCAGTTGGGATGCTTTCATTAGGTTAGCTATCTCCGCTGAATCGACCCGATGTCTGCAAGTAGAGCTCGAGGCGCGCGATGTTGACTAATAGCACATGCGCAGTACCTGGCGGCGCGAGGACGTTGCACCTTCAATCGTAGGGGCGAAGCATTCGCAAGGCCAGTTCGTTATGAGCCATCAACCCCGTTTGCGAATGCTTCGCCCGCCCGGGATTGACGCCACATCCTGTTCTCCCGCGACGAACAGGCGTGGGAGTGCTGCAAGCGCGGGGCGGGCGAAGCATTGGCGAACATGCGTGACGTGGTGCCCGAGACCTAGCGCCAATGCTTCGCCCCTACGGACGGTTTTAGGGCGGACTCGTTGAAAAGGCACTGCATGACCTTCGTGAAATGACAGCTACACATCAAAGGGGGGAGCAATGGCGCTGAAGACGGGACAGCAGTACATCGACAGCTTGAGGGACCTTAAGCTGGAGGTGTACGCCTACGGCGAACGAATTCCCAGCGTGGTCGATTCTCCTCTAATCAGGCCCCATATCAACGCTGCGGCGATGACCTACGAGATGGCCCACGCGCCGGAGTTCGAGGACCTCGTTACGGCCACCTCCCACCTCACCGGCGAGAGGGTGAGCCGCTTCACCCATATCCACCAGAGCACCGACGACCTGGTCAAGAAGGTCAAGATGATGCGGGCCATCGGCCAGAATACCGGTACCTGCTTCCAGCGCTGCGTTGGCTTCGACGGCCTCAATGCGCTCTACTCGGTGACCTTCGAGATGGACGCCAAAAACGGCACCGATTACCATCAGCGCTTCTTGAAGTTTCTGCGGCACGTTCAGACCAACGACCTCATGTCGGATGGCGCCATGACGGATCCCAAAGGCGATCGCAGTCTATCGCCTAGCAAGCAGCCGGATCCCGACCAGTACCTGCGGGTCGTCGAGCGACGGGAAGATGGCATTGTAGTCAGGGGCGCCAAGGCCCACCAGACCGGCGCCGTGAACTCTCACGAGATAATCGTGATGCCTACCTCGGCCCTCGGTCCAGAAGAGAAGGACTACGCCGTGGCCTTCGCCGTACCTTCCGACACAAAGGGCATCGTCTACATCTTCGGCCGCCAGAGCAACGACACTCGCCGCCTGGAGGGGTGCATCGACCAGGGTAACGAGAAGTTCGGCATAGTGGGCGGCGAGGCGCTGGCCGTGTTCGAGAACGTGTTCGTGCCCTGGGAGCGGGTGTTCATGTGCGGCGAGGTCGAGTTCGCCGGCCTACTGGTCGAGCGGTTTGCCACCATGCACCGCCAGAATTACGGTGGCTGCAAGACAGGCGTTAGCGATGTGATCGTCGGCGCCGTGACCGCCGTGGCGGAGTACAACGGCACTTCTTCGGCTTCTCACGTGCGCGATAAAGTGGTGGAGATGATCCACCTGGCGGAGACGATGTACTGTGGCTCGATTGCCTGCTCGGCGGAGGGACACCGGCTCCCCTGCGGTGCCTACTACCCCAATCCGCTTTTGGCCAACACGGTCAAGCAGAACGCCACCCGCTTCATCTACGAGATCTGCCGTCTGTCTCACGACATTGCCGGCGGCTTCATCGCCACGCTTCCCTCCGAGAAGGATCTGAAGCATCCGGAGATCGGCAAATACGTAGAGAAGTATTTCTCGGGGGTGGATGGCGTGCCGACGGAGAACCGGATTCGCATCGGCCGCCTCATCGAGAACATGACTTCCGGCACCGCCCTGGTCGAGTCCATGCACGGGGCTGGCTCGCCCCAGGCCCAGCGGATCATGCTTCTGCGCCAGGCCAATCTGCCTCAGAAGACAAGACTGGCCAAGCGTCTTGCGGGCATCGAGGACGCCTGAGGCTATGGCTTGGGTCGAGACCGGGCCTCAACCGCTCGACCTATCGAAAAGGGGAGAGGGCGTTGCTGGCGGTCACGATAACCATTTTGCATAATTGCTTGCTCTAGTGTATAATACCTGTGTAGTTCAAGTTTAGGTTGAAGCAATCTTCGGTAGAATCCGCCCCAATTCTACAGCGAGTATTGGATGACCCGAACTCTGACTAGAATTCAAAAAGAGAGAAGGTCACCAAAGAGTGAGTTTCGATTCCTTCAGTTTTAGTCCCGACATTATGGCTGGTGTCCGGGCGCTTGGTTACACTACCCCTACCCGTATTCAGGAACAGTCAATCCCGCCAATCATGCAGGGTCGTGATGTTATTGGCCTGGCCCAGACCGGGACTGGTAAGACTGCCGCTTTCGTACTGCCAATCCTGCAGCGTTTGCGGGAGGGCCCGCGGGGTCGGCTTCGTGCGCTCGTAATCTCGCCCACGCGTGAATTGGCTGAGCAAACATGTGAGGCAGTCGATGGGCTAGGACGACAAACGGGTCTGCGGAGTATCGCCCTGTATGGCGGAACGAACATGGACCAGCAAATCCAAATGCTCCGCAGTGGAGTGGATATAGCAGTTGCTTGCCCCGGGCGCCTTCTAGACCACGTTTGGAAGGGTACGATTAGCTTATCAGATGTGGAAGTTCTGGTAATCGACGAGGCAGACCGGATGTTTGACATGGGCTTTCTCCCGGACATTCGGAGTATCCTACGGTGTTTGATAAAGCCGCGACAAACCTTGCTTTTCTCGGCCACCATGCCCCTGGATATCCGACGGCTGGTGCAAGATGTCCTGACCGATCCGGTAAGTGTACAGGTCGATCGCATGGCGCCGGCGGCTTCGGTATCCCACGCTCTGTATCCGGTCAAGCAGCATCTCAAGACCGCTTTGCTGATGGACCTGTTGTACCAAATCGAAACGGAATCAGTGCTTGTCTTTGCTCGCACCAAGTATCGCGCCGAGCGGCTTGCCCAACAGCTCAAGGGAGCGGGCTTCAGAGTCGCCTCGTTACACGGCAATCTATCTCAGTCAAGGCGTCAGGCAGCGCTTGATGGCTTCCGTACCGGCTTGTTTAAGATCCTGGTGGCGACCGATATCGCCGCCCGTGGCATTGATGTGCTGAGTATTTCCCACGTCATCAATTACGACATGCCGGAGAGTTTGGATGCCTACACGCATAGAATCGGCCGTACGGGGCGCATTCACCAAAACGGCGACGCGTTTACCTTGGTGACAGGCGCAGACGCAGCCATGGTACGCGATATTGAGCATGCTCTTAACACTAGACTGGAACCCCGGACGCTGAAAGGCTTCGACTACAAAGCCCCTGCTCCGGATAGCGAACGCGTCCGTCCCCAAGGACGCTTGCTGGTACACACGGCACGAAAGCAAGAGCTTATTCAGAGGTAGCTCGCAGCTACGACCCCAGGCCCTTCCCACCCGGACAAGTCCATCTTGGCCCCTAACTTGCATAGTTACCATAGATTGGCTGGTCTACTTTCGTGATGGCTGGCCGGTCTGCCTCGCCGATTCCGGCGGGAGCTCTCATATTGATAACAGTGCGATCTTGCCCTTGCTCTCCACTCTGAGGGCAGGGTGAGATGCCTTGAAAGGATGGCTTTGGTCAAGTGGTTAGGGTCGCTGTCGCCGCACTGGCGGGGATAACGTTGACGCTTGGCGTTGCTCTATTTGTTGGTAGCCTGGTTTTCTCGACTGGTGTGCAAGTCCCCAGTAGGGTATATGCATCGCTGGGCAGCCTGCTAGGAGTCGCCCCGGGCTCATTGCAAGATATCGATCAGGAGATGGAACGATTGCCTGATGGGTCGCCTGAAGAAATCCGGAACTCCGCCTTCGATCTCTTCAACGTGACTGACGAGGCGAAGGAGAGGCTTGGTCACGTTCCCTTGAAGCTGGGATACCCTATGGCTTCGGTTGCTGGCCTCTATGATGGCAGTCTGAATGTGGTGTTCATCAGGCAACCCTACTTGCAGGTTGTCATGCACGAGTACGCTCATGCAAACTATGAGCAAAAGCCGCGGTGGGTGAAGACCGCGTTTGCCATAGCGCTTCTGAGGCTTTGGTTCGAAAACGACGGTCGCTACGAGCGGGCGAGAAGCGTCTTGCTGGCAAGCTTTGAAATGTCAGGACGGTATGCAAAGGAGCGGTTGCCATTTTATCCGGTACACGAAATCTATGCGGTAATCACCGAGGTTACCAACGGGGACCTGAACTCGCTGCCGCCCTATCTCCGTCCCTTCTATTCGGACTTCCTTCAATCCAGGTAACAGGCGAGGATATTCCCGGAAAAAAGGGGGCTAGGAGTGAAATCCTAGCCCCATCTATTTCATCCAGCCGGAATTTCTCAGTTACTGTGCTAGCAATCGTCGGCCACTTTGGCCTCTAGCGGGCAATGAACCCTAGAACCGCCCAGCCCAGGAACAGAAAAACCAAGAGCCACGGCAGCAATGACATTACAGCGTTCTTGGTCATCTATCTTCCTCCCCACACCTAGTTGTTCCAGGACCACAATTGCAAACTTCATGCCAATTCCGATGGGCATCGGCGTGGTTAGAGAAGGGCATAGGCCCTGATCGCAGCCACCGTAGGGGCGAATCCTTCAGCCGAAGGATTCGCCCCTACCAATTGCAAGCCGTCATCGTGGACTTCTCCTGTAGAGATTAGTCGGGGTGTTGCCGCGCCAGAACGGCGGCGCCGAGGAGGCCGGCATCGTCCCCCAGGGCGGTAGGCGCAATGGCAAGCCCTTCCCTGTAGGTGGGCATGGCCCTCTGGGCCACGACCTGCCGAACCGGCTCAAAGAGAAGGTCACCGGCGTTGGAAACACCACCGCCGATTATGACCATGCCGGGGTTATACAGATGCAAGAGGTTGGTCACGCCGACGCCAAGATAGGTGGCTGCGACTGACATGATCTCTCTAGCGATGGCATCACCTCCTTTGGCGGCGTCGACCACGATCTCGGCGCCAAGCTCGCCACCCTGGCGGGCCAGCATGGACGTCATAGCAGTCGCCTCTCCGGCAGCAATGCGTTCTTTCGCCTTTCGGGCAATTGCCGTTCCGGAGGCCAGAACCTCCAGACAGCCGAGATTGCCGCAGCCGCAGGCTGGGCCAAAGGCTTCGATGCTCATGTGTCCCACTTCGGCTGCCAGCCCCCTCTCGCCCAGCAGAAGCTTGCCCTCGACTATCACACCTCCGCCTATGCCGGTGCTCACTGTGATGTAGATCAGGTTCTTGGATCCCCGTCCGCCGCCATAGGTGGCCTCGCCGAGAGCGGCCAGGTTGGCGTCGTTGCCCACGGCGACGGGCAGTCCCAACGAGCTTTGCAGGATATCCTTCAGCGGCACCTCGTGCCAGCCGGATAGGTTTGGGGCGCTAATTATGACGCCCGTGCGGAAGTCGAGAGGGCCGGGGGCGCCAATGCCGACGGCGGATAGATGCTCCACCCCGACCCGCTTGATGATTGTCGTCGCGATGAGGATGATTCTCTCTACGACTCTGTCCCGTCCCTCATCCGCCAGCGTGAGCGTCGACCTTCTATCCAGAACCTGCCCGGCCGAGTTGACCAGCGCCGCCCTAATGCGCGTGCCACCCAGGTCGATGGCGATGACTAGGTCTTTGTCCAATTCGGCGTACTCCTAGTTAGTTTGTCCCAACCTTCGGCAATTGTGGCCCGATGCGTAGGGGCGGGTGCGGGCCCAGAGGGCACCACGGCGCGCCGTTCGCCCCCATAATCGCTGTCTAACCATAGAAGCAGGATGCCCTACCACAGAAGCAGTTGGCCGCTCTTGATCTATTTTAACACGTTGTCATGGTAGCTGTCAGCGTTCTGCTTTCGTATCGATCATCCAGCCGGTAGTTATTCCTGACTGATTGATTGACTATCGGCTTCCAGCGGCATAAAATGGAAGGGATAGGGAATTCTGGCGATGCCGGGGGAGGTCGGATACCATCTGGTAACCTGATCTTCGCCCGGCATCGGGCTGGAGCGGAGGGAATTGGCTAAACTACCAGCCAAGCGTGCCGAATCTGCCGGCGGCGTCGTCTACTCTCTCGTCGAGAACACTTGTCAAGTGATCATCTGCGGACGGATCTCTACAGGTATCTGGACTTTGCCGAAGGGCACGCCATCGTCGGGAGAGGGAATCGAGGAGGCGGCTATTCGGGAGGTCGAGGAGGAGACCGGACTCGCCGTCGAGATAGTCACCGAGCTCGGAGCCATCGACTATTGGTTCGTAGGAATGCCCGAGCGCGTCCGCTACCACAAGGTCGTCTACCACTTCCTCATGAGGCCGGTGGGAGGCGACATCGCCAAACACGACTGGGAGTTCGACATCGTGAAGTGGGCTCCCATAGACGAGGCGTATCGCCTTCTGAGTTACGATAACGAGAAAGATATTTTGCTCAAGGCAAGAGATGCCCTGAGGCAGTTGGAGGAACCACGTGGAGAAGCAACCTCAAAAGACGCCGCTGTATGACGACCACCTGGGAATGGGCGCCCGAGTCGTCGAGTTTGCCGGCTGGCTGCTTCCCGTTCAGTTTCGGAGCATCGTGGAGGAGCACCTGGCAGTGCGCTCCGCCGCCGGTGTGTTTGACATAAGTCACATGGCTCAGATTAGGGTTACCGGCCCGGACGCCTTCAGCCTATTGCAGGGAGTGCTGTCGAACGACTTAACCGGGCTGGGCGTCGGGCGCGGCCTATACAACCTGATTTGCTCGGAGGAGGGAACGATCGTCGACGATACGTATCTGTTCCATTGTGGGCCGCGGGAATACCTTCTCATCGGTAACGCCGTAAACGCCGACAGAGACAACCAGTGGGTCGGCGAGCGTGCAAAGCAGGCGCGATTGGGGGCCAAAGTGGACCTGCAGGCGGGGACGAGGGGGGCCATCGCGGTGCAGGGTCCGAAGGCCTTGGAGGTCCTCGCGCCCCTGGCCGACGTCGATCTTGCCTCCGTTCCGCCGAGGCAGTGCCGGCAAACGCGCCTCGCCGGCGTGGAGGTGCTACTGGCCCGCACCGGCTACACTGGAGAGGACGGCTTCGAGGTGTTCATGGCGGCCGGGGATACACCGCAGGTCTGGGCGGCGGTTCTCGACGCCGGGGCAAGGCCCTGCGGCCTGGGCGCCAGAGACACGCTGCGACTCGAGGCCGCCTTGCCACTGTATGGCCACGAGATCGATCTTACCACCAACCCCTATGAGGCCGGATTGGGCTGGGCCGTAAAGCTAGATAAAGGGGGGTTCGTGGGACGTTCGGCGCTGCAGAAGATCGCCGACGAGGAGATCAAGCGAAAGCTAGTCTGTTTTCAAATGATCGAAAGAGGAATTCCCAGAGAACGTTATCCTATAACGAAGGATCGCGCCACCATAGGCTTCGTCACGAGTGGGTCTTTCTCGCCGACACTTGACAAAGGAATTGGAATGGGGTATGTCTTGACAGACTGGGCGCGCCCTGGCCAGCAATTGGACATAATCATTCGAGAGAAGCCGGTTAAGGCCGAGGTCGTCCGGAGACCATTTTATCGCCGAGGGGAGGTGGCATGACCGTAATCGAAGAAGGGAAGCTCGTCAGGCTGAGAGAGAAGACGGTTGAGGACGCCGAGGATGATTACGCCTGGCGCTGCGATCCCGAGCTAGCTCGCTTTGACGCTACTTCGCCTCTGCGGGCGCCCCTTGACCAGTTCTTGGCCGAGTATGAGTCGGAGCTGCGGAACCCCGGCCCTTACCGCCGCCGCTACGCCATCGACGATCTGGAAGGCCGGCACATCGGCAACTGCACGTACTTCAACATCGACGCCCAGCGGAAAGAGGTCGAGCTCGGCATTGTCGTCGGGGACAAGGACTATTGGAACAAGGGCTATGGCCGGGAGGCCATCGCTCTGCTACTAAAGCACATCTTCGAGACGACGGATACCCTGCGCGTCTATCCTTACACCCTCGATTGGAACTTGCGGGCGCAGGCTTGCTTCCGCCGCTGCGGCTTTCACGAGGCTAACCGCACGGCAGAGGGGACCTACCGGTTCGTGATAATGGAGGTCTTTCGCTCAGAATTCGTTGCGAGGTTTCAACACACATGAAGGCAGAGATAATCTCCGTGGGAACCGAGCTGCTTCTCGGCGAGATCGTGGATACCAACGCCGCTTACCTCGCCAGGCATCTGGCCACGCTGGGCATCGACCTCTACTGGGTGTCCGTGGTTGGGGACAATCAAGGTAGATTGGTTGAAGTTTTCCGACGGGCGATGGGGCGCTCGGATTTGGTGGTTGTGACCGGCGGCCTGGGGCCAACGGACGACGATCTCACGCGAGAGTCCATTGCCGAGCTGTTGGGCGAGCAGATGTTCTTGTCCCCGGAGCTAGAGCAGACTCTGAGGGGTTTCTTCAAGGGCCGGGGCCTGCCCATGCCGGAGCGGAACATCAAGCAGGCAACACTTATTCCCTCCGCCCAAACGCTACCCAATCCGGTGGGAACGGCGCCGGGCTGGTGGGTCGAGCACGACGGCAAGGTGATTGTGGCCATGCCCGGTGTTCCCTTCGAGATGTACCGCATGTGGGAGCGTGAAGCCGTGCCCCGGCTGCAAGTCCGCCAGGGCAGCACGACCTTACTGACGAGGACCTTGAAAGTCTTAGGCATGGGAGAGTCGTCCGTCGAGGAAGCCATAAAGGACCTCGTGTCTGCGGCAAACCCGAGCGTCGCGACCTACGCCAAGGCGGACGGCATTCACGTTCGCATTGCCGCAAAGGCCAACAGCCGTGATGAGGCGCAAACTCTCCTCGGGCCTGTCGAGGCTACGATACGGGCCATCCTCGGCACTTATATTTACGGGGCCGACGACGACTCTCTCGAGGTCGTGGTCGGCAAGACCCTGTTGGCGGCGAACCTCACCTTGGCCCTCGTCGAGGTGGCTACCGGCGGATGGCTGGCGAATATCGTCACCGGTGTCGAGAGGAAGGAGGACTTCTTCAAGGGGGCGATCGTCGCATCGTCTTTGACCACGCTGCCGTTTCCCGTGGCCGGCGAAGCCTTCCTGTCCGGCGGCGAGAGCGCCCTTGGCGAGGCAGTTGCCGAAGGTGTGCGCCTTCATTTTGGCGCCGATCTGGGCCTCGCCACCATGCCAATGGCGAGCGGCGATGGACAGGCGGGCAATTGTTTCGTCTGCCTGAAAGGACACGGTGGCATCAGGAGCCAGCCGGTCTTTCTCAGGCGGGCGGCCTCATCTGAGCACAAACGCCTCATTTGCCTTAGCGCCCTGAACCTGCTTCGTCGCCATCTGCTGAATCTTGGATGAGTAGCCATCAGCAATCAGTCCTTCCACGGAAGGACTGATTGCTGACAGCTTCGGTGATACATGCGCATAGTGATCGCCCCGCAAGCATTCAAGGAAAGCCTTTCGGCGTCGCAGGTGGCCGAGGCCATCGCCGCCGGTGTAGCTAGGGTATTTCCAGATGCCAACGTCGACCTGGTTCCTCTCGCGGACGGCGGCGATGGGACCGTGGATGCTCTGGTGGCGGCGACCGGCGGTCAGTTAAGGCAGGCCGTGGTCACGGGGCCGCTCGGAGAGCAGGTGAAAGCTCGCTGGGGTGTGCTGGGTGACGGGAAGACCGGGGTCATCGAAATGGCGGCAGCCTCCGGACTTTCCCTCGTTCCGTTGAAGAAACGAAATCCCTCATTGACCACGACCTACGGAACCGGCGAGCTGATCCTCGCGGCTCTGAACGCCGGCTGTCGGAAGCTCATCGTGGGAGTGGGCGGCAGCGCTACCAACGACGGCGGTGCGGGCATGGCGCAGGCTCTGGGCGCGCGGCTTCTAAACGCCACGGGCGAGGAGATCGCCGGGGTGGACAGGCGCTGTCCGAGCTCGACAGGATAACGGTCCACGCCCTGGATCGCCGGCTTGCCGGATTGGAAGCGATCGCCGCCGTGGACGTGGACAATCCGCTCTGCGGCCCGCGAGGGGCTTCCGCAGTCTATGGACCGCAGAAGGGAGCGACGCCGGCAATGGTGGCTACATTGGATAGGGCGCTGGCGCGATACGCCGACATCGTGGCGAGGGACCTTGGCATCGATGTGAAGGATCTGCCTGGCGCCGGGGCTGCCGGTGGACTGGCAGCAGGACTGGTCGCCTTTCTGAAGGCCGAGCTCCAGCCCGGGGTTGATATCGTGTTGGAGGCCGCCCGCTTGCGGCAACGCCTGGCCGGCGCCGACCTGGTCATCAGTGGGTAGGGGCGAATAGACGGCCAGACGGCGTTTGGCAAGACCGTCTCGGGCGTGGCCAGGGCCACCGCCGCTGCCAAGGTGCCCTTGATAACCGTCGCCGGCGGACTGGGAGAGGGCTATAATGCCGTATACGACTGCGGCGTCGACGGCATCATTGTTGCCGTGCCCGGCCCGGTCTCTCTGGAAGAGGCCATGGCTGGCGCCTTTGAGAACATCGCCAGCGCCATCGATAGGGCGCTTTGTCTACTCAGAGCGGGGACCCATATCGATTACCGGGCGTTCGATCAACCATGACAAAATTCCTATTGCCAATGTGAGACTTGCCCTCTAACATTACTCTGAACACCCTTCTGGCTAAAAGGCGGTCTCCGATTGCTGGTGCGCTGGGTTTTACCGGTTCTGATAGTGGCCATGGCCATCTTGCCGCCTCAGTCTGCCCGCCGCGCTGCCAGCGCCACTGCTAGAGCCGGCCCCCTCGGCTACGGCGTAAGCGTCGCCGACCTCGCCAACTCCGCCTATGTGTCCGATCTGGGCTTTGGCTACATGAAGGTAGGCCTGTCCTGGGCCCGCAGCGAGTTTTCCAAAGGCGACTATGCCTGGAACGGTGGTCGTGCTAACGATGCCGACAACATCGCCAATGCGGCGCAAGGCAGGAACCTCCAACTACTTATTCGCGTGGATGGTGCGCCTGCCTGGGAAAATGGCGTGGGAGGCACGGCGCCGCCGTCCAACCTGAACGATTTCGGCGACTTTCTCTACGCCCTGGCGAGCCATTTGCGAGGCAAGGTCACCGCCTACGAGATCTGGAACGAGCCAAACCTCGCCTCGGAATGGGGCGGCGGCGCGCCCGACCCCGGGCGTTACGCCCAGATGCTTCAGGCGGTTTACGGGCGAATCAAGGCCGGCGATCCCAACGCTCTCGTGGTCACTGCCGGGCTGGCGACCAATGGCGAGCATGGCGGCTTTGCCCTGGACGATCTGGATTTCATTCAACAGATGTACAACGCCGGCGCCCGCGGCTACTTCGACGTCCTCGGCTCTCATCCCTATGGCTTTGCTTATCCCCCGGAGTACGATCCGGGCGCGGCCTCCGGATTGGCTTTCCGTCGGGCCGAGCAACAATACGCGGTGATGGCAGCCAACGGCGATGGCGGGAAGCCGATCTGGGCCACCGAGTTTGGCTGGCTGCTCGATACGGGCTGCGACTGGCCCGACCGGAACTGGCAGAAGGTAGGCGAACCTACCCAGGCGGACTACCTGGTCAGAGCCTTTAACTATGCGCTTGCCAACTGGTCCTGGATGGGGGCCATGTTCGTCTTCAACCTCGACTTCGGCGCCGACTACTATCAGGCTGGCTGCCCTGGCAATACCAACATGTGCAATCCCATGCGCTACTACTCGCTAACCTACCGGGACAACCCCTGCAGCCCCGGCACCAACGCCATCAAGTTTCGTCTGGCCTACTCGGCGCTAAAGAGCATGCCGAAATCCCTGCCGCCGACCGCCGCCGTGGCCAGCCTCGCCACCTATCAGAGGACGATATCCTTCACGGTTAGCTGGTCCGGGACCGACAGGAGCGGGACCGGCATCCAGAGCTACGACGTCCAATATAAGCTCGCCGGGGGGAACTGGCAGGACTGGCTCACGCAGACCACGGCCATGTCGGCCTCATTTGCTGGTGGCCAGGGCCAAACCTACTACTTCCAGTCGAGAGCGACCGATAACGCCGGCGACGTCGGGACCTATGCCGGCGGGAATGGCGATGCGGTTACGACGGTGGACGCCATCGCCCCGACTTCCTCTATGGTCTCTCTGTCGCCGACGCAGGCCCGCACCTGGTTCAGGGTGGCCTGGCAGGGGTCAGATAGTCCCTCTGGCATTGCCTCCTCTGACCTCCAGTTCAAGGAGGGTTCGTCGGGCGCGTGGCGTTCGTGGCTAACCGGGACCACTAGTACATCCAGCCTGTTTCTTGACGGAACAGCCGGGCGCACCTACTATTTTCGTGTGAGGGCGACGGATAACGCCGGGAACGTCCGGCCCTTCCCCAGCAGCTCCTCGGCCTGGACCTCTACCATCGCCGGACCGGATGGCGGCGGGTTGAGCAAACTCCATTTCCCGCTGACGCTAAGGTAGCCGCCCCAGCGGTCTTGCCGGCCACTCTAACCCACCTTCAGCTCTCTCGACGCCCTGATACGAAAGTGATATGATTGGATCGCTGCCCAGCGTCATCCCGCGCGAGGATAGGACACGTGACACGACAGCGTATTATTCTAGCCTTGGTCATAGTTATAGCCATCGGCTCGTTTATCTTCGACCTCCTTTTCACTCGCGGAGGAATGTTGCCTGCCCTCTTGTTCGCCCTGCCCTCGATTATGGCAGTCTTCTACCTCTCGCCTCGCACGGTCGCCTTGGTCGCCGCTGCCACTCTCCTGCTTCGGTTGCCCCGTCTCGCCATGCTCGGTGGGCCGGTTAGGACGGAGGTGTCGTACGTGCTGGCCTTGGCGATTATTGGCTTCCTCAGCGCTATGGTAGCTGACAGAATGAAATCGCAGGCGGCGATCAATGAGGAACGTGGTCGGCTGATGGCGAGGCTACGACAGGCCAACGAAGACCTAGAGCACGAGGTCTCCGAACGCCGGGCGGAGGGAGAAGCGCTGAGGGCGAGCGAAGAGCGGTACCGGGCGTTAGCCGAAACGGCTCGCGACATGATCTTCATAGTGGGTCGGGACGGGACCATGGAATACGTGAATACGTTCGCAGCGGAACAGTTCCAGGTGCGACCAGAGGAAATCATAGGAAAACGGCGGGAGGCCTTGTTCCCGCCTGAAGTGTCAACTCGACAGGAGCAAGGCTTGCAGGAGGTTTTCCGGACCGGCAAGCCAATCTACCGCGAGACCTGCACGGCGTTCCCAGGTCACGCATTATGGCTGGATACCTGGCTCGCCCCGCTCAGGGATGCCGCCGGCGAAGTGGCCGCCGTGATGGGAATCTCGCGGGATATCACGCAGCGCAAGCAATACGAACAACAACTTGCTTACCAGGCTAGCCACGACTCATTGACCGATCTATTCAACCGTCGCTCGCTGGAAGCGGCGATGGACACCGCGGTTGCACGCGCTCGGCGGGGAGTCTCCAGTACGGTTCTGCTGCTGGATGTGGACGATTTTAAAGCCGTCAACGATGCTCGCGGCCATGTTGTTGGAGACAGGGTGCTCATTTCTCTGGCAAGTTTGCTGCAAAAGGAATTGCGCTTCGAGGACCTACTGGCCCGCGTGGGTGGCGATGAATTCGCAGTTCTGCTGATGGGAGCGAATAGCCTTCAGGGGGAGTTAGTGGCGGCGCGAATGTGCCGCGCCGTGAAGGAGTTCGATTTCTCGGTGGATGGACTTGGCTTTGCGCTGGGTCTCAGTATCGGGATGGCGGTTATCGATGGCTCGCAAGATACCGCGACAGTGCTCGCTCAGGCTGACGCCGCCATGTATATCGCGAAACAGCAAGGAGGTAGCAGGACCGTGCTGCATGAGGCCTAGGGCCTGCCGTGCAAATATTGCGCTCGCCGGCTGACGCGGGGCTTGTCGGGGCAGGCACTAGATGGGCAGCATCCCGGCCAGCGAGGTTGCCAGCAGGACGGCTGACAGGGCGATGAGGACAACTGCCGTCGACCAGGCGATGAGGTTGAACCAGGGGCCGTTCACGTGGTCGCCCATCACTTCCCGGTTGTTGCTCAGCTTGAGCATGAAGACGAGAACGACGGGAAGCAGGAGGCCGTCGATGAACTGGCTCAGGATGATGGCGCCGATGAGTGGTAGTCCGGGGAGCAGGACCACCAGCACGGAGAGAGCTATCAGCCCCGTGTACAGCCCGTTGAAGACCGGGGCCTCGCCGAACCCCTTCGACACTCCTCTCTCCCAGCCGAAAGCCTCACAGGTAGCGTAGGCGGTCGAAAGCGGCAGGATGCTGGCCGCCAGCATCGAGGCGCCAAACAGACCGACGGCGAATAGGATGGTAGCGTATTCGCCCGCCAGAGGCGCCAGCGCTTTGGCGGCATCCTCGGCGGTTTCCACGGCAATTCCCTCCGGATGGAGAATTGTTCCGGTGGTTACGATGATGAAGAAGGCTACGAAGATAGCGAAAACCGAGCCGAAGATCACGTCGAGGCGGGCGAAGCGATAATCACGGATGGTTACTCCTTTGTCCACGACCGCCGACTGGACGAAGAGCTGCATGTAGGGCGTTACGGTAGTGCCGACCAGCGTGATGATGGCTGTCAGAAAGCCAGCACTGACGTTGAATGAGGGCACTGCAGTGGACCTAATGACTACGTTCCAGTCCGGATGGGCAAGAAAGGGGGCGATGAAGTAGACGGCGAAGACAGCCGACAGGGTCAAGAAGATCCGTTCTGCCGTTCGATAGGAAGCGCGGACAACCACTAGCCAGATGAAGAGGCCCATCAAGGGAACGGCGATGTAGCGGCTGATACCCAGCAACTCGGCGGCAGCGGCGATGCCGGCGAACTCGGCAATGGTGGTGCCGCCGTTGGCGACTAGCAGAGCCAGCATGGCCAGCGCCGTCCAACGGATGCCGAACTCCTCCCGAACGAGGTCCGCCAATCCCTTGCCGGTGACGGCGCCCATGCGGGCGCTCATCAACTGGACGACGATCAAGCTGATGGTGATGATGGCGAGCGCCCAGAGCAACTGATAGCCGAAGGCCGCGCCGGCGTGAGAGTACACCGCGATGCCACCGGCGTCGTTGCCTGCCACGGCGGCGATAATGCCCGGCCCCAGAATGGCGAGATACGTCAGCACATCGCGTCGTGTGGCCGCGAGCCGCCGCGCCGGTGCCTCCGGGACGGGCTGGCCAGCGCTCGTCCCTTTCTCTCCTTCGGGCAGCCCGCCCGCAGAGGTCTTGCTATCGTCCGGCAACTATCTCTCCTGATTAGAGATCATCGGAAAACCTTGGGGAGACGCCGTCGCCACGGCTCTGGCAAAATGATCTCCATCGCATCGTCCAAGGTGACGACGCCGAGGATCTCTTCTTTGTCGTCCACCACGGGAAGAGCCTGCAGGTTGTATTCGGCGATCTTGCGAGCGACATCGCGAGCGGAGTCGTCGGCGTTGCCGACCCTCAGTTCGCGTTGCATGACGTCGACAATTAGCTCCGTTGGCTCCGCCAATAGGAGGTCCCTCAATGAGACGGCCCCAACCAGGCGGCCATCTGTTTCGCTCTCGACCACATAGACGTAGAAGAGGAAATCAGGCTTCTCCTCCAGCCGCCGAATGTGCTCGATGGCCTCGCCCACGGTGGACGAAGAGGGGATTGCCGCGAAGTCGGTCGTCATGATTCCACCGGCGGTATCCTCCTCATATTCCATGAGCTCTCTGACGTCATCGGCCTCTTCCTCGTCCATGAGCTCGAGCAGGTCCTCGGCTTTCTCTTCGGAAAGCTCGGCGAGGATGTCTGCGGCCTCGTCGGGCGCCATCTCCTCCAGGATGTCGGCTGCCTTCTCCTCTTCCATGCCCTCGACGATATCGACCTGTCGTTCGGGACTCATCTCCTCGATGGTGTCGGCGGCAGTGGCTGTGTCCAGCGATCCGACGATCTCGGCGCCCTGATGATAGGACAGGGAATCGATGATCCTGGCGATATCGACCGGGTGGAGCTTGGACAGGCGCTCGTGAGACATCTTCAGGCGCACGGCTGGCGCGTGGGTGACAAGGTACTCGACGTTAGCCCAATCGATTATCTCGCGGCTTTGCAGCTTACCAAACAACGAGGCTGGTCCGAGCCTCCGGAGGATGGCCTGGGGACTTACGTCTACTCCCACTACTCTTACCTCGCTGTCGACAGGCGCCAACTGAAGGTCGTTGACTCTAACTACCCGCCGGCCGTTCACATCCACAAGCTGTTTGTCCAACACGTCCCTCGTGAGGAGAACCTCTCCGTCGCGACGGGCAAAAGGCTCAAGGTTGACTTTGAACGTGGACAACTTGGCGCCCCGCTCCGTCAGCTCGGCAACCTGCACCCAGGGGACAAAGAAATCCCTGGCCCCGGTTCTCGCGATCAGTCCGACCACGGGAGGATAAGCCTCCTCGCCAAGGCGGACGATGAGGTCTTTGATGGTGGCGATGGCCTCGTTCTGGCGATCGCGTATCGATCGCCCGATGATTTGAGATAAGTACAACATCGCATTATCCTTAATGAGACTGTAGCCCTACTGGCTGGCCTTCCGGAAAGAGTCCTCTATCCGATGCAGGACGCGTGCCAAAACCCCGCGGCAAGACGGCCCTGCCGGCGCATGCCAGCCCGGTGTGGCCACATAGTGGTAATGTTCTTCTTGGTAGCCTAACAGGCACATGGAGATTGCCGGGGAGGCGTGCTAGCGTCCTTTTTGAAGAACGCTGACTAGCTCGTACCGAGTAATTTGGGTCTTGTTGATGCCGTGGTGGCCGTCCCTCCGTGGCGGCCAAGGGGGCGGTCATCCTTCTGCGGAAGGACACCGCTCCTACGACATCATAACCCGCACTACTCGGTAGCTATCTCAAGCTGCGGGTGAAGGGGGCTGAAAATGGCTGATGCGAAGGCTCTCGACCCCTTCGAATCAGGCAACTTCAGCCCTCTTGACGACCCGAAGCCCGCCTTCTGAGCCAGCCAGCATTGGCACCACCCGGCTGGTATCCACTTCTCCGCAGAAATGCAAATCGCTTTCCAATCCCAGTTGAATCAGATGTTTCCCGTTGCCGCTGTCTCTGAACGCCGCCAAAACGTCGTCTCGATAGGTCGTGCACAGGCGGTGGGCCGCCATAGCTGACTCGTCGAGGTACCAGCCCTCTGTCTCGAACTCGCCGCTGGAAACCAGCCGGGCGATGTCCGCTTCGGACGGCGATGCATCGTTGATCTCGACGTGCGCCATTATCCTGCCTACCAAGTAGCCAGCGCAGAAGACGTCGTCGAGGCCGTAGGCTGTGCCGCTGGCCCGACCCGAGCATACTAGGGCGATATCCCGCCCGGCCGCCAGAGCAGTGTCGATCACCGCCGAAGCGTTGCGAAAGCAGCCGATGAGAACGCCAGGCGAGCCAGCCACGGCGGTCAGCGCCTTTGTCCCATTGCTTGTGGCGAAGACGACCTCTTTTCCCCTCAGATCGAGGGAGCAGTACTCGACGGGGGAGTTCCCGTGGTGAAACCCGGCGGGGGCAAGGCCGCCGTGTTCGCCGCAGAGCAGGGCGCCGGGTCGGCTTCGGAAGAGATCCCGCGCCTCGTCGACGCCAGCCGCCAGGCGAATCGTCTCCGCCCCGCGCTCCAGCATCGTCACCAGCGTGGTGCTAGCCCGCAGCACGTCGACGATGATGCAGGTCTTCCGCTCGACGCCACGAAGCATCTGAGGAAGCACGGCCACTTCGACAATCATCTTCCCCCCTCCCCCTGCGGATTATAGGCGAGGAAGGGTGTGTCTGTCAATGCAGACAGCCGATCCGTCCGGGCAGAGCGCCGGGATCGGTGTTTGGCATGTGATGGTAGCAAGAGCGACTGCGTCAGACAAGACAAGGGGGCTGGCACTGTCCCACGCTCGCCGGACCTGCGTGGTCCTCTCTTACGTTTTCTTGACGTTGGGGACCGACAGCCTTCGACAGATCTTCACGGCCAACTTATCGGCGATCTCTACGTGGCGTGGAATCGCCTCGACTTGCCCTGTTTGCGGATTGGTCCAGAGCGAGTGCGAACGGCCTTCGCGTTTCAGATAGCAGCCATTCGTTCGCAAATGCTGTAGGAGCTCATGGCGTTTCATCCAATGGTCACGATTTCTCGAATAGCACCTTCCGGCGCACCCCTCAGACCATCTTCGCGCCGGTCTTCCAATATGAGCTCGATTGCATCGGCCAAGTTGTCCAGAGCCTCTTTCTTCGTGTGACCTTGTCCGTTTGCCCCAGGAATCTCGGGACAATAGGCGACGAACCACTCGCCATCGCGCTCAAGGATGGCGGTAAACTCATTATGCATAGTCCAGGCCCCCCTTCTGCGCGCCAGGAACCGCGAGATTCTTACGATTCTTAGGATAATCGGCGTGAGCTACCGTTGTCAAGGATTGGCTCTGTCAAGATGGGCATCAAGATTTCACGGCGCCTGCCCCACGCAGGTCTGCTGTCAACGGATTCGGGATCGGATTGAACGGATACTAGCTCTTTCCGTACAATCCGTTCTCCAATCGGGTGACAGCACGCCCCTCAGGCCGGATGCTAGGCCGCGAAACCCCAAGCCCTCCGCTACCTGTACACCAGCGGAAAGCGCAGCTTGCTGAGGGAGCCTAGATATTGGTAGATGCTCACCAGCAGGTTGTTCTGGCTCGGGTTGTGCGCATTCTGGATGCGGATCGACCCCGAACGGGAATCTGGGGTGCTCCAAGGGCCGGCCGAGATCCTCACGCTGGCAGGCAGGCTTTCTCCACCGGTGGGAACGGCGGTAATCCAAGGAGGGGGCGATTGAACAGACCAAACGATGCTGGATCGGTTGCCGGTTAGGGTGAGAGTCTGCGGCCCTGGGGTCTGCCCGGGTTCGGCAAGGAAGCCGATGTAATTGGTGGAGGCCTGCAGCAGCGGCAGGGGCATAGCCGTCGGCGTGGGCGTGTAGGTGGGCGTGGCTGTACGAGTTGGTGTAGGGGTGAGCGTCGGCGGTGGCGTGCTCGAGCAGGTCTCGGTATGCGTAAGCTGTGGGTCTGCGATTTGACCAGGTGGGTTCGTTATCTGGTTGCTCGGTGGTAGAGTGATGTCTGCCCGCGTCCATGCGACAATCCCGTCGATGGTCGGTGGATTGGCCGCCCGGCCCCAGACCAACTCTTGATAAGGATATTGCAGATAGCTCTGTCCCGGGCTGCCATTGTATTGCGGACGGAATGGATCGTAGGATGGGTTATTCGGATTGTTTTTCCACGTCCATCCGTTGTAGGCCCAGACGGCATAATACCAATTCTCGAGGATGGCGGGATTGTTGCCGCCGATGACTGGTGTCCAATTCCATTTGTCGACAAGCATCTTGGCGCCGTAGCTAACGTTGAACGTGTATTCACGGGCAACGCGTTGTTGCCTGGCAGGATCGAGCAATCCACTGCCCGGTCCGGGAGCCGTCATGGGCGAGGTTATCTGCATGACGCCGTACCCACAACTGTATGAAACCAGAGGCTCACCAGACGAACCTCGCGGTGCTGTACTTGCTTGGCGCCAGCCGCTTTCGATGTAAGCGATCGATTTCAGTATGGTGCAGGGAATCGAAGCGGGTACCAGACTCTGATTCGGATAGCCCGACCAGAGACTGCCGATGGGCTCGTAGTTGGTGCCCAGGTTGCCACTCGCTGCAGAAGCGAGCGCGTTGGAAAGCTCCATAACCCGCGGTTGGTAAGCATCTTGTACGCCAGTATTGGCGCAACCCGAATCTCCACCGATGGCCAGGGCCAGTGCCGACCGGAAGAGCAGGGTCAGGAGGGCCAGCGAGACGAGGTCGACGGCCAGTCGAATTGCTTTCCGGCGCCACTTTTCATCTTGAAGAAGTCGTCCACCCCACGAATTCTGCATATCCGCCCTTGATCTCTTTCAGTTGGCCCGACCTCGTGTCGAGAACGGCGAGGACATCCGGCGGGTCATTCGTTGCCGTGGACCGTCGCCGGACGGCGAGGAAGTTGGAATCTGGTGACCAAGAAAGAGGAACGGCAATTGTTCCTTCGCCGTTCTCGCCGAAAGTCTGAGTTGCGCCGCTCGCCATGTTCGTGTTAAGAAGCGTTTGGCCAGGCCGAGAAGGTCCTTGGCTTGTGTTACTGGTGACCTGGTCGCCGGAAGGATGCCAGATGGCGCCAAGCGGTCCCGGTTGCGTGGCCCCGACCTGAAAGGAATGCCCCGTATCTTGGTCGAATACCCAGACGGTGCCACGTGTTGCCGAGTCGCTTGCTTGTACCGCAAGGAAAAGAAGCCGGCGCCGGTCGGGAGAAAGCTTTACACTCCAAACTGGCCCGCCGGACAGCAGTCCGAGCCTTCTCGTCTCGGCAGTAGCGACGTCGACGAGGTGAGCCTGCGAGCCGTCGGCCTCGACCGTGTAGTAATACGTGCTCTTGCCATCAGTCGACCAACCGATGGGGTAGAGATTCGGATCCGACGATGAAACGATGGCTCGCACTCTTGCCGGGCCATCAGGCGAGACAACCACGAGACTGCTCCTGAAGTTGAGATCGTATGGCCTTTGGTCGGGCTTCCCACCGTCGGACACAGGGCGAGTGTCCGGGTTTCCGCCTGGCGCGACCTCGATGGTCTTGAACAGAAGGCTCTTGCTATCGGGACTCCAGAGGGGAGGGAAGTGAAGGTCCATCTTGCCGGCAATCAGTCGTGATCCACGACCGTCGGCCGAAGCGACCCACAACTGACCGTCGGAGAAAGCGTCTCGCCGTCCCTCTGGAAGTAGCCCGTAAGCTAGACCGGCGCCGTCAGGGGATAGGCTGGCGAGCACGCCGTACCCGGAGGCGTGGCTGACGGTCAGAATGGCTTTTCGACGGCCCAGAGGTTCGGTCGGGTCTGCCGCCCAAAGCGTGCTCTCAGAGCCTTTTAGCTCGCTGTAGACCGCCTTGAACTCGGAGTTCCCCGCCGAGAGGGAGAATGGGATCGACGGGAAGGAGAGGCGTTCGAGAATCAGGGCGAGGGCGAGCGCCAATACGGTGATCGCCACTGGTCGTAAGATTGAAATGCGTCTCGGTCTTGTTGCCATTTGCCCGTCCTCCGGCTGCATCGAGAGCCAGCGGCGTCGATTATAGCTGCCCAGATGAGGCGTAGTCAACCCCTATATTGGTCCCATCCTTGTGCTGCGCCCTCGCCGCGTGTAAAATGGGTAACTGTCAGCGCTCAGTCCTTCCAAGAAGGACCATCAGCCCTTCCGAGAAGGACATGGTGAAGGAAGGGAATACACATTTTGCTGGCATTCGTGCCGTTGTGTTTCCCCTGACCCGAAGCTGAAAGCTGATGGCTGATTGCTGAGAGCAATCAGGGAGGACGTTTTGACCGGAGAACCGAAGCCTGTCATAGTCGGGGTAACTGGCGCCAGCGGGTCTGTGCTGGCGAAGCGGAGCGTCGAGCTATTGATCGACGCGGGGGAGCGACCTATCCTAGTATGCACCGATGCGGGGGCGGAGGTGTGGAAGCACGAGATGGGTGGCGCGATAGACGCGTGGGCGTCTTCGGCGGGCGTGATGATGGTTGACATAAGAGATGTCGGAGCGCCGGTAGCCAGCGGGACGACGGAAACGAAAGGGATGGTGGTGGTGCCCTGCAGTATGGGCACGGCGGCGGCGATCGCTCACGGACTATCGGTAAATCTGCTTCAGCGGGCCGCCGACGTCACGATCAAAGAGGCCAGACCGCTCGTCATCGTTCCGCGTGAGTCTCCCCTGTCCGTAATACACTTGACCAACATGTTGACGCTGGCGAGGGCAGGTGTTAGAATCGTGCTGCCAGTTCCCGCTTTCTACGCCGAGCCAAAGACGGTGGACGACGTCGTAGAGCACATCGCCAGTCGCGCTCTGGGCGCGTTGGGGATCGCGACCGGACTGGAGAATAGCTATCGTTACCGCCGCAGTGGCGACTGAAGAACTAGTCACTGGAAGTTTCACCTAATTGATCGAGGTTCACGATCTGTCGTTTGCCTATCCAAACCACCCGCTAGTCTTCCAGAGTTTCGGCTGGCGAGTCGAGCGGGGCGAACACTGGGCGATCATAGGGCCGTCCGGCTGTGGCAAGACAACCCTGCTTTATCTTCTCGCCGGGTTGCGCCGACCCGTGGCGGGCCGGATAGTCGTCGATGGCCAGCCTCTAGAGAAGCCGAGGCCGACAATTGGACTGATTCTCCAGGATTACGGCTTGCTGCCTTGGGCGACGGCTCTGGGGAACGTCGAATTGGGCCTCGAACTGCGGCAGATGGGAGGCAAGGTCAGGAGAGCGGTGGCTCGGCGATGGCTCGAGGATCTTGGTCTGGCCTCGCACGGTGGCCATTACCCAGCCCAACTGAGCGGTGGGCAGAGGCAGCGCGTGGCTATCGCCCGGACCCTTGCCCTCGACCCTCACGTTCTGCTAATGGACGAGCCCTTTAGCTCGCTGGATGCCCTGACACGGGAGAGCCTCCAGAATCTGGTCGTTGCCCTCAGCCATGATGCTGACCTGACGACGGTTCTCGTGACTCACAATATCGAGGAGGCGGTGTTCCTCGGCAAACGCATCCTTGTTATGGGCCAGCCGCCGATCGATAAGGCATACTTGCTGGAGAATCCGCTAGCTCGCTCTCTCGACTACAGGGGAAAAGAGGCTTTTCATCGGAACTGTGAAGAAGTCAGGCGCAGGGTGGGGGAGTCCGGAACTTGAGCAAACGATCAGTTCTTTTGGCGGTGGTCGTCCTTCTTGTTGCCTGGCAGGCTCTGGCCCTGGCTCTCCGGTCCAGCGTGCTTCCCGACCCGGCGGTGGTGTTGGCGGCCTTTGCTGGTGGGCTGAGGGGGCCGCTGGGCATCCATATCATAGTCAGTGGTTGGCGGCTAGTCGCCGGCATGATATTGGCAGTGGGGTCGGCGGTGCCGCTGGGGCTGATCCTCGGCCAGAGCCGGCGTCTGGACAGCTTAATCGCGCCGCTGATCTACATTACCTATCCCGTGCCCAAGATCGTTCTCCTGCCCGTGATGGTGATGCTTTTGGGCATTGGCGACGTAAGCAAAGTATGTTTGATCGCCTTGATCCTGTTCTTCCAGATATTGGTGGTGGTGAGGGACGCTTCGCATTCCGTCAGGCCTGAGCTGCTGTATTCGGTCAGGTCTCTCGGCGCCAGCAAATGGCAGATCCTACGGTTCGTCTATATTCCAGCCTGCCTGCCGGCGACGTTAACCGCTCTGCGGGTTGGCACCGGTACGGCGGTGGCGGTGCTCTACCTGGCCGAGTCCTTCGCCACCCGCTCAGGATTGGGTTTTTACATCATGGATACCTGGCAGGTCTTCGATTATCCCATGATGTACAGCGCCGTGGTGGCGATGAGCGCCATCGGCTTCACGATCTATGTGCTTCTGGATCAGTTGGAGAAAAGAGTGTGTCATTGGGTCCAGGCGGGCAAGTGATGGAATGGTCACTGTCAGGCCTAGACGCGCAGCCGACAAGCCCCTTTAGAACAAGCGGTGGGGAATCGCATCCGCTTTTTGGCACTATGAGGGGGGCAACAGCAGGTCTGGCAAACAATTCAGACCTCCTAGTGGGGACAGAATTCGCGGGTCTCTGCATATTGCCAGTTTTCGGCTGCATTTCTAGGGGCGAGCGTAGGGGCGAATCTTTCCGCCGAAGGATTCGCTTTACAGGTTGGTCATGAAGGAGGAGGAGGAAGTGGACAACAGTGCCTGGGAGATTCCGGAGGTCGTAATCAGAAGACTGCCGATCTACGCGCGGGCGCTCGCCTTTCTCGAGGAGGAGAACGTCGCGGTTATAAGCTCTCTCGACCTAGGAAGACGATTGGGAGTGACGCCAGCGCAGATTCGCAAAGACCTAAGTTATTTCGGCGAGTTTGGGAAGCAGGGAAGCGGCTACAATGTCCAATCGCTGCTGGGCGAGATTCGCCGCATCCTGGGGCTGGACCGGGAATGGCCCATGGCGCTCATTGGGGTTGGCAAGCTCGGCCGGGCGATTGCCACTTACGAGGATTTCGAAACCCAGGGCTTCAAGCTCGCGGCAGCCTTTGACGTGGATCCCAACAAGGTCGGCGAGCTCATAGGCGGCTTGAGGATTCAGCACGTTGGCGAGCTTGAACAGACCATTGCCGAGAAGAACATAAGAATAGCGATCGTCGCCGTCCCCGGCTCTCACGGGCAAAAGACCATCGAGGTGCTGGCGTCCTGTGGGGTCGCCGCCATCCTGAACTACGCGCCTATTGCCGTAAGAGTCCCCGCCGGCGTGAAGGTGCGGCACATCGATCCGGTCGTTGCCCTCCAGAGCCTGACCTACTACCTCAAGTCCTCCGCTGGAGCGAAGGAGGCCGCCGAGAGCGGTGAGCCGTAGAACGGTTGATAGATCGCCTGCGCAGGCCGAAGTTGGTTTTCCTGAACATGTGCGGGTGGGACCACATCGTAGGGGCGAATCCATACGACGGCGGGTTCGCCCCTACGCATAGCGCGATCTCCCCGAGGAGATGACCTATTGCGATGCCCAGGCGGAGGTCAGCGGCTGCTCGTCGGTGGGAAGATTGCGTTTGATCATCTCCAGGTGCTCGAGGGCGAGGCCGGCGCCGATGGCGACGCAATTCATGGGCTGGTCGGCGACGTGGCTCGGCACGCCGGTCTCCTGAGTTAACAGCCGGTCGAGATTGCGCAGCAAGGCTCCTCCTCCCGTAAGCACCATGCCCCGGTCTATCACGTCGGAGGCCAGCTCCGGAGGGGTCTGTTCCAGAACCGAGCGCACGGAGGCGACGATGGCGGCGAGAGGCTCGGCAATGGCATGGGCCACCTCCGTCGAGGTTACGGTGATGGTCTTCGGCAGGCCGCTCACCTGGTCCCGTCCTCTGACCTCGGCGGTTACCTCCTTCGGCAGGGGCAAAGCGCTGCCGATCTCGATCTTAATCTCCTCTGCCGTGCGGTCCCCGATCATGAGATTGTGCTTGCGCCGCACGTGCGCCACGATTGCCTCGTCGATGCGGTTGCCGGCCACCCTAACGGACTGGCTCACGACAATCCCGTACATGGAGATGACGGCGGCCTCGGTAGTCCCGCCGCCGATATCCACGACCATGTTGCCGGTCGGGGAGGCGATGGGAATCTTGGCGCCGATGGCGGCGGCCAGCGGCTCGGGAATCAAGTAGGCTGGACGCTTGGCTCCCGCCTGTTCTGCGGCATCTCGCACCGCCCTCTGCTCGACGCTCGTCACGCCCGCCGGAATGCAGATCATGACCTCGGGTTTGGACAGACGCAGCCCGCCGCAGACGCGCCCGATGTAGTGGCGGAGCATGGCCTCCGTGATCATGTAGTCGGCTATCACCCCGTCTCGCATCGGGCGGATGACGGAGATGCTGCCCGGGGTCCGTCCCAGCATGCTACGAGCATCGTTACCAAAGGAAAGGATCCGGTTTTCGTTGGTAGCCAGTGCCACCACGGATGGCTCGTTGAGCACGATGCCCTTGCCCTTTACGTAGACGAGGACGTTGGCCGTCCCCAGGTCGATTCCGACGCGCTTTGTAAACATTGGTCCTCCAATCGTGGCTTGGGAGTGCAGCGCTCTGGCTGCTGCAAGGCGTGAAAGATGGCGCAGCCCTTAGCTGGCTGCGCCCTTCATGATAAGTGTTTTTTCTCGTTTGTCAAGTCCGTCAACTGACTGGTACTCGGCTGCGCCTGATCTTGGCTCCAAGGCTCTTCATCTTCGCGTCGAAGCCCTCGTATCCCCGATCGAGGTGGTAGATGTCCAGAATGGTCGTCTGGTCCCGGGCAGCCAGTGCGGCGAGAACCAGCGCCGCCCCGGACCTGATGTCGAGAGACCTGACTGTGGTGCCAGTCAAAGTCGTCGGTCCGGTAATGACGGCCAGTTGGGGCATGATAAGCTCGATCTGGGCGCCCATCTTTCGCAGCTCGTGCGTGTAAAGCAGCCGGTTATCGTAAACCCGCTCATGGATCATGCTCTTGCCTTCGGCCTGCGTGAGGAGGACTCCCAACGCTGCCTGCAGGTCGGTGGCGTAGCCGGGGTAGGGAAGGGCCTGAATGGCCACGCCCCGAAGCGGCCTCTTGCCGACGACGGTAAGCCGGTCCTTTCCTTCGTGGGCCTGCGCGCCGGTTTCGACCAGCTTCCAAGTGAGGGATTCCAGATGGCCGCAGACGACGTTCTTCACAGTCACTGCGCCCTGCGAAATCGCCGCGGCGATGGCGAAGGTGCCTGCTTCCAGCCGGTCGGGAATCACCCGGTGACTGACCCCATGAAGCTCGGAGACTCCGTCGATCTCCACCCTGCTAGTGCCAGCCCCCTGAATTCGCGCTCCCATGGCGTTCAGCATCTTGGCCAGATCGACAACCTCGGGCTCGCACGAGGCATTGAGAAGAGTGGTCCGCCCTTTGGCAAGGACGGCAGCCATAAGCAGGTTCTCCGTGCCGATGTGGCTGGGATAGTCCATGAAGATCTTGCGGCCAACCAGCGACTTGGCCTCGGCGTGATAATCCTCACCCTCCTGCCAGAGGCGCGCTCCGAGGGCCGCGAAGCCCGCGAGATGGACGTCGATGGGACGCTGGCCGATGACGTCCCCGCCGGGAGCGCAGCTAGCCGCCTCGCCAAAACGCGAGAGAAGAGGTCCCATGACCAAAAAACTGCCTCTCATCCGCTTGACAAGCTGGCTGGGAGCGACGAAGGTGTTCACTTTGGCGGCACAAATTCGCCAGCCGTGAGCATTCAAGCGGTCGGCAGTCGCACCGAGGCTACGAAGCACGTCGACCATGACGTGAACATCTTCGATATCGGGGACGTTATCGACGACGCACTCGTCCGCCGTCAACAAAGACGCCGCCATGGCAGGCAAGGCGGCGTTTTTGGCTCCGCTGATCTCAACCTCTCCCTCGAGCCGCTGTTCGCCGTCGATGACGAAGCACTCGGAACTGGCAGCGAGCGCAAGTGCTTCTCGCTCGATCAAGGGAGCAATGGTCCTTCCGTTGGAAGGATCGCCCGTTTCACTATCAAGTTCTGACTCCACCATGGATGCTATCTCTCCCGTCTTCGCCGTTGGGCCACTTTGAGGCGAATCAACGAGCGACGAAGGGCAGCTTCTGCACGGGCAACGTCCATGGTTTCGGCTCTTTCGGCGATTCTAGTCTCGGCGCGTCTTCGGGCCTCCTCAGCCCGGGCTACGTCGATCTCCTCGGCGCGCTCGGCCGTATCGGCAAGGATAACCACTTTGTCCGGCATTACCTCTAAGAAGCCGCCGCTGACAAACATGATAACTTCCTCGCCTCCCTCCTTTTTCACCCGCACTTCTCCCGGCTGCAGTGTGGTCAGCAGGGGCGTGTGGCGGGGCAGCACGCCGAGTTCTCCCTCGACGCCAGGCGCGGTAACCATGTTCACTTCTTCGGAGTATACGACCCGCTCGGCAGTTACGATCTCAAACTTCAGGTTGGCCATACCTTCTAACAGGGGGCAATTCGACCGCCTCAGGCGGGCCTCATTGCCCGACTGTCCTCCTATGCATTCATTTTCTCTGCTTTCTCAACGGCCTCGTCAATGGTCCCCACCATGTAGAAGGCCTGCTCCGGAAGGCCGTCATGCTTGCCTTCGATAATCTCGCGGAAGCCGCGCACGGTCTCCTTGATCGGTACGTACTTACCGGCGGTACCGGTGAAGGCCTCGGCCACGAACATGGGCTGGGACAGGAACCGTTGAATCCTGCGGGCACGCGCCACCACTAGCTTGTCCTCTTCACTCAACTCGTCAACGCCCAGAATGGCGATGATGTCTTGGAGGTCCTTATACCTCTGCAATACACGTTGCACACCGCGGGCCACGTTATAGTGGTCGTCCCCCACGATCATTGGGTCGAGAATGCGTGACGACGAGGAGAGAGGGTCTACGGCAGGATAGAGCCCCTGCTCGGCGATGGAACGCTCGAGGGCGATGACGGCGTCGAGGTGGCCAAAAGTCGTGGCCACGCCGGGGTCGGTATAGTCGTCTGCCGGGACGTAGATGGCCTGGAAGGAAGTGATCGACCCCTTCCGGGTGGAAGTGATGCGCTCCTCCAGGTCGCCCATCTCGGTGGCGAGAGTAGGCTGATAGCCCACGGCGGAGGGCATGCGGCCCAGCAGCGCCGACACCTCCGAACCGGCCAGCGTATAGCGATAGATGTTGTCGATGAACAGAAGGACGTCCTGTCCCTCCTCATCGCGGAAGTACTCGGCCATGGTCAGCCCAGTAAGGGCGATGCGAAGGCGAACTCCGGGCGGCTCGTTCATCTGGCCGAAGACCAGCACCGTCTTGTCGATAACGCCCGAGCCCCGCATTTCGTGCCAGAGGTCGTTGCCCTCGCGGGACCGCTCGCCCACGCCGGCGAAGACCGAGAAACCGCCGTGCTCGGTGGCGATGTTGCGGATGAGCTCCTGAATAACCACCGTCTTGCCGACGCCCGCGCCGCCGTAGGCGCCTACCTTTCCCCCCTTGGTAAAGGGGGCGACGAGGTCGATAACCTTCAGACCAGTCTCCAGGATCTGGGCGGAGGTCTCCTGTTCCTCGAAGGTGGGAGCGGGTCGGTGGATTGGATAGAAGGTATCCGTCTTGACCTCGCCCAATCCGTCCAACGGCGTTCCCAGCACGTTGAACAGGCGACCAAGGGCCGCCCGCCCGACGGGAACGGCTATCGCCCGTCCTGTGTCGATCGCTTCCATTCCCCTGGCGAGACCGTCGGTCGATGACATGGCGAGGCAGCGCACCCAGTTGTTCCCCAACTGCTGCTCGACTTCCACCACCAGCTTGTCGCCGTTGCCCTGGGGGATATCGACTGCGTTGTAAATGGAGGGTAGCTCATCGGGGGGAAACTCGATGTCGACCACCGTGCCTAATATCTGAACGATTTTACCTTTTGCCACTACTTCCTCCTGGTTCGTAGTTTGTTGCGATTAACTGAGGGCCGCGGCCCCGGCGGATATCTCCAAGAGCTCCTTGGTGATCGTCTCTTGTCGAGCCTTGTTGTAGGTAAGGGTGAGTGAGGTGATCATGTCGTTGGCGGCGTCGGTGGCGCTTCGCATGGCCACCATTCTGGCCGAATGCTCGCTAGCTATGGACTCCAACACGGCATGATAAACCTGCATTTCCACAAACCTGGGGAGCAGCTCGGCCAGCACCGCCGCCGGGCCGGGCTCGTAGATATATTCGCTCGGTCGCCTTCCCTCGAACTCGGCCGGCTCGATGGGCAGCAGAAGCCTGATGTTTGGTCGCTGGATCACGGTGTTCATGAACTGGGTGTAGGCCAGATAAACCTGATCGACTGCCCCCGCCATGTAGTCGTCCATCACTACCCGGGCTATCGGAAGAACGTTTATGAGCTCCGGATAGTCTCCCAACTGAGTGAACTCCGCCCGGACATCCCGACCGTAGCGGACCATGAAATCGCGCCCCCTCCGGCCCACGGTAACCAGGCTGCTAGGCAGTTTCTGGTCCAGCACGAAAGCCGAGGTGCGGCGGTTCATGTTGGCGTTGAGTCCGCCGCACAGGCCCCGGTCGGCGGTGACGTGCACCACCGCTACCCGCTGGACCGTCCTCTGCTGAAGCAGAGGGTGGAGCACCTCGGCGGATTGGGGCTGCGCTGCGAGGTCGGCCAGAACCTCCCGCATCTTCTGCGCGTAGGGTCTGGCGGCGATCACCCGCTGTTGAGCCCGCCGCATCTTGGAGGCGGCGACCATTTCCATGGCCTTGGTGATCTTCGCCGTGCTCTTGACACTGCGTATTCTTCGTCTTATCTCCCGCGTACTAGGCATCTCAACTCCTCACTAGTACGGCACATTTTGCTTGAACTCGGTGGTCGCCGTCCTCAATGCCTCGGAGGTGCTGTCGCCGATGTTCTTCTCGCCGGCGATAGCCCTGCCAATCTCGGGGTGGGCGCTATCGATAAAGCGACTGAATGCCTCTTCGAACGCCTTTACCTTGTCCACCGCCACGTCGTCTAGGAAGCCGTTACCGACGGCAAAAAGAATCATGATCTGCTTTTCCAAGGACATCGGGGCATATTGGGATTGCTTGAGAATCTCCGTAATACGCTGTCCCCGCTCCAGTTGGGCTCTGGTGGCCCGGTCGAGGTCGCTGGTGCCGAATTGGGCGAACGCTGCGAGCTCCCGATACTGAGCGAGATCGAGTCGCAGACTGCCGGCGACCTGCTTCATAGCCTTGGTCTGGGCGGCGCCACCCACGCGCGACACCGACAGACCGGCGTTCACGGCCGGGCGAATACCGGCGTAAAACAAATCGGACTCGAGGTAGATCTGGCCGTCGGTGATCGAGATGACGTTGGTCGGAATGTAGCCGGAAACGTCACCCGCCTGCGTCTCGATGATCGGCAGGGCTGTTAGCGACCCGCCACCGAACTCCTGCGACAGCTTGGCGGAACGCTCCAGCAACCGGCTGTGCAGATAGAAAACGTCGCCCGGATAGGCTTCGCGTCCCGGTGGCCGGCGGAGGAGCAGCGATATCTGCCGGTAGGCCCAGGCGTGCTTGGACAGATCATCGTAGATGATGAGCGCGTCCTTGCCTTGCTCCATGAACTCCTCGCCCATAGCGCAGCCGGAGTAGGGGGCCATGTACTGCAATGGCGCCGGGTCGGAAGCGTTGGCGCAAACTACGATAGTGTGTTCCATAGCGCCGTAGCGTTCCAGCGTGGCCACGGCCTGCGCCACTTTGGCCGCCTTCTGTCCGATAGCCACGTAAATGCAGATCAGGTCGCCGCCCTTTTGATTGACGATGGTGTCGAGGGCGATGGCCGTTTTGCCCGTGGAGCGGTCGCCGATAATGAGCTCGCGCTGCCCGCGGCCGATGGGGATCATGCTGTCGATGGCCTTGATTCCCGTTTGGACCGGTGTGTTCACCGAGCTGCGGGTGACCACGTTGGGGGCAATTCTCTCTACCGGCCGGGACTTGTTGGACGGGATGGGTCCCTTGCCGTCGACTGGCTGGCCCAGGGCGTTGACGACCCGGCCGACCAGCTCGGGGCCAACCGGCACTTGGGCAATGCGCCCGGTGCAGCGGACCTCGTCGCCCTCTTTGATCTTCGTGTAGTCGCCGAGAATAACGGCGCCGACGCTCTCCTCTTCGAGGTTGAGGGCCATGCCCATCGTGCCATTGGGAAACTCCAGAAGCTCACTGGCCATAACGCCGGCCAGGCCGTGGACGCGGGCGATGCCGTCGCCGACGTAGACCACGGTTCCGACGTCCACCGCCGACATCGGAGCGCCGAATTCTCGTATCTGCTGCTTGATGATTGAGGTGATTTCCTCAGCGCGTACAACCATAAACTGTTCCTCCAACCTCTCCCTGTTGTTGGTCTATCTAGCTGCTTCCAGTAGGTTTCTGCGGAGAAGCGAAAGTCTCTCTCGCAGGCTTCCATCCAGCACTCTGTCGCCGATTCTGGCCACGATGCCGCCCATTATCTGAGGGTCGACGCGGGTGCTGAGGATTATGCGCTTTCCCGTAAGGCGTGATAGCCGCTCGGACAGCGCCGCTTTTTCTCCCTCGTCCACGGGAACCGCCGTCACGACTTCCGCTACCTCGATGCCCCGATGCGCGTTCAGAAGCCGCTCGTACTCTCCGACGATGTTCCCGGCGATGTCCACCCGGTCTTTAGTTATGAGCAGAAGGACCAGATTGAGGACCAGCGGGCGTTGTCTCTTCAGCAGCTCGGCCATGAGCGCCCGCTTTTCCGCCCGGGGTACCTTGACGTTCTGGAGCACGGCCGCTACCCGAGCCTCTCGCATCGTCTCGACCGCGGTCCCGAGATCTTCCTGCCAGCCGTCCAAATCGTTGGCTTCAAGGGCGAGCTCGAACGCCGCCGTTGCATATCGTTTTGCTACGCCACTTTCCTGCATAGCTCTCCCTCAAGAGAGAGGGTCGCACTCGACTCCCCTCTGCTAGTTTAGTTGTTTCGCAAGGTGGTGCTCTGGCTCAGCACCTCTTCGATTAGCCGCTTGTGGTCGTCCTTGTTCAGGGACTTGTTGATGACCTTTCCCGCGGCCTGCACCGTCAGGTCGGCAAACTCCCGCCTCAGTTCGGTCACTGCCCTGTCGCGTTCCAATTGAATCTCGCTGCGCGCCCGGGCGAGAAGGCCTTCGGCCTCTTTCTGCGCCTCGGTTAGCGCCTCCTGCTTGATGCGCTCGCCGATCTGCGAGGCCTGGGCGACGATGTTTTGGCCTTCCTTTCGGGCGGCCTCGATCTGGGCCTGGAACTCCTGCTGAGTTTTCTCGGCCTCCCGTCTGACCTGCTCTGCCTGCTCCATGCTCGTCCTGATGCGGGACGACCGTTCGTCCAGCATGCGCAGGATGGGTTTGTAAGCCACCGCTCGCAGCACGACCAGCAGGATAACGATGTTGATGACCTGAGCGATCAATCCTGGCAGATTTATGCCAAGGGCTTCCAACTTAGCCTCCTTAACTTCTGGGTCGACGAGTTGATGATCCGGCGGTCAAGCCGGGCCTCGCTACTGGCCATGATGCCTGCAACAGTAGGGGCGAATCCTCCGGCGGAAGGATTGCCCCTATGCGTTCGCCAGCCTCCGCCGCAGACTTGCCCTTCAACCTGTGGTGATGAACCATCACCAGCTCGCACTCCAAAAGCTTCTACACGAATTTCAAGATGAGAGCGACCACAAGGGCATAGATGGCGACAGCTTCGGTGAAGGCGACGGTCAAGATCATGTTCGTCTGGACCACCGGCGCTGCTTCCGGATTTCTGCCCATTGCCTCGAGGGCCTTGCCGGCCAACAGGCCGATGCCGATGCCAGGGCCAATCGCTCCCAGACCGATGGCCAGTCCCGCGGCAAGTAGCTTCATTGCTTCCGGTTCCATTGTGTGCTGTTTCCTCCTTTATTCGTTTACACTGCCTTTGTTTGCCGAATGCCAGGCGTCGAGCCGCCAGGCCCCGGCTTATTCCCCGTGATGGCTATGAGCCGATTCACCGTGAGGATGCAAGGTCGACATGGTAAGAAACACCAGAGTCAGCATGGCGAACACGAACGCCTGGATGAAGCCGACGAAGATCTCGAGTCCCATGAATGGCAAGACGGCGATCCAGGGAATGAGAAAGGTGATCACCGCCAGCAGAACTTCCCCGGCGAACACGTTTCCGAAAAGTCGGAAGGTGAAGCTGATCAGGCGGGCCACTTCGCTGATCATCTCCAGCAAGCCCACGAACATGTCGATAAGTCCGAAGGCGATCTTCCCCTTCTTCAACTTGGCAAGGTTGACGAACTTGGATCCGTAGGTAGACAAACCAAGGCTTTTCACGCCGAAGTACTCGACGAAAAACATGGCGATGAGGGACAGTGCCAAGGTGCTGGTGATCCCCGAATTGGCGCTTCTCAGGAAGGGCACGAGCACGCCGGATAGGCCGGTTTCTCCCTCGCTCGGCTTGGCTCCTTCACGATTGCCTTCGCCCTGAAGGTCCCGGGCCTCCACTTTCTTGCCGATGGGGGTGTAGGCCAGATTGATGCTGCCCAGCTCGATCTTCTCGAACTGAACGGCATGTTGCTCCGGCTTCTTTGGCTCCTCGACGAGGCCGATGGTCGAGAAGCCTGGCAACAGGCCCATCCAGTTGGAGAACAGAACGAAGATGAAAATAGTGGCCACCAGGGGCAGGAACGAACGCGCCTTCTCCTTGCCGGCCACGCCTTCGATTACGTTTAGAATGGTCTCCAGGATCGCCTCGAAGAAGTTTTGGAGGCCCGTGGGAACCAGTTTGGGGTTGCGGGTGGCCGCGATGGCGAGAACCAAGAGGAATAGCATTGTCAGCCAAGTGGCGAGGAGGGTGTTGGTGACGGATAGGCCGAGGACGGTGACGATGTGCTCTGCGGCGAGGTCGATGGGGGGCATTGCCACCGGAATCTTCATACCACCCACCAGCAGGATGACCCCCACCACTGCGGCAATGGCAAACTTAGTTCTCTTCGTGAGTTTGGGCACTAAGTATCCTCCTTTCTTTCGGTTTCTTGAACCGTTTGGACGACCATACGGTAGACACCATAGAAACAAGCGGCGAGACCGATAAACAGGCCGAGAATCATGAACAGTGGGGTCACGTTCAGCACGCCATCAAGCCACAGTCCGGCGAGTAAGCCGCCGGCGATGCAAATGACTATGTACCAACCGATGCCAATCAGCCGCAGTGGGCCGACCCATCTGTCCATCTCTCGCCTCTGGTCGCTGACCCGCAGTATTATATCACAGTAGGCAAAGGCAAATCAATACTTTTTTCCTGCCAGGCTTCGGCTGCAATGGCTGCAAGCGATTTCCTACCCTGAGCTATGGCTGGACCGGGGGAATCAAGTCGTCCAGCTCTATCCTGGGCCTTCTTCTCGGACGAGGCTGCTGCAACCCCGCCAGCACCCGCTTCAGGGGACGGGTCGGTACGACATACAAGGGTAAGCCCTGTTCCACCTGCATATCCACCAGGCGATCTCCCACTGTCTCCAGTATGGCGGTCAAATCGTCCGTATCTACAATGGCGGTAAGGTACACGCCCTCCGGATCCTCCCCCTCGGCTACCTCAAACGTGGCATCGGGGTAGTTGGCGGTAATCAGGCCTTCAAGTTCCCTGACTGCACCCTGGACGCGCGGGTCTCGAGCAGTAATGCGTTCCGTACTCATAGTCTCTCACCTCCACCTTGAACGGCTTCGATAAATGGCCGTGTCCAGCGCAGGGCTCGGGCTGCCTCTCGCTGGTTGACATCGTCTTCACCATAATCGGCGGTTCGCCGCAGGCCTAAAGTATTACTCAATGTCTGCCGGAGATCGGCAGGGTAGAGCTTGCGCCGGTTAATCAATTCACCCACGAAGCGAGCTTGTACGAACTCGTGGCCCCATTGCGGTCCGCCGGGTTTAACGCCAGCCCGCAATAATGCGGAAATAGCTGCCTGAAAACAGGCGTAGTAGCAGCGATTGGCCGAATTGTCGTAACGGTCGTTGATAAACTCGCTCTCTGCACCGGCTAGACTTTGTTCTGCTTTCCGCAGGTAGGTTTGACTAACTTCTGATTCTGTCATATCGGCCATCATTGTATCACAGTCGCGCAGGAGATTCAACCGGGCGATAGCTCGTTATATCGCATGTATTGCCGAGCCTGAAACCGAGCGTCCCCTTGTGGAAGCGCCCGTCTCTATGTTACCCGCATGACCACCCTTAGCGCCTGTTCAGTTTGTCATCTGAGGGTGCGGAGTTCCCGGCCGCTGGCCGCCTCCCACAGCTTGACCGTGTTGTACCAGCTTCCCGATGCGAGGGTCTTCCCGTCGGGGGAGAAGGCCACGCTGCGGACCCATTCGGAATGGCCGGCGAGGGTGCGGAGTTCCCGGCCGCTGGCCGCCTCCCACAGCTTGACCGTCTTGTCGTCGCTCCCGGAGGCGAGGGTCTTCCCGTCGGGGGAGAAGGCCACGCTCTCGACCCAATCGGAATGGCCGGCGAGGGTGCGGAGTTCCCGGCCGCTGGCCACCTCCCACAGCTTGACGGTCTCGTCGCCGCTCCCGGAGGCGAGGGTCTTCCCGTCGGGGGAGAAGGCCACGCTGTAGACAGAACTGAAGTGACCGGCGAGG
>JACPQF010000074.1 GCA_016190625.1 Chloroflexota bacterium | reverse complement strand
TCCCGCCTGGTCAATCGGGGAACCATCAGCCAGGCGGATGCGGATGCCGCCCTTGGCAGGCTCACGCCCACCACCTCTCTCGCCGACTTCAAGGATTGTGACATCGTAATCGAGGCCATCATCGAGAATATCGAGGAGAAGTGCAAGCTCTTCGCCGAGCTGGATGGCATTTGCAAGCCGGAGGCCATCTTTGCCAGCAACACCTCTTCGATGACGGTCATCGAGATGGCGGTGGTGACCAAGCGACCGGAGCGGTTCGGCGGTCTCCACTTCTTCAACCCCGTTCCCATGATGAAGCTGGTCGAGGTGGTGAAGACCCTGGTCACCAGCGACGAGACGATAGCGATCTTGCGCAAGTTCGGCGTGTCGTTGGGGAAGACGCCGATCCTGGCGCCGGACACCACCGGCTTTATAGTCAACCGTCTCCTGGTGCCCTATCTGCTCGACGCGGCGCGCGTTTATGAGGGCGGTCTAGCCAGCAAGGAGGACATCGACCAGGGCATGATGCTCGGCTGCAGCATGCCTATGGGTCCCCTAGCCCTGCTCGACCTGGTAGGTATCGACACCGTCTACTACGCCGGCCTCCAGACGTTCGAGGAGTTCCGGGAGACCCGCTTTGCCCCACCGCCGATTCTGAAGCGCATGGTCCTCGCCGGCCACCTGGGACGCAAAACCGGCAAGGGCTTCTACGACTATCGCAAGTAGGGTAGGCATGGCGTCCATCGACAGGCCATTAACGAGGGGAAGCCTACATCCTAAAGGCTTCTTCATGATTCGCGTCGTACCGACTCTTATGGCCGTTCCTTACGACCTCGCCGGCATCAAGCCCGATTTGCTTGGAATCCTCAATAGGAAAACGTGTTGACAGCCACGCTTTGCGGGGCTATCATACCGATTGCCCACCGCAGCCGGCTCGAACAGGTTGACAGACGCAAACGCAGGCATTAAGGAGGTGGCTTAGCCGCTCATCTACCTCACAGGTCTCTGTACTCGGACCCTGCTGTGCCGCCTCTGGTCGGACGGGCCGTCGAGGTGAAGCGGCTCACGGACGCGCTGGCGCGCGCAGGACGCGGCCAGGGGCGCACGGTCTTCCTGACCGGAGAGGAAGGTATTGGCAAGACCCGCCTCGCCCAAGAGGTGTTGGGTATTGCGCGCGCTCGTGGCTTCCAGGTGTTGCAAGGGCGTGCCTACTCCGTCGAGGCCAATCTCGCCTACGCTCCTTTCCTCGAAGCCATCGGCTCTGTGTTAGGCCGTTCCGACCGAGCCCGACAATCTTCTCTGGTCGGTGGGCTGCCTGACTTGGCCAAGCTGTTCGGCGACCTCCAACTGTCAGCTCCGGAGCCACTGGGAGACCCAGCGCTGGAGAAGACCCGCCTTTTTGACGCCGTGTCGCGTCTTCTGCAGCGTCTGGCGAGCGAGGCGCCGCTGACCTTGTTTGTGGACGATTTGCAATGGGCCGACCCCGCCTCGTTGGAACTGTTCCACTACGTGGCCCGGACGCTTTCCGACCGGCGAGTGATGCTGCTGGCCACCTGTATCTCGCCGCAACTCGACCTGGCTCGCGGCCTACGACCGATGCTCCAGTCTCTACAGCGCGCCGGACTGGCTGAGGAGCACACCGTCTCGCGTCTGGATGCACAGGCGGTGAAGAGCCTTGCCTGCGGCCTGCTCGGCGATGAGCCACCATCTATGCTGGTCGACTTGATGAATGCCCGGGCCGCCGGAACTCCCCTCTATGTCGAGGCCCTAATTTGCGCTTTCGTCGACGCCGGCCAGCTCGTTCACGGAGCCAATGGTTGGGAGCTTAGCATCGACGCAGCGAACGTTTTGCCCGCCAGTGTAAAGGAAACAGTGCTCAGCCGTCTCGCTCGGTTGGAAGAAAAGGAGCGGCGGGTGTTGGCTCTAGTCGCGGTGACCGGGGGACCGGCGCGTCACAGTCACTTGCTGTCCGCCAGTGGGATGGAGGACGGGGAGCTGCTGAAATCGCTGGGCAGGCTGCTGTCTCTCGGACTCTTGGCCGAAGAAGTTATCGGACTCGAGGTGGTTTACCGGATCACCCATCCCCTGGTGCTGGAGGTATCCTACGCCGAGCTATCGGAGATGGCACGCCGGCGCGCTCACGCGGCGCTAGCCAAGACTTTGGAGTCCTTTTCGGATGGACGGCCGGCTGACCTGAGCCAATTGGCCCGCCACTATCGGGGCGCCGGGTCAGAGGTGGA
Organism: Chloroflexota bacterium; assembly: GCA_016190625.1. Taxonomy (GTDB): domain Bacteria; phylum Chloroflexota; class Dehalococcoidia; order JACPQF01; family JACPQF01; genus JACPQF01. Next base: position 9,046 of record JACPQF010000074.1, on the reverse strand, counting down.
CGAGGGCCGAGCTCTCGCGGTTCTTTTGGCAGCAGGAGAGCAGGCCTGGGAGGCCCACGCCAGCGACGAGGCAGCGCACCATTTCGGCGCAGCGCTGGTGCTGGCGCGGGCGGGACACCGGCCAAAGCCGGAGGTGGGCTATGTCGGCCCCCTGTTGCCGTTCTTACTCAAGCGACTGGGCGAAGCTTGGGAACAGTCTGGCGAGCTTGGGGCGGCTGTAGTGGTATGGGCAGAGGCGCTGGCAGAGTACGAGCGGCTGGGCGATGTCCTTACGGTGGCTCAACTGCGCCGCTCGCTGGCGCTGGCGGAATGGTACCGGGGCCACTTCGACGCCGCTCAGACCCATCTGGAGGCTGGACTTTCGGCCCTGGATGGCCAAGAACCATCGCCGGAGCTGGCGGGCCTCCACCTCGCCAAAACCACTCTGCTTAGTCGCCTGGGGGAGAGAGATCGGGCCATCGACGAAGCGGCAAAACTTCTGCGCCTAGCCGCAAGATTGGGTTCGCCCCGAGTGGAGGCCGAGGCCCACCTCGCACAGGTGTCGGCCCATCTGGAGACATGGTATGTGACTCTAGCCCGTGAACACGCAATATGCGCTCTAGCTGCCGCTGAAGCAGCCAAAGATCCCCTGCTGATACACCGCGCCCATGACAGGTTGGCGTTGGTAGCGTTAGCCAACGGAAAGGTCGAACTTGCCCGCCGGCATGCCGAAACTTGCCTGGACATGGCCCAGCGCCTACGCTCTCTCTCCATCGAACTACTGGCGCGTCAATGGCTCGTCTTCGCGGACTTCATTATGGGAGCGTGGAACGAGGCGCTGCATGGCCATGGAGAGGAACTGGCTCTAGCGCGCCGTGTCGGGAATTCCGTGGCCGCCGTCTACTTCCTGGGCCAGCGAGCGTTGGTGCTTACGCTTCGCGGCGATCTCGCCGAAGCACAGGCTACGGTCCAAGACATCCGCACTGCCGTCGGCGAGGGATTCTCGAACAGCCGCCATTCCCGCGGAGTGCTCCCGATCCTCGAGACAGTGCTCGCCGTCGAGCGAGGGCAGCCAGAGCGCGCTTATGCCGTAGCCAAGTCGTTTGTCAGACCAGGCGAACCGAATCCGACTACCGGCGTGGCGCCTTTGGGCGTGCCAATGTTCTTGTCTCTGTTTACTGAAGCGCAAATCGCCCTAGGCGACTTAGGGGGCGCCGAGGTAACCGTTCGAGCCATGTTCTTGCTGGATGCCAGCTCTATTGCAGCCCCCGCCGAAAACGCGCAGGAGGGGAGCGCGATCTCGTATCCCCGTGCGCTGGCCATCCGGGCCGAGGGTCTGGCATGTCAGGCGCAAGGCCAAGTCGATCGGGCGCTGTCTCTCCTGGCGCAAGCGACCGAAGCGTTTGACGCGCTGAGCATCCCATTTGATTTCGCTCGCACCCGCCTCGACTGGGCGGCGATTGCCTCGCTTGCAGATGCATCTCTCCGTCAGTCTGCGGTCGCCGCTGCTGCTGAGAGCCTGGCAGTTTTTGAGCGGCTCGGCGCCCAGCGTTACCTTCAGCGCACCCGACAGCTTTGCCATCAGCTTGACGTGCGTCCACCTACCAATTGCCGCGCCCGCCGCGCTGTTAACCCTTTGAGCGGCCGGGAGATAGAGGTAGCCCGCCTGGTCGTCGATGGCCTTACTACCCCCCAAATAGCAGAGCGCCTTTTCATCAGCCAGCATACTGCTGTCTCGCATCTGCGCCGCATATATTCTCGACTGGGCGTCAACTCCCGCGCCTCCTTGGCGCGCTACGTTGTCCAGGCCGGCCTAATGGACAGCCAGGACTGAACGGGCCATCGAACTTTCACCCGCCATCCACCGGTGATTAGCATGGTCCGCCGAGCAAGATTAGCATGTTCAGGGGATATACCCGCATTCTTATTCCAAGTATACTCATTACGAACAGAAGTTACGAAGGTGAGCTGTATGAGTATCCTTTGGCTGGGCCAACCGGAATGCCACGACCGGTCACTCGTAGGCGGAAAGGTCGCCAATCTCAGTCGGCTGGCGGGAACGTATCTGGTTCCGCCCGGCTTCTGCCTGAGCACACGGGCCTACGATCTTGCCCTGGTTGGTGGGGCAGCGAGTGAGGGGCAGAACGAGCAGACCCTGCGACTTCCGCCCGAGCTTGTCGCTCCTCTTGCAGCCGCTTACCACGAACTAGCCGAGCGGAGTGGCGAGGCCGAGCCTCGGGTGGCGGTCCGCTCCTCGGCGGTGGATGAAGATGGAGTCACGGCCTCTTTCGCCGGCCAGTACGAGACCTTCTTGAATGTGACTGGCGTCGACGGCGTGTTGGGAGCGATCGTCCGGTGCTGGGCCTCGGCCCGGTCGGGTAGAGCAGCCCACTATCGTAGGCAGCATGGGTTACCGGCGGACGGCGGACGACTAGCGGTGCTCGTGCAACTTCTAGTTATGGCGGACGTTTCGGCGGTTGCCTTTGGCGCCCACCCGGTAACCGGCGACCGCGGCGAGATAGTGATAACCGCTAACTGGGGCCTCGGCGAGAGCATTGTCGGTGGGACCGCAACGCCGGATACGTTCACGGTACGAAGGGACGACCTGACCATTGTGTCCCGCCAGATCTGCGAAAAGCGGCGCATGACCGTGGTAGCGCCGGGAGGCACGCGAGAGGCAACGTCCCACGCCTCCTCGCCACCCAGTCGTCGCTCGAGGACCCTCAGGTGGTCGAGGCTGCTCGTCTGGCCCGGGACCTCGAAGCGACCATGGGTTGGCCCGCCGACGTCGAGTGCGCCTTTCAGGGAGGCCTGCTGTACTTATTGCAGTGCCGGCCGATCACGAACCTGCATGGCAGTTCCCATCGAACTTGAGCCACTAAGCCTATTACTAGAACCAAGGGATGCCGCTAACCCGTAGGGGCGAACGGCCGTTCGCCCCTACGATAATTCAACACCGATGCCAACTACTGTAATGGAGGAAGAAGATGACAGAAGAGCAGGCAAAGCCCCAAGGAACGCCACCGCCGATTCCAGCGCCACCGGATTTCCCCGTCACGTGGGAGAACCCTGAGGACGGACGGTTGTTCTGGACACGGGATCGCGTCCACTATCCGGACCAGATCTCCCCTCTCACCATGTCCACCTTCAGGGAGACCGTGATGCTGGGGTGGCATGCCGCCGCGGCCGCCTACGAGCTGCCAGTGATCGGCCCGCGCGGCATCCTGATCAACCACTACGTCTACACGACGATGATGCCAGTGGTCGCTCCCCCGGCGGAAATGGCGGCACGGGGGAAACGCTCCGAGGAGAAACTTAAAGCGACGCTGGTCCGGTTGGGGGCGCTCTGGGAGAACGAATGGCTGCCAGAGGCGAAGGAACATCTTGGCTTCTGGGAGAGCTTCGACCTCACTGCGGCGAGTCTCCCGGCCCTCAACGACCATCTTCAAGAGACTCTAAAGCGGTTCAAGCGGATATATGATATCCATTTCCTCTGCTTCTTCCCATCGGCGCTGGCGGTCGGTCTGTTCGACGAGCTATACCATGACCTGTTCAGTCCCGAGGGAGCCTTGGAGCCTTACCGCCTACTTCAGGGCTTCGACAACAAAAACTTGGAGGGTCACCGTGTTCTGTGGAAACTGGGCCGTCAGGCTCTAGCCGATCCGGTCGTGCGATCGGCGCTCGAAACCGACGATGCGGCCAGGATACCGGATGTTCTGGAAGATACACCGGAAGGACGTGCCTTCCTCGCCGCACTGGGGGCCTTCTTGGCGAAATACGGTAGATGTACCGACAAGTTCGGGCTGGACAGCCCCTCATGGATCGAGGATCCTACGCCCGTGATCGACAACCTGAAGAGCTATGTCACTCAGCCAGACCGCGACCTGGAAGATGATTTGGCGAAGCTTGCCGCGGAGCGCGAGCGGTCGGTGGCCGAGACGCGCCAGCGCCTCAATGGATATCCACGGCCGGTGGTCGACCAATTCGAGATGCTCCTCGGCGCGGCCCAAGCCGCCACAATGCTCATCGAGGAACACACCTTCTGGCTCGACTATGGCTCCACCTACTGTGTCCGGCAGGTATTGCTCGAGTTTGGCCGCCGTTTTGCCGCTGGGGGCGCTATTCCGGCGCCAGGCGACGTCTTCTTCCTCACTCTGGACGAGCTGCGGGAAACAGCGGCCACGTTGCCTCAGATGAATCGAAATGAGATGATCGCCAGGCGTCGGGCAGAATGGGAGCGCTTCCGCCACGTCAACCCACCGTCGGCGTTGGGCACGCCGCCCCCGGGGGCTCCCCCGGATAATCCCTTCATGCGTGCTGTTGGCAAGTTCTTTGGGATGCCGCCAAGACCAACCGGCAACACGAGCCTGTTGCGAGGAAATCCTGGCTCGGCTGGAAAAGCCCGCGGTCCGGCCAAGGTCGTCCGCTTTCTCTCGGAGGCTGGGAAGCTCAAGCCGGGAGACATCCTGATCGCCGAGACAACCCTGCCGCCTTGGGTGCCACTCTTCGCCACAGCGGCGGCAGTTGTCACCGACAGCGGCGGCATATTGAGCCACTCTGCAATCGTGGCGCGCGAGTATCAAATTCCCGCCGTGGTTGGCGTCGGCGTGGCGACGTCGGCGATTCGCGACGGCCAGATCGTCGAGGTCGATGGCGATACGGGTGAGGTCCGCATCGTGTCCTCCACACAGGAGGCGTAGGATGACTACCTCCCGCTCAAACGCCATACGGTCCGAACAGCTTGATTTCCTTCGGGAAGCGGTCGCCGCCTGCGCGGCCTTCGACGCCGCCGACCGTCTGGGCGTGCTCGCCCGCCTGCAGAGGGAGCCAGCCCACGTGCCCACGCTGGCGCGCGACTGCGCCATCAGCGAGCGGGGGTCACAGGCCCTGCTAGCGGTGCTGACTAGCCTGGGACTGGTCGAGGTCGATTCCGGGGGAACTTACCGTGCCGCTACGCCCGATCTGGTCGGCCTGGCTGCACTACGAAGGCGCTGGGACCACCTTGCCCAAGCGGTCCAGGCCGGCTCTCCGACCGTCGCCGGCGACGATCCGGCCGGCGCCAGCATGCTCTATCCGGATACGGTTTCCCATCTCGCCGTGTTCTTTGCCGCCGCCGCAGAGCAAGCCGCCGATCATCTTGCTGGGCAAGGAACGCGCATGCTGGACGTGAGGGCAGGCGCCGCGCCGTGGAGCCTGGCTGTGGCAGCACGCGACGCCGGTTGCCGCGTCACCGCAATCGATCTGCCGACGGTCCTCGCCCGAACCCGCCAGACGGTGGAAGCTGCCGGTAGGCAGGCACAGTACCAGTATGTCGCCGGGGACATATTCGCCACCGACTGGGGCAGCGCTGCTTACGACCTGGTCATCGCCGGCAATATATGTCACGTCTTCGACGACGAGGCGAATCGCCGCCTCTTGCGTCGCTGCCTGGACGCCCTTAGGCCCGGCGGCAAGCTGGCCATCCTCGACGCCTTGCCAAACGAGCGATTAGATGGACCACGTCCGGTAGTTCTCTACGCTCTCGGCCTGCTTCTGCGCACGAGGCACGGTCGAGTCTACCCCTTCTCCACCTATGCAGGCTGGCTCCGTGAGGTCGGCTTCGAAGCTGTGGAAAGAACTGACTTGAGTACGTCCACCGCTAGCCTCATCACAGCGCACCGGCCTGGGGGCTTAAGCTGCGATTGACTTTTCCCGAAACCTGTTGTAGCATAGAACATAAGAGCAAGCGTGCGATATGCGCTCAGGAGGTGTGGCGATGGTTAACTTCAGGCAGGGCTGGCCAAGAGAGGTCGGCCTCATGCAACAAGAGATGGAGCGCTTTTTGGATCGCTTTGCGATGTGGAAGCGGCCCCTAGCCCAGTTCTCTTCAGGTGCTTGGCAGCCAAAAGTAGACGTATACGAAACCGCCGACGAACTAGTGGTTCTCATCGACTCGGCCGGTGTATCCTGTGAGAAGATCGATCTATCGCTCTTGGGGCAAACCCTCACCATAAGGGGCGAGCGGCCGGATAATCTCAGAGGTCGCCGGCAAGCTTTCCACTTGATGGAAATAAACTTCGGCCCCTTCGAGCGCAGCATCGAACTCCCCGCCGTCGTCGATGTCGACAGAGTGAAGACCGCATGCCAGGATGGTTTCCTCGAAGTGGTCTTCCCCAAGTCCACCCAAGCCCAATCCCAGAAGGTGGTTGTAAAGGCGCTCTAACTTCCCCAGTTACTTTACCGGTCGAGGAGGCATATAGCCATGGTCCAGCAGGATACCGTCGAAGCTGAGACGGTTGATGAAGTTTCTATTCCCCTAGAATTGCCCGTTCTCCCCAGCCGGGAAACGGTGATCTTCCCTTATGTCATCGTTCCCATGGCCGTGGAGGGCGAGAACTGGGTCAAACTGATCGACGATGCGGTGTTATCCGACAAGATGATCGCCCTGTTCACCCTGAAGGAGGCCGATGGCGGCGTCACACTGGGCAATATCAATGAGATCGGCACGGCCGCGGCCATCGCCCGCATGATCAGGCTTCCCGACGGCTCTGTACAGGTCCTCCTTCAGGGCATGTCGCGCATAGTTAGGCGGGACGCCATCCAGGCGGAGCCCTACATCAAGGTTAGAGTCGAGCCCCTGCGAGACATCCAGCAGCCCAGCCTCGAGCTTCAGGCCCTGAGGCGCACGGTCGCCGATCAGTTCCAGAAGGCCGTCTCCCTGGCGCCGAATCTGCCGCCCGAGCTAGGGATGGCGGTCGAGAACATCCAGGATCCGGCGCGCCTCGCCGATTTCGTTGCCGCCAACTCCAGCATCTCCACCAAGGAAAAGCAGGAGCTGCTGGAAACCCTGGATGTGGCCGAAAGATTGAAAAAGGCCTCCGCGTTTCTAAGCAGGGAGCTGGAGATCCTTGAGATTGGCAGCAAGATCCAGTCGCAGATAAAGTCACAGATGGACAAGGCCCAGCGGGACTACTACATTCGCGCCCAGTTGAAAGCCCTGCAAAAGGAGTTGGGCGAGGACGACGAGCGCACCTCGGAGATCAACGAGTTGCGGGAGAGACTCAACGCGGCGCAGCTTCCCGAAGAGGCGATGACGGAGGCCGACAGAGAGCTAGAGCGTCTGGCGAAAATGCCGCCCGGGGCCGCGGAGTACACGGTCTCTCGCACCTATCTCGATTGGCTCATCGCTCTGCCCTGGGCGAAGTCCACGGAGGACCGGCTCGACGTCAACGACGCCCAGCGGATCCTCGACGAGGACCATTTCGACCTGGAGAAAGTCAAGGAGCGGATACTCGAATACTTGGCCGTCCGCAAGATAAAGCAGGACACCAGAGGCCCTATCCTCTGCTTTGTCGGGCCGCCGGGAGTCGGCAAGACTTCCCTCGGCCAATCCATCGCCCGGTCCATGGGCCGGCGGTTCATCCGCATTTCCCTCGGCGGGGTGCGAGACGAAGCCGACATCCGCGGCCACCGCCGCACCTACGTGGGGGCGCTGCCCGGCCGGATCAGCCACGCCATGCGGCGAGTTGAATCGTCCAATCCGGTGTTCATGCTCGACGAGGTGGATAAGCTGGGCGCCGATTTCCGGGGCGATCCGGCCTCCGCCCTCCTCGAGGTTCTCGACCCGGCCCAGAACTTCTCCTTCGTCGACCACTACCTCGACGTGGCGTTCGATCTATCCAAGGTGATGTTTATCGCCACGGCGAACGTCCTCGACACCATTCCTCCCCCCCTGCGAGATCGCATGGAGGTCATCTACATCTCCGGCTACACGGAGCCCCAGAAGCTGGAGATCGCCAAGCGCTACCTCGTGCAGCGGCAGCTAAACGAGCACGGTCTGACCGCCGAAGTGGTGCAGTTCGCCGACGAGGGGCTGGTCGAGGTCATCCGGAACTACACGCGAGAATCGGGCGTGAGGAACCTGGAAAGGGAGATCGCCACCATCTGCCGCAAGGTGGCGAGGAAGTGGGCCCAGTCGAGCGGTCCTTGGGAGAAGGACAGCCCTCTGGCTGGGTTGCAGGTGGTGGTCGACGGCGCCGGCGTTGCCGAGTTCCTCGGTCCGGCCCGCTTTCATTGGGACGTGGCCGAGAAGGCCGACGAGATAGGCGTGGCCACCGGCCTGGCCTGGACCGAAGTGGGCGGAGACGTCCTGTTTATCGAAGCATCGGTGGTTCCCGGCAGGGGCAGCCTGCTGCTCACGGGGAAGCTGGGCGAGGTGATGCAGGAATCGGCGCGCGCTGCCCTGACCTACGCCCGCTCCCGGGCCAAGAGTCTGGGGATACCCCAGAACTTCTACGAGAAGAAGGACATCCACATCCACGTTCCCGCCGGCGCCATTCCCAAGGACGGGCCTTCGGCGGGCATCACTATGGCCACCGCCCTCGTCTCGGCGCTGTCGAAGCGACCGGTGAACAAGGACGTGGCCATGACCGGCGAGATCACTCTGAGGGGCAAGGTCCTGCCCATCGGCGGGGTCCGGGAGAAAGTTCTGGCCGCCCACCGGGCGGGAGCGAGGACCATAATCCTCCCCAAGGACAACCGGAAGGACATCGACGAGGTGCCCCCCGAGGTGCGGGAAGACATCAAGTTCATCTTCGCCGAGCACGTGGACGAGGTGCTGAGCGCCGCTCTGAAGCCCAAGCAAGTCAGGGAGATGTTAGCGGCCCCCAACTAGATGGCCGGATTCTGCCCATGGAAGAGGGCTAATCCATTTATGGGGCGCTTTTCTAAGTCCAACTCCATGGGCGGATTAAATTGGCACTGTCGAATTGCACGGAGCCATGGCAAATGTCGCGCCAGGGCGGTGAGGCTTCAGCCGGTTGGCTTCGATGAACCTGCTGGCTCGACCAGCGCCTCCGGCTAGAGCCTCATCGTCCCGGCGCGAGTTCCGCCAACGCAGGACGTCAGGGCTGACTTGGGAAATGTCACATTGCCAAGTTAACCATGGCTCTCTAGAAATGCAGCCGAAAACTGGCAATATGCAGAGACCCGCGAATTCTGTCCCCACTAGGAGGTCTGAATTGTTTGCCAGACCTGCTGTTGCCCCCCACATAGTGCCAAAAAGCGGATGCGATTCCCCACCGCTTTT
>JACPQF010000076.1 GCA_016190625.1 Chloroflexota bacterium | reverse complement strand
GCGCATCAGCAGCGCCCTGTCCTGCCCGCGTCGTGACGAGCCCCCAATTAGGATGGTCGACTAGGCTGAACTTCGGACACAGACGGACCAACGCTGCCTCCAGAGCGACTCTCACGGTGGACTGAAATGTGGCAGGCGCGACTTCGTTACCGCCGCCTTGAAACACTTTGGCGTTTGCGATCACAGCGCCTATCGCTTTGTCGAGTTTTCCGCGTTCGATTTGAAGTCGAGAGTTCATGGCGTTCCTCGCCTCTATGCCCTCCGGCGTCGTCGGTATTGGCCGGGTGTCAAAGGTTTCCTTCGCCGCTGCGTGCCTGGCCAGAGCCGATTTCAACGCATCGGCGTCTTGCCGGGGCAAGAATACGAACACGACAGGGCTATCGACGCCTGCCATTTGAGCGTCCTGACGCACAGTTTTCTCTGACACCGACCATTCGTCGCGGACCCACACCGGCGCGGCTGCAGAGTCGGTCGACGGGAACTCGGCGCCGAAATGCAGCTCATACTTGCGAGGAGTCTTGCTCGTTCCCTGAACGAGAGAGATACCTTTCAGCTCTGAAGCGATTGCGTTCTTGAACTCGTTAGATCGGTCGCTCGCCAACCGGCTGTCGTCCGCCTGGATGCGGGCGTAACGGCCGCGATAGTCAACTTCCCACTCGGCGCTTTCACGCGTCTGCAACCGGTACTCGTCATCTACCAGCATAAGAGCGCCCTTGTCGACGAGCTCGTTCAAGAGCTCAGGAACCCGCTTGCGAAGCGCGCCACTCCCTGCCATCAAATCCTCTACAAGGAGGTCGACAAGAGCGCCTGCCGTCGCTCTAACTCCCGTAGCCGCTGCGCCGTCAGTGGGCAGTTTGCCAATCAGAAAGATCGTAGCGCACAAGCGCGAGCGAAGCTTGCCGTCCTCCGTTCCATCGTCGAGCTCCTCGATGACTTGGGCAATCTCGCGAAGGAGAACGCCGCTTTGGAGCATATCAGCTTTCTCCTGAAAATATATCGCGTCGGCTGGCACAACACAGCCGAGCGGTTTTTCTGCGATCTCCTTCGTCGTCTCGTGAACGATGCGTAGCTGCGTCCGGAGCTGGCCCGCCGTCCCTCCGGTGTCGATTGCCCGCAACACTCTCTCCCAAAAGCGGCGACGAACCGGGAGGAGGGGATAGTCGGCAATAAGGTCGTCTTTGTCAGCAGCAATGGCTCCAATTTTGGTGCCAGCCAATTGGCGGTCTATCTCGCCGCTAACCTGGTTTAGCGCCGCTTTCAGTTCCTGGGTTTTGTCCGGCGCCTTGCGCAAGACCACCTCTCTGACCACATTCTCAATATCAGCGTCAGAAAGGGCGACGCGCACAGTGAAGCGGCCTTGGAGCTTTGACAACTGCGGGGTTGCCTGAAGGGCGGCCTGTCCTGTAGCAACCAGAAGGAGCTTGCTGTCGAATCGGGCCGAGCACGCTTCTACCACGTTTTGGACCTGGAGGGCGCGGCCGCCATCTTCGCCGATGAACTGTTGCAATTCGTCGAGCACAATTAAAGTGCACGGCAGCTTGCCAGGCGTAGTGGATTGCAGTTCAAGCACGTCTTCCATGACATGCAACATCTCGTCATCGCCGATCTCTTCTGACAGAGGGAACTGGGTCCTGAGTATTTCACGAACGCCAGCCAAGCTGGTGGCAAACTCCGGGATGGCGTCGAGCAGACTCTGGGCAAGAACTGGTGAAACGTACATGTTGCGAAGCTCGTGGCCAAACTCCTTGTCTCGCTTCTCGACCCCAGACCTTACCGCATCGTAATAGCCATTCTGCTTCAGCCAAATAACAAACCGCGCTGGGGAATATTGAACTGGAAGATTGGCGCTTTGGAAAAGTATCCCTAGCAGCGCTAGTCTAATGGAATTGCCGGCGCCAGCGCCTAGCGTACCTGCTGCCGACCACAATCCTCCCGCCCGCTTGCCGGCAGTCGAGAGTTCTACCAGAAGCGCCTTTAGGTCCGCGGGAAGTTTTGCTAACCCCCTGGCGCGGGCGCCGTCTGGGAACTCAACTTCACGCCACAGATACTCCAAGACGCGAACCAGGTGAGACTTGCCGCTGCCGTAGAATCCGCTAACCCAAACTGCAGGTTGTTCAGGATTGTTGAGGTTCTGCAAGTAGGCCGACAGGATGCGCTCAAGGCCGCGCTGATACTCTCCCTGACAGACAAACGAAGAGAGCTCAAATTTAAGCACCTCCCACTCTTCGGGCTTTCGCGGTTCTCCGACTTTCGCGACGCCTTGGTTAGGAATCACATTCGTCGTCGGGTCTTTGAAGAAAACTTCTCGGTTAAGCGTCATGTTCTAGCCCCTCTCTGTCGCTGTGATAGGCACTGCAAGGTAATTCCAGCCATCCCGAGCATCCAATAATCGGTAGTTGGACCCTTCCCGCTGGCCGGGGAAGAACACGAGCAGTCGCCCTCGAATAGACGGTGCGACAGCTTCGAGGAGGACTGAAGCCCGCATCAGCCCGTAAAGCGATGCCAGACCGAAAATGGCTACAACCGTGCTTTCATCAGTGGATGAGGCGCTGATGGAGCCTTCGACTCGCCTTACCACGAAGGCTGCGAAGTCCTGCAACGCCAGATCCATCGCCTCTGGTTGTTCAAAGTAGGCATCGCGATACTCATGGTCCGCCATCCATTCCCCAAACGAGTCGGTCAAGTCGACCAACACCCATGGGTGACCAGCCGATTTGGTGGCCAGTTCGAATTCAGGCAACCGGAAACGGAGCCGGCGCTCTTGGGCAGGCTCATAGATCGCAAACCACACTTTCTGCGGCCCAGCCAACGTTTTGTCCCACGGTAGCTTGATAAAGCGCTCGTACGCTTTTAGCAGACCTTCAATAGCGCTCACAGCATGTAGTCCCGATCCTTCTCTCTAAGCAAGTATCTGAAGCCAATGTCAGTCACGTTTCCCGCATGCCTGTATTCCAGCCAACCTTTTTGGGAAGCGGCAAAAGCCTTCTCACGCAGAATATACGCAGGCGATTCGAGCAAACGCGTCCAAACAGTGTCGAGTAACCCGTCTCCTCCTTCGCCGCACAGATAGCCAAGAAAAAGAGCGTAGGCGGCGGCGGTTGGACGGCTTTCTACTTTTGAACGAACCTTATTCAGGCGCCCGGCTAAATGACCGGATTGACGCCAGGTAGATGCTGCATGGCGCCCGATGTTCGCGAGCGTAGTCGCGTTGTACCGGTGGGGAAAACACTCATCGGTGGCTTTGGCGATCATTTGGGGCGTGACCGGTTCCCCGTGAGGCGTCGACAGCACAAGACACGCTGTCCCTCTGAGGATTGGATCCCTTGCAGTTGCGCATAGAAGCGCTAATAAGGGTTGCGCATCGGGGTCAGCTTCCCACATGTCCCGAAGCGCTCGAAACAAAACTATTTCGTTCGTGAGAGCGTATAACTCCCGCAATCGACGAAAGGACTCGCGCCGCGTGCTAAGCGTCTTCTTAAGAAGAACATTTTCCCCGATAATCGCGCTGCGATAATCTTCTTGGCTGGCGGATGACGGGCAATTCGCCAGTAGTTGCCGCAGTTCTGCTAACATCATCGTTCTGCTTCCATGCGTGCCTACAGGGTCGTTTGAGAAGCCGAACGCAAGGGCTGACGTCGGAACACCGACCATGAACACCTTTCCTCCGGTCGCCGCGTGGTTGGCAGGCACCAACGCCGACGAAAAAGATGGCGAGCCCACAGGCGCCTCCCATTTGTCTCTCCGCCCGTGCTCACCTCTCCCGCCAAGCCAAGGAAGGCTACGGTCGGTAACGTGCGGCAATAATATCACTTGGCTGGTGACCGGTCAAGCCAGGAACAGCATGATGGTGGGGTTAATGCGAAGTGTCCTGAATAGACCATTGACAGGCCAGAAAACTGAGGCGAAGAAACTGAAGGGGAGAACCGGGCGGGTCAGGACAGGAGACGGAGGCCACGCCTGAACACGCTCAATATGGCCAGTCTCTGCGACCAAGAGGAGTGGAAAAGCTACGTTGGCGGAAGTGGTCATCGTAGGCAAGGGCAAGGTGCAACCCGAGCCGCTCCATTACCACGAAACTGATAGCATCGCCGAGGGAGTAATCCTTGTCCCGCTGTTGGAGGATCACGGCCTTGGCTTGCTCTTCGACTTCGTTTGGCGTAGGCAGCAAAGAAACTGCATTCACACCTTCGACTAGAAACTCCCGTCCTGCCGTAGGACTTATTGCCCGAAGGAGACCAGCGTGGCTTTCCACCACTACGTACATGGTGGTAAAAAGGCGATAACGCCCTTTGATCAGGCGATCCATAGCGAGGCCGCCCTCTTCGTAATGGCGGTCGTTAGGGTCGATATACGCCAGGAAACCGGACGTGTCGACGAAGACCCTCCGCTCGTTGATCGACATGGGAAGCCGATGCATCTATTCGCTCAGCGGGTGGCGTTTCTGACCGCAGTCGGTGATTTCGTGCTTACGCTAGGAGTATCCTCCTGGTTCCTTGCTAGCGCCGATGCCTCTGAGCTTCAGCAAGCCGGCGTCTTTCGTCAACACCTTGCCTCTTAACCCTCTGAGGAAAGTGCCTGATTTCTTCTCTCGCCGTGGTACGTCGCCGGTTTGCCGGTTCTCAATACTCATGGGGTTTACTCCTTCCCGTCCCGTTGGGCACATTGTACCTCAATCAGGCCGTCTTCTCAAGGAGCGTTGTTTGACTCGGCTAAGGATGTTAGCTATGATTGGCTCCGGAGGCGCGGAATGGCAATACGGGTGAACATGCATCAAGCCAAGAGCAATCTGTCGCGCTTGGTGGCCAAGGCGCTGCAGGGCGATGAAGTGATAATAATGCGAGACAACACGCCAGTGGCGAAACTGGTGCCTATTCTGGACGAGCGCGTTCCGGGCCTGGCTCGCGGCCAGGTCATTGTCGCTGAGGACTTTGATTCTCCCCTGCCCGACGGCCTGCTGGACGGCTTCGATGCCTAGTTGTGCGCGCGGTCTCTTGGATACCCACCCCTTTCGATGACAGATCGTGGGGGATCCTGCCTGTCGTCGCGCACCAGAGGAATCATCCGAGACGCCGGCAACGAAATATGGTTCAGCGCGGCCTCGGCGTGGGAGATCGCCATCAAGGCAAGGTCGCAAGATTCCGACATTCGGTAGCAAAGGTCTGTTCGTCCTGCTCCGCCATGTAAGTTCGAATCTCTTGGGTGGCCTCAAGAATGTCGTCGAGATAGAGGCGAAAGTCCCTAGGCATAGGCCACTTCACCGGTGATGATGGGCTTGAGGCGCGGCTTCAAGGAGTCAGCCAGCACCAAATCCACCGGCCTTCCAAGGTGGTCCTCAAGAAAGAACTTCAAGTCCATGTAATGGTCGAAAGTGGGGACTGCCAGGTCAACCAGGATGTCCACATCGCTCTTGTCGCCGGCGGAACCGTGTAGGACAGACCCGAACAGGCCGATGCGTCTCACGGAGAACCGGGTTTCGAGGTCTCGCTTGTGTCGCCTGAGGAAATCGAGAATCTTTTCGCTTTCCAACACGATCCGCCTCTTTTCCGATGGTGATCGCTCTTTCCCATCCCATTAGACACATTTTACCCCTATCGGGCCTTCTTCTCAAGGTCATATCCCCAATTGGAACCAGCCAATATAACCTTGACGTAAGCGGAAGGACATGCTAACATCTTTCCCGCAAGGCGACCTCAGGATCGGATCTTGCGGTTGTTTCTCCGGTCGTTGCTCGTGAGGCCGGATGGCCGCATTGCCGGAAGCGGGGAGGGATCAGGCCCGCGGCCGGCATTTCCTTGTCGGGCACGGTTGGAGAAGATATGGCAACCCTTTGGCGTCTCGTCAAGTTCCTGAAACCTTACTGGAAGGCCGTGGCTCTGGCCTATCTGTGCCTCTTTGCGGCGACGGGTCTCACCATAGTCGTGCCGGCGATCATCCAGCGAGTCATCGACCTCGGCATTATCGGCGGCGACCACGCCTTGCTCGCCGTGGCCGCCATCGTCGTGGTGGCCATCGCCGGCTTTAGAGGCGCCGTCGCCTTTGGCCAGAGCTATCTGGCCGAGTATCTGTCCCAGAAGGTGGCGTTCGACCTGCGCAACCTTCTCTACGACCGGATTCAACGCCTCAGCTTCGCCTTTCACGACAAAGCGCAAACGGGCCAGCTAATGTCCCGGGCCACCGTCGACGTCGAGGCGGTGCGCATGTTCATCAGCATGGGGTCGCTCCGGGCTTTCAGCACGTTTCTTCTCTTGTTTGGCGTCCTCGCCCTGATGATCCAATCGAACTGGCAGCTTGCCCTCATCTCCTTCGCCTTTGTCCCCGTCGTCGCCTATCGCGCCATTACCGTCGCCCGTCGATTGCGGCCGATTTGGATGAGCGTCCAACAGGAGACGGGAGAGATGGGCACGGTGCTCCAGGAGGCGTTTTCGGGGATTCGGGTGGCGAAGGCGTTTGGCCGGGAAGAGTTCGAGGCCGGCAAGTTTGAGGCTAGGAATCAGTCGATGACCGACCTGAGCCTGCAAGCCAACCGTGTGGCCGCCTTCAACATGCCCTTTCTCAGCTTCATCCTGAGCCTTGCTACCCTGGCCATTCTCTGGTATGGCGGCAGAGAGGTCATAGAGGGCCGTTTGACTCTCGGCGCTTTGGTCGCCTTCAATAGCTACGTCGTCATTCTGGCCATGCCACTGCGCACCTTGGGCTTCGTGATCAACATGTTCTCCCGGGCCATTTCGGCGGGCGAAAGGGTGTTCGAGATAATCGACGCCGAGTCCGAGGTGCAGGAGAAGCCCCACGCGCTGAAGCTCAAGAACGTCAGGGGCCACGTGCGCTTCGACAACGTGGGGTTCAGCTACACGCTCCGCAGTCCTGTGCTGGAGGGCATAAACATCGACGCCAGACCCGGGGAGATGATCGCCCTATTGGGCAGCGTCGGCAGCGGCAAGAGCACGATAATTCACCTCGTCCCCAGGTTCTATGACGTCACCCAGGGAAAGATCACCATCGACGGACACAACGTCCGCGACGTGACCATCGAGTCCCTCCGGCGTCAGATTGGCATCGTGTTGCAGGACGTCTTCCTGTTTTCGGCCACCATCAGGGACAACATCGCCTACGGGTCGGTAAACGCCGGCGACGAAGAGATCTTCGCCGCGGCCAGGGCAGCGCGCCTACACGATTTCGTTTCGAGCTTGCCCGACGGCTACGACACCTGGGTGGGAGAGCTGGGCATCACCATTTCCGGGGGACAGAAGCAGCGGGTCGCCATCGCCCGAACGCTACTGCTCGACCCCCGCATCCTGGTTCTCGACGATTCGACGTCCAGCGTGGACATGGAGACGGAGTTTCTCATCCAGGCGGCGTTGGCCGAGCTGATGAAAGGGCGCACAACCTTCGTCATCGCCCACCGACTGCGGACCATCAAGAGCGCCAGCCAGATCCTCGTCCTGGATAAGGGCCGTATCGTCGAGCGCGGCTCCCACGACGAACTTCTGCTGCTGGGCGGCATCTACCGGCGCATCTACGATGCTCAGTTGCGGGACCAGGAGGAGATGGCGGCAAAGACAGACTCGACCAAGGAGACCCACTACTCGCGGGCGGACTAAGAGGAGTCATCCTGCCCCAGGGGGGATGAAAAGGGGCAGCGTGTCCGGTCGCCCCTCCCATCCTTCCGCAGAAGGATGGGAGGGGGTTAGGGTTAATACTTTTCAAATGACAGCACTTGGGCGGTGCCATTTGCGACGATTGCATTGACTCCCCCGTCCGTAGGGGCGAAGCATACGCAGAACCAGTTACTTCAGAGTTGTCAATAAGCTTTGCGTATGCTTCGCCCACTCGGCTTGTTGCAGCGTCATGTTTGTTCGCGCCGAACAGCCTTCGTGGAAGGACAGACGCGGGGCGGGCGAAGCATTGGCGAAGGTCCGTGAAGGGCTAATCCAAGGCCCAGCGCCAATGCTTCGCCCCTACGGATGGCGAGCGGGCCGCTCTCACCGCTTGAGCCGCCGTGTAAGTCCGTTATTTGAAAGGTATTGGGGTGTGGGTGAGGGCACCCCGGGCACGGTTATCACCAAGGGAGGATCGACACAGTGTACGGTGCAGGCGGATTTCATGGCGGGATGGGGCCGCAGGCCATGCGACGGGCCATGGACTCCCTCGAAGACGAGTATCTGGGAAAGACGTTCGACCGGAAGATCATCCGACGTCTAATGGGTTATATGGCGCCCTACAAGCTACAGTTGGCGGGCGCCTTCCTGGCCATGCTGGTCGTCTCAGCCGCCGGTCTCGCCGGACCCTACCTCGTGAAGATCGCCATCGATAGCTACATCCAGCAAAGGGACCTCGGCGGCTTGAATCTGCTGGCGATGCTTTTCATCGTCAACTCGGCTACCCTGTGGCTGGCCCAGTATTACGAGGCCTGGACCATGGCCTCTGTGGGGCAGCGAGCGCTGTTCACCATCCGGGCCCAGATGTTCGACCACATTCAGCGTCTGTCTATCAGCTTCTTCGACCGAAACGAAGTTGGCAGAATCATGTCGCGGGTCCAAAACGACGTGTCCGTGCTTCAGGACCTGGTGACGACCGGCACCCTCGCCCTGCTGGGCGACGTCATCTCGCTGGCAGGGATATGCGTGATCCTACTGTCGATGAACGTCCCACTGGCGTTCATAACCTTCGCTGTCCTGCCCGCCATGATCGTCCTCATGGCTTTCTGGCAGCGGCGATCCCGGGATAGCTTTCGCAAAGTGCGGGCGGCCATTTCCGTGGTGAACGCCAGCCTCCAGGAAAACGTGTCGGGTGTGAGGGTGATCCAGAGCCTTTCTCGCGAAGATGTCAATTTGCAGCGGTTCGGCAGCGTCAACGAGGCGAACCTCGGCGCCAACCTCGAGGCGGGACGCCTTTCGGCGGCGGTGATGCCCCTGGTAGAGATCGTCGCGGCCGCCGGCACCGCCCTGGTCATCGTTCTCGGCGGCGCGATGGTCCTGAGCGGCGACCTGGCGCTGGGATCGCTGGTAGCCTACACGCTCTACATCAACCGCTTCTTCGAGCCGATCCGCGACCTCAGCATGCGCTACACCCAGATCCAGCGGGCTAACGCCGGTGGGGAGCGCATCTTCGAGGTCCTGGATTCGAAACCTGAGGTGGAGGACTCCGAACAAGCCATCGACCTCGGCGTTGCCGCCGGTGAGGTGGAGTTTGACCACGTGGATTTCTGGTACGTCGACGGAGTGAAGGTGCTCGACGACCTCTGCCTTATCGCCCGGCCCGGCGAAACCATCGCCCTGGTGGGACCCACCGGCGCCGGCAAGAGCACTTTAGTCAGCCTGATCAATCGCTTTTACGATGTGAAAGGCGGGTCGTTGAAGCTAGACGGCACCGACATCCGCCAGATAAAGCAATCTTCGCTCCACCGGCAGATCGGCATCGTGCTTCAGGAGCCGTTTTTGTTCTCCGGCACGATCAAGGACAACATTCGCTACGGACGGCTCGACGCCACGGATGAGGAGATCATCGAGGTTGCCAAAGCGTTGGGCCTGCACGACTTCGTCCTCCACCTCGAAGACGGCTACGATACGCCGATTCAGGAACGGGGAGTGAACCTAAGCGTGGGCCAGCGGCAGCTCGTCAGCTTCGCCCGCGCTCTCATCGCCGACCCCCGCATTCTGATTCTGGACGAAGCCACGGCCAGCATAGACACGCAGACCGAGCTCGTCGTGCAGGCGGCTCTCCAGCGCTTGCTGCAGGGCCGCACTTCATTCGTAATCGCCCACCGGCTCGCTACCATCAGGAACGCCACCCGCATCGTGGTGATCGAGCACGGCCGAATCGTCGAACAGGGCACCCACGACGTTCTCATCGGCAATGGGGGTCTCTACCACACCCTCTACTCGATGGCCTTTAGCTCCGGCCAGCCGGTGGAGAAACCTTCCGGCGGCCGGCCGGACAACGGCCATAGCCCGGTTGTGGAGATCGGACAGCCAGACCACGGCCACTCCTTGGGATCTCAGGCAGGCCATTCGCCCGGCCATAGCTCATCGTAGGGCGTCCTTCTTTTCCCCATCTGGTCTCTTCGACGCTTCGCGCCGGGGCGGGTCCCGAAATCTCTCCCACTCGCTGAACACGCAGCCGCAGTACTGTTGCCGGTAGAGATCCATCTCCCGCGCCAGGTTGCGGCTCTCCCGGTAGCCAGCCCGAAAGTCCTCGTAATAGAAGGGCACTCCATGCAAGGAAGCCATCTCCCTGCCGACCGACCTGAGCAGATCGTGATGCTGATAGGGGCTAATGAGCAGAGTGGTGCTAAAACAGTCGAACCCTTCCCGGGCCGCCACCTCTGCCGTGCGGCCAAGCCGCAGACGGTAGCAGATGAGACAGCGCTCCCCCTCGCGCTCGTGTCCGCATACCGCCCGCAGGTAGGTTATCATCTCGTAGCCATCCTCGACCAGGAGCGGCATCTCCACGATTCCGGCAAAGCGCTGGAGGTTTTCGAGCCGCCGCTGGTGTTCGGTGAAGGGATGAATATTGGGGTTGTACCAGAAGCCGGTCACCGCGAACGGTCCCTCTCTTAGCCTCTTCACCGTATAGGTCGAGCAAGGCCCGCAGCAATTATGGAGCAGAATTCGTTGCATAGCTTGTCACCTGTTGCAGGGTAGGGTAGAGGGTATAGGGTATAGGGGGAGCCCCCACCCTTTACCCTCTACCCTTTACCCTCTACCCCATCACCACAGCGTCCGCTGTGCCGGTGGTGCGGCGGATTTGGCGGCCAAGCCGAGATGCTCGTAGGCTAGCCTGGTGGCCACCCGGCCCCGGGGCGTGCGGTTGATGAAGCCCAGTTGAAGGAGGTATGGCTCGTAAACGTCCATTATGGTATCCGCCTCCTCGCTGATGGAGGCGGCGATGGTTTCCAGTCCCACCGGCCCTCCTTCGAACTTCTCGACGATGGCGAGCAGCACCCGCCGGTCGATCTCGTCCAGCCCCAGGTGGTCTACCTCCAGTCGAGAGAGGGCTTCACCGGCGATGGCCCGATCGATCACGCCGCGTCCTTTCACCTGAGCGTAGTCTCTAACCCTTCGCAACAGGCGGTTTGCCACCCTCGGTGTTCCCCGGGAGCGAACGGCAATCTCGCGGGCCCCGACTTCGTCGATCTCGATGGCCAGAATGCGGGCCGAGCGGGTGACGATACTATGGATCGCCTCCTCGTCGTAGAAATCCAGGCGGTAGAGGTTGCCGAAGCGGTTTCGGAGCGGCGCCGTCAGCATGGCGTAGCGGGTGGTAGCGCCGATAACGGTGAAATGGGGCAGGCTCAAGCGAATGCTCTGTGCTCCCGGCCCCTTGCCGATGACGATGTCGATGACGAAGTCCTCCATTGCCGGATAGAGGAACTCCTCGACGATGTGGCTCAGCCGGTGGATCTCGTCGACGAACAGGATGTCTCCCTTGTGAATGGTGCTTAGAATCGCCGCCAGATCGCCCTGCCGCTCGATAGCGGCGCCGGAGGTGACCTTCACGCTCGATCCCATCTCGTGGGCGATAACGTTGGCCAGTGTGGTCTTGCCCAGGCCCGGCGGACCGTAGAACAACACGTGGTCGAGGGCCTCTCCCCTCATTTTCGCCGCGGCGATGGCGATCTTCAAGTTCTCCTTCACCTTCGTCTGCCCGACGAAATCGTCGAGGCGTTTGGGGCGCAGGCTATTATCGAGGCTCAGGTCCTCCTCCTTGGCTTTCGGCGAAACGAGACGGTCGGCCATCTGGTCTTTCCACTTTCTAGCAACTCGTGGTCGCTCTACAGGTGAATTATAACAGAACGATGGCGGAAGGACAAAGCGACAGCAGCACTACAACAGGTCGGGGGGCGAGGCTGTCAGCGGATTCCGGGAGCGGATTGAGCGGATTTCCCCTTCCTTCCGTTCAATCCGATCCCAGAAATCCGTTGACAGCAACCCCGCGCCCGTTCAGCCATCTAAAGTAGATCCCAGAAAGTAGCTATCAGACAACCGGCCATCTCCAGCCACATCTAGCCTGCCGTCGTGAAGCTGAGGGCTGATAGCTGATAGCTGATAGCTACTTAGAGTGAACCGACCGAGCGATCAAGCAAGAAACTTGACAAGCTAAGACGGGGCCGGTATAATTAGTCTTTGTGACAATGAGGAAGGGAGAGGCTTCGCTTGTACGCAATCGTTCAGACTGGTGGAAAGCAGTTCAGGGTTTCGGTAGGACAGGTTATCGACGTCGAGCACCTACCAGTCCAGATTGGCGACACTGTTGAGCTGGATAGAGTTCTCCTCGTCGCCGGGGAAGGCCAGGTCAAAGTCGGCCAGCCCGTGGTCGAGGGAGCCAAGATCGTCGCTCAGGTGGTGCGCCAGGGGAGGGCTCCGAAGATAGTAGTATTCAAGTACAAGCCCAAGACACGCTACCGGCGGACTCAAGGGCACAGACAGCTTTTCACGTCGCTGGCCATCAAGAAGATTCTGGTCTAGAAACGGGACTTCGCTACGTTCCCTCTCTCCCGTCCTACTTGTATGGGAGAGGGTTAGGGTAAGTCCTTCTCGGAAGGGCTTTTGTCGCAGCAGGAATGGAGGCATTATAGCATGGCACATAAGAAGGGAGTGGGCAGCTCCAGAAACGGGCGAGATAGCGCGTCCAAGAGACTTGGCGTGAAGCGCTATGACGGCCAGGTCGTCAGCGCTGGCACCATCATCGTCAGGCAACGCGGCACTCAATTCGATCCCGGCAACAATGTCGGGATGGGTCGCGACCACACGCTTTTTTCCCTCATCAACGGCTCCGTGAAGTTCGAGCAAGCCACGCGAGAGAAGAAGCGAGTTAGCGTATACGCGATCGCCTGATCCTGCACAGGGTACTCTTGGAGACCTGGGCAGCGAGAAGGCTCGGATTCCCACGGGAGTCGCCCGGCGTTTCCTCTGGAAAAAAGGAGAGGCAAGCTTAACAGTGAAAGAGAAGATTCATCCAAAGTACGGCAAGACAGTCGTCCATTGCGCCTGTGGCAACACTTTCGAGACTGGCTCGGTAAAGCCACAGCTCAGGGTAGACGTCTGCAGCAAATGCCATCCGTTTTTCACGGGTGAGCAGCGAATCGTCGACACTCAAGGTAGAGTCGAGCGCTTCAAGAAGCGGTTCAAGTTAGAGTGACCGGGCATGGCGTCGCAAGAAAAGAGCTGAGTGATCCACTTGGGCTCTTTTTTTGTTGACTCGCGTCCGGTGGTAGCGGCGCATCCTTCCGCCGGAGGATCCGCCCCTGCAGCAATCTGCTATCTTCCTACCTGAAGTGTTGTCTGATGTGTAGTAGGGGCAGACGGCCGTCTGCCCCTACGGTAACCGGTCCTAGTTTGTTTGGAGCAATCCATTGGCAAAGCCATTATTCTACGGTGGGCAAGCAGTAATAGAAGGGGTAATGATGCGGGGACAGCAGCACATGGCTGTCGCCGTGCGAAACCCCAAGGGAGAGATCGTCATCCACGGCGAGCGGCTCAAGGGATCGATCTACACTAGCTCGTGGTGGAAGCTGCCGTTCCTCCGCGGCGTAACCATGATTTGGGACACCCTCGTATTGGGTGTCCGGACCCTTCTCTACTCCGCCAACGTAGCCGCGGCTGAGGAAGAGGTTGAGATCACTCCCAGGATGATGTGGGTGACGCTGGGAACGGCCCTCGCCGTTATCGTGGCCGTTTTCTTCCTGGCTCCTTTACTGCTCGTTCGCTGGCTAGAGGATAACAACCCTTCGCTCGTGAGCCACGTTGTGGAGGGCGTCATCAGGTTAGCTCTCCTCGTCGGCTACATCGCGGCCATCGGCTTCCTGCCTGATATCCGACGGGTTTTCGCCTACCACGGCGCCGAGCACAAGACGATCAACGCCATGGAGGCGGGCGCTTTCCTGGACGTCCGAACCGTCCAAACGCACAGCACCTCTCATCCCCGCTGCGGCACGGCGTTTCTCTTGATCGTCATGGTGATATCGGTGGTGGTGTTCGCAATCATAGGCACCGAGAACATCTGGCTGCGGGGCGTCTCCCGCATAGTCTTGATTCCACTCATCGCCGCCATCGGCTACGAGATCGTGCGCTTTTCTGCTTCCCACATGAAGAATCGCTTGGTCCGTGCCCTGTTGTCGCCCGGCCTCGCCCTGCAGGCGCTTACCACCCGGCCGCCCGACGACAAGATGGTGGAGGTAGCCATCGCTGCTCTAAACCATGTGATGGCCGCCGATTCTGCTGGCAAGCCAGAGAGTCTTACGGTGAATCAATAACAGGACTTGCGCAGTGACGGCACGGAAGCGGTCGACTGACCTTGTCACCCTGAGTATCCCAGGGTTTCCCGAACCCTGTGCCAAGCACAGAAACTTGAAGTTTCTGAACAGCCGCAGCGAAGCGTCAGGGGTGGCCTGGGGGACTCCTCCCAGCCCCCGAATTTTTCGCTGCGGCGCCCCGACCAAGAGCAGAAGTGTTTGACCTTGGGCCAACGGCTCAGACAAGTGCCTATCTCGGCGATGATCGTCTGCACTGTGCTCTCTTCAAGGCCGGTGACGGCCACAAGGTCGACGCCAGTGATAAGGTAGACGTTGCCACGCACATCAAAGGCTGCAGCGTTTTTCCAATGGGAGCTCTTTTTCGGATCGGGACCAAGCGGAGGGAGATCGTCCCTATCCGAGTCTGGCTCCTCCAACACCTTCGCGTACTGTTGCTCCATCTCGGCGCGTCGCACTCGGCAATCTGCGCTGAGTAAAAGTCATACAGGGCCAGCGCTTGCTTCAAGGCAAAGACGTGCTCCTCTCGATAGGCGCTGCCTATGGCGCCAGTACGCCCGCAAGGGACGCTAGGTGGCGTCTGGTAAAAAGGAGCCAGGCAACAGACCGTAGTTGTGCAGTGTCTGTATCCACTGCGCATCGCAGACGTCGGTCGTGCGCCCCGGCACGTTCTTGAGATGTCGCGCGTTCACCACGTACGCCTCGATGCCCCGCTCCTCGAGCATCTCGTACAGAGGAATCCAGTACACCCCGGTGGATTCCATGGCTACCCATTATATCATTTCGACAGCAATGACGTTGCTCTTCTTGCTAGAACGCCGTGGCCCTGATAGAATGAATGTAATAGGAATACACTTGTGGCCGGGAGTGGAGGCAAGCTTTGCGGCGATTGGAGCCGAGCCCAACCCTCGTCTCACTTCTGGTTACTGGCGTCCTCGCCGCTCTCATCTTCCTCGGCTCCCGTAACCTGAAGAACTTCGACGCGGCTCTCGCCGGCTACGCCGTCGCCACGCTGTTTGCCGTCCTTGGAATCACCTATCGCTTCGTCCAGTGGCTCTCTCGCCCGCCCACTGCTCTCTACTGGCGACGGGGCTGGCAGATGTTCTTCTCCTGGCGGAATTTCCGCCGATTCCTGGGCCTCATACCCTGGGCGTTCTTGGACCATCTGGCCGTTCAGAACTTCATTCGCGAGAGGAGCTACTACCGCTGGGCCATGCACCTGACGATCTTCTGGGGCGTCGTGCTTTCGAGCCTGATCGTCTTTCCCCTCGTCTTCGGCTGGTTCAATTTCCGGCTCATCGGTGAAGACCAGTATCACCTGTTCGTGTTCGGCCTGCCCCTGTTTACCTTTCCGCTCGGCTCGCTTTTCGCTTTCCTGCTGTTCCACGGGCTGGACATCGCCGCCCTCCTCGTCGTCGCCGGCGTGATCCTCGCCCTGCGACGGCGCTATCGGGACCGGGAGGTCATGGCCGGCCAGGAGTTCGGCTTCGACCTCCTGCCCCTGTTGTTGCTGCTGGCCATCTCCATCACCGGGCTGCTGCTCACGGCCAGCCAGTTGTTCTGGGAGGGGAGCTACTACTGGTTCCTCGCTCTGGTCCACCAGGTGGTGGTCATCGGCACGATCCTGTACATACCGTTCGGCAAGCTGTTCCACATCATCCAGCGGCCGGCGAGCATTGGCATCGAGCTTTACTACGCTGTGGCCGGGGCCGCCGGTCACAGCGCCTGCGCCAATTGCGGCCGGGAGTTCGCACCGGAGCTGTTCGTTCAGGACCTGAAGCGCACGCTGTCCGATCTCGAGCAAGACTACGTCATGCCGGCGGAGGACAATCGCTGGTGGCAGGATTACTGTCCGGAATGCAAGCGGATGCTTCGCGCCACAGCTTACTTCATGGAGACGCAGAGGGGCTTCCTATGAGAAGTATCACCTGTAGGGGCGGCGCCTCCGTGCCCGCCCCGTCCCCCCGTGGCCGCCACGGAGGGCCGGCCACTACGGGAATACTCGGTTGGCTAAACAGGACGTTATGATATGTCGGTAGACAAATTCATCTTCCAGCCGGAAGACAAGACCTACGAGTTTCTCGAGCGCGGCACGCCTCCCGGCGGCTGGCGGGCGGGAATGACCATCGACCGGCTCGTGCCCACCCATTGCGCCTTCTGCGGCGTCCAGTGCGCCATGTATCTGGAGGTGTCCGGGAACAAGGTCGTGGGCGTGGAGCCGAGGCTGGACCACCCGATCAACGAGGGGCGCCTCTGCCCCAAGGGGGTCGCCGCCTACCAGCAGGTGAACCATCCCGACCGGCTGCTCAAGCCGCTGATCCGCAAGAACGGCCGCCTCGTCGAGTCCACCTGGGACGAGGCCCTCGACCTGGTGGTGAAGCGGTTTCAGGACATCCAGCGTGAGCACGGCAAGGATGCCCTCGCCGTCTACGGCGGCTCATCCATCACCACCGAGAAGGCCTATCTGCTGGGCAAGTTCGCCCGGGTGGGGCTGGGAACTCGCTACGTCGACTACAACGGCCGGCTGTGCATGGTGGCGGCGGCCAGCGCCAACTTCCGCGCCTTCGGCATCGACCGCATTGGCCAACCCTACGCCGATATTTCCCTTGCCGACTGCCTGTTCGTCGTGGGAAGCAACACCACCGAGACCTTTCCGGTGGCAATCCATTTCTTCTGGAAAGCCCGCGACCGGGGAGCCAAGCTCATCGTGGCCGACCCTCGCCTCACGCAGATGGCCCGCACCGCCGACCTCCACCTGCCGGTGCTGCCGGGGACCGACTCGGCCTTGCTGAACGCCATCCTCCACGTTATCATCAAAGAGGATTACCTCGATCGGGAGTTCATCGCCCGGCGAACGCGGGACTTCGACAAGGCAGCCGCAGCGGTGGAGAGGTACACCCCGGAGTACGCTCAGAATATCTGCGGCGTGCCGGCGGAGAAAATCGTGGCGGCCGCCCATCTTTGGGGACAGTCGGCCAAGGCCATGCTCTTTCACGCTCGCGGCCTCGAACACCACACGCAGGGGACGGAGAACTGCCTGGCGGCCATCAACATCGTCCTCGCCACGGGAAAGATCGGCAAGCCCGGCTGCGGCTACGGCACGCTCACCGGCCAGGGAAACGGCCAGGGCGGTCGCGAGCACGGCCAGAAGTGCGATCAACTGCCCGGCCAGCGCTCCATCGAGGACCCGGAGGCCCGGAAATACGTGGCGGGCGTGTGGGGTATTCCCGTCGAGGAGATGCCCCCCGGCGGCGTCTCGATTGTCGACATGTTCGAGCTCATGGATAAGGGCGTCCTCAAGGGCATGTTCTCCCTCTGCAACAACTCGCTGGTCTCGATTCCGAACCTGAACTGGGCCATTCCCGCCTTGCGAAAGCTGGAATTCCTCGTGGTGGTGGACTTCTTCCTGTCGGAGACGGCGGCGCTCGCCGACGTGGTGCTGCCGGGCTCGGTCTGGGCGGAGGACGAAGGGGTGGTGGCCAATCAGGAGGGCCGGGTGATCAAGATAAACAAGGCCGTGGACCCTCCGGGCGAAGCGAGGATAGACTGGCAGATCGTCTGCGACATCGCCCGGCGCCTGGGAAAGGGCCAGCACTTCGACTTCAGTTCGCCGCGAGCCATCTTCGACGAGCTGCGGCTTGCCTCCAAAGGAGGGCGCGCCGACTATTACGGCATTTCCTACGAGAAGGTCGAGGCGCAAAAGGGCGTCTTCTGGCCCTGCCCGGCGCCCGACCATCCGGGAACGCCGCGTCTGTTCGATGACCGGTTCTATCACGCCGATGGCCGGGCCATTTTTCACCCCATCGAGTTCAAGCCGGCGTTCGAGATACCGGACGACGAATACCCCTATTACCTGACCACCGGGAGAGTGGTCTATCATTACCTTTCCGGCAATCAAACCCGCCGGCTGGGCTTCCTGCTGTCCCAGGCGCCCGAGCCCTGGGTGGAGATGCACCCCCGGCTGGCGGCGAGGATGGGCATTCGCGACGGCGACAGGGCGCGGGTGCGGACCAGACGGGGGGAGGTGGTGCTGCGGGCGCTGGTGGCCCGCACTATCCGTCCCGATACCCTGTTCATTCCCTACCATTGGGGGCCGCCCCGGGCCGTCAATCTTCTCACGGTGAACGCCCTGGACCCCCTGTCACGCATTCCGGAGTTCAAGGCCTGCGCCGCCACGGTCGAGCGGGCGGAGGGAGCTGCACCGTGACGGAGAGAACCATCTTCCTCGCTCCCCAGCGCTGCATCGGCTGCCGCTCCTGCGTGATCGCCTGCCGGGAATGCGACAGCCACATCGGCAAGGCGATGCTCTTCATCGATTATCTCAATCGAAGCGAATCGATGGCCACGGCGCCGGCGCTGTGCATGCACTGCCAGGACCCGGTGGCGCCCTGCGCTCAGGTTTGTCCCACGCAGGCGATCCTCGTCTCCCGCGACGGCGTGGTCCAGCAGGCCAACAAGGAGCGGTGCATCGCCTGCCGGAACTGCGCCTACGCCTGCCCGTTCGGCATTCCCAAGATCGACCTGGCCGACCGCCTCCAGTACAAGTGTAACATGTGCTACGACCGGGTCGCCGTCGGCAAGAAGCCGATGTGCGCCACGGTTTGCCCCAGCGGCGCCATCGCCTTTGGCACCTATGAGGAGATCGCCGCCCAGAATAGGGGTGTGCCGGTCAACCGGTTCCGGTTCGGGAACCAGATGGTGCAGACCGGGGTGTACGTGATGGCGCCTGCGGGAGTCGAGGTATTCCATATCCAGCAGGCGCTGAAGTTCGCCGGCGGCGCCGAGATCTCGGCGGTGCCGGGCATCTACAAGGGGGAGGTCTGGCGGTGAATAGCGAGCCGGGTCACGTCAAGGATTTTCCCTTCCAGCGGGCGGCAGACGGTCTCGTCACCCGCCGGGAGTATCTCAAGTTGCTGGCCCTGACCTCTTTTGGCCTGTTTCTGGGGAATCTGGGCGTGGCGGCCGCTGCCCTTTTCCGCCGGGAGAAACCGGAGCCAAGGATCATGGTAGCATCCGTCCGCGACGTGCCGGAGGGCCGGTCGCTCAACTTCGACTATCCCACGGCGGACGACCCCGCCATCCTCGTGCACCTGCCGGGTGGCCGGTTTGTCGCCTACAGCCAGAAGTGCACTCACCTGGCCTGCGCCGTCTACCTGGACCGGAAGACCGGTCGATTGCACTGCCCCTGCCACGACGGCTTCTTCGACGTGGAGACGGGACAGGTCCTTGCCGGACCGCCGCCGCGGCCGCTGCCCGGGATCGAGCTCAGCGTCGAGAGCGGGGACATCTACGCCCTTAGGGAGAAGAAAGCGTGAAGGGGGAACTCGACGATCCCAACCAGCCGGAATACCGGACGGCC
Source organism: Chloroflexota bacterium (assembly GCA_016190625.1). GTDB lineage: Bacteria > Chloroflexota > Dehalococcoidia > JACPQF01 > JACPQF01 > JACPQF01. Next base: position 3,816 of record JACPQF010000076.1, on the reverse strand, counting down.
ATCGTCCAGGCCAAGATAGTGCTTTTGTTGCTCGTCGTAGGCATCCAACTGTTCCTGCTGACGGTCACCGTCGACCGCCTTCTCGCCGGCGAAACCGGTGAAATCGCCGGCCTCGCGCTGGCCTCCGCCATCTCCTTCGTCATCGGGCTGGGAATCTGGCGTGTCCGAGCGTAGCACTCCGCAGTCCTCTCAAATGAAAGCCTTACTGCTCGCCACCCTTGCCTTCGCGCTGTGCTTTGCCGTCTGGGGCCTGATCTCGCCGCTGGCGCCGAGATTCCGGGACCTGTTCCAGTTGTCGGAAACCGAGGTAGGTCTCCTGCTGGCCACCCCCGTCCTTCTCGGCTCCCTGTTCCGGATACCGATGGGCTTGTTGGCCGATCGCTTTGGCGGACGGACGATGTTCAGTCTGCTCATGGCCTTTCTGATCGTGCCTCTGGCCTTTATCGGCTTTGCCGCCTCCTACTGGCAGCTCCTGTTCTGGGCCTTCTGGCTGGGGCTGGCCGGCTCCTCTTTTGCCATCGGCATCCCCTTCGTGTCTCGCTGGTTCACCGCCGGGAGGCAGGGAGTCGCCCTGGGCGTCTTCGGCATGGGAAACATCGGCACGGCGCTCGCCGCCGGGCTGGCGCCAAGGATAGCCAGCCGCTTCGACTGGCCGGCCGCTTTCTGGACCTTCATTCCCGTCCTGCTGGCCGCCGCCCTGGTCTTCTGGCTCGCCGGTCGGGACGCGCCGGCCCGGCCCGGTCCGCCTCCCTCTCCGGTGAGCATGGCCGTCGTCCTCACCCGGCCCCTGACCTGGCTTCTCAGCCTCTTCTACTTCGTCACCTTCGGCGGCTTCGTGGCCTTTTCCATCTTTCTCCCGACCCTGCTGGTGCAGCTTTTCGGGCTCGACCCGACCGACGCCGGGGCCAGGACCGCCTTCTTCGTCGTGCTGGCCACCCTGGCGAGGCCGCTGGGTGGCTATCTGGCGGATAAGCTCGGCGGCCTTGTCGTCCTCAACTGGCTGTTCGGAGTCATCGTCGCCTCTGGCGTTCTTCTGGCCTTCCAGCCTCCCTTGCCGCTAGCCACGGTGGGATTCCTCGGCGCGGCGCTGGCCTTCGGCCTCGGCAACGGAGCCGTTTTCAAGCTGGTGGCCCAATTCTTTGCCCGGGAAACCGGGGTGGTCACGGGGATCGTGGGGGCGGCAGGCGGCTTTGGCGGCTTCTTCCCACCGCTCATCCTGGGCTTTGCCCGGGACATCGCCGGCTCCTATGCGCCCGGCTTTGCCCTCCTGGCGATGGTAGCCCTGATCTGCCTGTTCCTCAGCGGTAGGCTGAGCCGGGGGTAGCACTGACGCATTGTGAGATACCACGGCGGTCGCGTGAAGGAACACCGGAGTTCTATGCACGAGCAGGCGCGCCAAAGCGAGCGCGTTCCGTCGCACCGCCCTCTTGCTTTCTACCGGTACCTGGTATATCATCTTGACAAGGAAACGGCTTGACATCTGCTTTGTGGATCGATAGTCTGGCAGCAGCGCAGTTCCGGAACAACGAGCTATGAAACGCATTTGTCCTAACCCAATCCCATGGAACGACGCGTTCAAGCGTCTGAGCGACTTCGCAAAAGCGCATCCGTGCACACCGGAGTTGCCACCAACGCCGCTTATCCTCGCTGGTTGGGCGTATAGCAATGATGTCGGCAAACTGAGAAGATGGGAAGAAACCGTTGCCTGGGCGGAGAATAACGGCTGTGCTGAGTTGATTTCAGACATTCCGGATCAGGATCTCTATTTCGTTGAGAATCCAACCAGCTATGCGATCGGCCCCGCTGGTGGACCGATGTATCGTGCATGGGACTTTGAGCCGAAGAGTCGTCCTTTGCCAGAACAGCTCTCGATGTACACGGACACGTTGCGATCCCAGTGGGCCGATATTGTCGGTCAAGAGCTGGCCAGAGTAACTCGCCCAATAGCGTTCACAGGTGCAAAAGCACGACGTCTCCTGGTTCAGGCTGATAGTGCCGCCGCGCCTCCATGGGGCGGGTGGTCGTTCCTATCAGCGCAGGAATCGGAGCGGCGGACCTTCACTCGCTTTCGTGCAGCCGTTAACGAGGCCATCGACCCACACGAAGTGGATCACATTGACTTTATCGCCTACCGATAGTCTGAGGGTGTCATTCAAAACGACACGCCGCCGGGGTGAGAAGACGGGCATGCAAAAGGAAGCCAAGTCGAGAATTCTGATCAACGAGCTTCTGCAGAGAGCCGGCTGGCGCTTCTTCGATGATGAGACCGGTCGGGCCAACATCTCTCTCGAAACCCACGTCAAGATCAGGAAGAAGACCCTCGAAGACCTCGGCTACGACTTCGAGAAGACCGCCAGTGGCTATGTCGACTACCTTCTTCTCGACGAGCACGGCTTTCCCCTCGCCGTTCTGGAAGCGAAATCGGAAAAGCACGACCCACTGGTGGGCAAGGAACAGGCGCGGACGTACGCCCGCTCGCAAAACGTCCGGTTCATCATCCTGTCCAACGGGCGATTGCACTACTTCTGGGACCTGGAGCAGGGCAACCCCACGCTGGTAACCGAGTTCCCGACCGCGGAGTCCCTCGGCCATTTCCACGCCTTCAAGCCCAACCCGGCCGCGCTGGTCGAGGAAACGGTGGAGCCAGATTACATCGCCATCAGCCAGAACCCGGGCTACCGCCATGACCCCCGGTGGAACAACGCCGCATTGCGCGAAGGCTTCGTCAAGGACGCCGGCCTGAAGTTTCTCCGGCCCTATCAGCTTCGCGCCATCGCGGCGCTCCAAGGGGCCGTGCGAAAGAGCCGGACTCGCTTTCTGTTCGAGATGGCCACCGGCACGGGCAAGACGTTGACCGCCGCCGCGGCCATCAAGCTGTTCCTGCGGACCGGCAACGTCAAGAGAGTGCTGTTCCTCGTCGACCGCTTGGAGCTGGAAGATCAGGCCAAGAAACGGTTTGTGCAGTTCCTCAAGAACGACTTCACCACCGTCGTCTACAAGGAAAATCGCGGCGACTGGCGCATGGCGGAGATCGTGGTCTCCACCGTCCAGAGTCTCCAGTTCAACAACAAATACCGGCGGCTGTTCTCGCCCACGGACTTCGACCTGCTGATCTCGGACGAGGCGCATCGCTCCATCGGCGGCAACAGCCGGGCCGTCTTCGAATACTTTGTCGGCTACAAGCTCGGGCTCACGGCGACGCCCAAAGATTATCTCAAGAAGATAGACCCGTCCAGAATCAACGCCCGCGACCCGCGCGAATGGGAGCGACGCCAGTTGCTGGACACCTACAAGACCTTCGGCTGCGAGAGCGGCGTTCCTACCTTCCGCTACAGCCTCGTCGACGGCGTGCGCGATGGCTACCTGCTCAACCCGACGGTCGTGGACGCCCGGACGGATATCACCACCGAGCTGCTCAGCGACGAGGGTTACTCGGTGATGGCCGAAAACCACGACGGCGAGTTGGTCGAGCAGACCTGGTTCGGGAAGGACTTCGAAAGAGGTTCTTTTCTGAGGAGACCAACCGCGTCCTCTGCGAGACCTTCGTGAAGAACGCCCTTCACGACCCGTTGAGCGGGGAGATCGGCAAGACCATCGTCTTCTGTGTGCGGCAGGACCACGCCACCCGCATCGTGCAGGAACTGAACAAGATGGCCACAGGATGTTTCCGGACAAGCCTAGCGCGGCCTCTGGCCGCAACCAAAAGAAGATATGTTCCATAGCCTACTTTGAGGTAGAATAGCGGTTAGCGCAGCATTCCTGTGGATACCTGCACCGGCCCTTTCGGCTTTTTAGACCAACCACTAACCTACGAGG
>JACPQF010000071.1 GCA_016190625.1 Chloroflexota bacterium | reverse complement strand
CCCCTGTCCCCTGTCCCCCTGAAAACCTTGGAGCTTGGCAAGAGCCTTCCGGGTGTCGCTGGCTACCCTCGCCTTATGGCAACGCTTGACCCGGTACTTGAACAGCCAGTAGGTGAAGTGCTTCAGCTCGCAGAGACTGACAGAGCCGTTGTGGGAAAAGCCGCAGTGCTCGCGGAAGACCCCCAGCAAAGCGCTTTGGGTCTGGCCGTAAACTCGCTGGTAAGCGTCCTCGAACACCCGAACGTCCTCCTTGTAAGCCCGAACGCGCTGCTCTTTGTGAACCTCTTCTTCGGTCGCCAGGATCAGGGCTTCCTCGACGGTTATCCCATAGAGGTAGTTAAGATAGCCGCGATACTTCAACGGACCGATCGTCTCTCTGAACTGCTCCTGGCAGAAGCCATCGGGCATTCGGCCATAGAAGAGGAGGCTCTCCCGCTCTTCCTCCGGAACCAGGTCAGCCACGGCGTCCGTAAGCCTTTCGGCGAGAAGTAGCCAATCGAATGCTTCCCCGCCGACCAAGTAGCAGTAGTCACGCCCGTCTAACATCTCCTCGGCCACCCTCCAGCGCCCCACCGCTTCGAGGAGGGCAGCAAACCAGTGCTTGCCGCCAAGGATGTCTTGGCGAAGCAGGCGCAGTTCCATATCGATGGACTCGAGGTCTGCGTTCTCTTGCAGAATTGGCTGACTAGTCTCTTCCAACCGTGTTCCCCAATTGTCAGAACTTCCGGGCGAAGGCCAGTACTTCGTCCAATGGCCAGGCGTTCAGGACGTCGGGGGCGCCGCACCAGCCCCGGCGGGCCACGGCCACGCCGAAATGCATGAAATCGAGTTGATCCAGGTTATGAGCGTCGGTGTTGATGGCGATCTTGACGCCCATCTCTCTGGCCCTGCGAACGAGATCGTCCTTCAGGTCGAGTCGGCTCGGCGCCGCGTTGATTTCCAGAGCCGTCTTCGTCGTGACGGCTGCCCTGAGAACTGCCGCCAAGTCCAGCCGGATAGGCTCCCGGCCTCCCACTATCCGGCACGTCGGGTGGCCGACGATGTCCACGTTCGGATTGGCCATGGCCTGTAGCAGGCGCCTGGTCATCCTGTCCTCGTCTTGCCCCATGGCCGAGTGCACGGAGGCCACCACGATATCCAGCTCAGCCAGCAAATCGTCCGGCAGATCGAGACTCCCGTCGGCCCTGATGTCGACCTCGATCCCTGACAAAACGCGGATGCCGTCCAGCCGGCGGTCTACTTCCCTTATTTCGGCCACTTGCTCTCTCACCCTGGCCGTCGATAATCCGTGGGCCACGCCCAATCCCCCCGAGTGGTCGGTTATGGCTACGTACTGGTATCCCCGTGCCTGACAGCCCCGAGCCATCGCCTCGATGGAATCGAGTCCGTCGCTCCAGGTGGTGTGAGTGTGGAGGTTTCCCTTTATGTCAACTAGCTTCACTGGCGACGATAGGCTACCGCTGGCGGCTGCTTCGATCTCTCCCTGTCCTTCCCGTAGCTCCGAAGGAATGAACGCCAGCCCAAGCCGGCGGTAGAGGTCTTCTTCGGTCGAGAATCTCTCGAGCATACCGTCGCTCAGCCTGAGCACTCCCTCTTCCGTGAGCCGGAGGCCCTGCTCCCCTGCCCTGTCGTCCAAGAGGGCGTTGTGGTCTTTGCTGCCGGTGTGACGCTGTAGGAAAACGCCGAAATCGGGTGGAGCGCACAGGCGCAACTCCACTTCCAGCCCGCCGGCAATCAGGGCGCATGCCCTGCGCGTGTCCCTCTGGATTACCGACGCTACGCCTGGAGAGCGGAGAAAGGCGTCGAGCGTGGCATCGATATCTTCGGAGCTGCCTATGATATCGACGTCGCCGACCGTCTCCCGCATGCGCCTTATGCTGCCACCGGTGGACACTTCCTTGACTCCGGGCAACCGCCGGACCATGACGAGAAGTTCTTGGGCAACTGGCCAGGCAAGGCCGATAGGCGCGCGCCGGTCCCGCCGCTTTGTCGCCTGGATGGCGGCCAACAGCCTCTCCGCCGTCTTGGCGCCCAGCCTGGGAAGGGCGGCGACGCGGCCGTCGGCGATCGCTGTCTCGAGACCGTCAAAGCTGCCGATTCCCAGCTCTTTGCTTAGGCGGCCGGCCGTCTTTGGTCCGATGCCGGGAACCTCCAGCAGGCGCCTGACCCCCTCGGGGAACTCCGCCCTGAGCTCCTCGAGATAAGCCAGCCTGCCAGTCATCAGCAACTCCTGAATCCGCCTGGCGATGCCCTCGCCGACGCCAGAGATATCGGTGAGCCGACCCTCATGCATGACCTGCGCCACATCTTCCGCCAGATGCCCGATCGATTCGCCGGCGCGGCGATAGGCCCGAACCTTGAAGGCGTTCTCTCCCTTGATCTCCAGCAGGTCGGCGATGTCGGCAAATATGGCGGCCATGGTGCTATTGTCCAATTTCAGCCCATCCAGATATTGGTCTTTCCATTCTACCACGGCTGGATTTGGACTTCAAACCGACTTGCGGCTATGCGGCTATTGCGTCAGGAACCGGTCGATGCCGGCGGCGATACCCTGAGCGGACCGGTCGGGGTCGTCGACGATGATCTGCCTGTCAACCTCGTTGGTAAGGAAGCCGGTCTCGATAAGGGCCATCGGCGTCTTGACTCGGACGAGGGTGTAGCCGTAGTAATAGCGGCTTCCGTCGGTGCTACGGTACTTGAAAGGAAGGCCGGTAGCTGCGGCGTATTCCTCGTCCATGATGGTCATGAACCTGTCGTCGGCCTCCGGTATGGCCGAGCGACTATACCGGTCGGCAAAGAAACCACGAGCTTCAGGGTTGGCGGCGCCATCGGCGTGAATGGCCACTACCGCATCGGCGCTGTAGCCCTTGGGAAACCAGGCAGGCAGAATGTCAACTGCGTATCCCTTGTCCTCTAGTATCTTGGCCGTCCGTTGGGCGATATCCAAAGTAACCTCGGGCTCGGTCTTGCCGCCCCCGGAAGTGCCTGTCTGAGCGTTTAGCGGGGGTGGACTCTCCTGATACCGCCAGTGGCCGGCCTGCAATCCCACACGCTTTCCTGCTCCTGACTGATGCCCCCCACCGGGCACCGCGGCTTCGTTCCCGAAGAGAGACTCCAGGTATCTGTTCATCTGACTCCAGATTGAGTTGTCGCCCTGGGTTTGCGCCGTGCCCTCATCTCCACCGCCGCCGTGGGCTACCTGAGCCATCGGCGCTAGCGACGACAGCAAGACAACCAAACATCCGACGAGAAGCATCTGGAAACCTGTCCGTAGACGAATCATGTCACCTCCCACGGTTGGAACCGTTTACAGACCGATGATGCTATCACTGGTTGGCTTTCAGGGGCAATAGGCAATATGGGCTAGAAACGGGGGTGACAGCAGGAGCTTTGCCCGGCCCGCTGGCGGCGTCCTAATGGCTGAGATACGCCGCAATCCCATCGGCTATCCCTTGCGCTGCTCTCTTCGGCTGGCTGACGATGATCTCTCGATCGGTAGCGTTGGTAAGAAAGCCGGTCTCGATGAGAACCCGGGGGACGGTCGAGGAGACCTCACGATAGCCATAATAGTAGTGGCTCCCCGGCGTGCTGCGGTTCACGTATGGTATCCCCGTAGCTTTGCCGTAGGCAAAGTCGATGGCCGCCGATAGCCTGGCCTCGGCCGCGGCCACCGGAGAGGCATCCGGATGGTCGGTGAAAAAGCCGCGAGCGCCAAGATTGTTGGAACCGTCGGCGTGGATGGCCACGAATAGGTCCGCTTTGTAGCCGCGGGGGATGACGGTGGGCAGGATGTCGACCGTATGGCCGGAGGCGCGCAGGAGGCGCGCCACCTCTTCGGCAATGGCCAGCGTCACCTCTGGCTCCGTTTTCCCGCCGCCGCTGGTGCCGGTCATGGTATTGAAGGGCGCCGGAGCCTCCGCGTACTTCCAATGGCCGGCTTGCAGGCCGATGTGCTTGGTCACCGCGCCCTTCTGAGCTTGTGCACTCTGGGCCGCGCCGATTGCGGGCCGGTCTGAGGGTGGATTGGGCGTCGGCGTTACCGCCCTGACGGTTGGCGAGGGCAGCGGAAGAACCTCGGTGAGAAGCGAGCTTGGCTCCACGGCGGCTCGCACCGCGGCCGGCAGCCCGTAATCGGGTGAGGGGCCGTAGGACGATGGAGCCGTCTCATAGCCCTGAACCAGTGCTAGCCCCGCACCGATGGCAGCCTGACTAACTCGGTTCACTTGGGGGAAAGCGGCGGCGATGACGATGAACAACACGGCCAGAGCGCCTGAGAATCTCATACGGGGTCTCCGCATTCTCCAAACCTCGAAACCGAATAGCCGCGGGCGACTGGTCGACTGATTTCGGCTTCTCTTTCCAACTCGAATTGGGGCCGTTACTTCCGGCGAGAAGGTAGCACGATGAACAGCTTGCCGGCAATAGCCAATTCCTGCTAGCCAGATGTTGCAAAGCCTGTAGATTTGCTTTACAATTCGAGTAGAGGCTCGCCATGGCAAAGCCGGACAACTTTGGAGCGAAATCATGAGCAAAGCCGCGCCTACGACTGCCGACGCCCCAGTAGAGGGGAAGCCTTCTCGCCGGCCCCTCTTCTTCTTCCGCCCGCCGGGACAGGCCCGGCTGCTGACCAGGCTCGCCATCGCCATCGTGCTCCTGGCCGCCCTCTTCGCCGTGCCCCGCCTCATAACTAGACAGTCGATTGAGACCCCGGTGGTGGTCGCCTTCGAGCCCGACATGGTGAAAGATGTGCCCGTCCAATCGCCGATCACCGTTCGCTTCAACACGCCGATGAACCAGCACTCCGTGGAGGCGGCGTTCAAAGTCGAGCCGCAGGTGCCCGGACGGCTCTCCTGGGAGGGCAACGCTCTGGTCTTCCAGCCGGACGCCCCCGGCTTCAAGCGGAGCACCAAATACACAGTCGCCATTGCCGACACTGCCCTCAGGGCCAGCCAGCAGCCTCTGCCAGCCGCCTTCGAGGCCAGCTTCGTCGCCGCCGCCAATCTAACAGTGCTCTCCGTCCAGCCCTTCAAAGATAGTGTCGAGGTGGTATCCGATAGCCTTATCTCCGTCCAGTTCAATAATCCCGTCGCGTCTCTCACCGCCCCTGGCGCCAGCCAGATCGACCCTCTGGTCATCGCGCCGCCCGTCGAGGGGAAAGGGAAGTGGCTTACGTCGTCTGTGTATACCTTCCGGCCCACCAATGGTCTGGTGGGCTCTACCCAGTATACCGTCACGGTGAGGGCCGGACTCGCCGATACCGGCGGCAGCGCGCTAGCCACTGATTACACGTGGACCTTCAAGACCGAGCTGCCGGCCGTCACCACGATCTCGCCCGCCGCCGACGGCAAGTTTGTGAACATTACGTCGGCCATCACGGCGACTTTCAACCAGCCTCTGGATCACGCCAGCCTGCAAACCAGATTCCACCTGGTAGGCAAGGACGGGCGCGAGGTTCCCGGCGGATTCTCCTGGTCCGGCGATAGCACCGTGGTCTTCACACCCGGCCGGGAGCTCGACCACGAAGCCACGTACACCATCAAGATCGATTCCGGGGTGCTGAGGGCGAAGGGCAGCATCGGCATGGCAAAGGAGTTCAGCTCGAGCTTCACCACGGTCGCCCTTCCTCGCCTGACTTCTATTCAGCCGGATAACGGAGCGAACGTGACGTGGAGCGACTGGATCGTCCTCACCTTCAACCAGCCAATGGACCGCGCCTCGGTGGTGGACAAGCTGGAGATCATTCCCAGGCCCACGCGGGTCTTTACCTACTGGGCCGACTCGGATACCAAGCTGAGGGTAAGCGGCGTCATCACCCAGCCTTCGTTCCACTACCGTCTGACCCTCAACGCCGGGGCGCTCGACCGCTACGGCCAGCGATTGGCGACCGGGAAGACGGTCGAGTTCGACACCCAGCCGCTACCGCCCGCCATCAACCTGCGGGTTCCCGGCGGTGGAATGGGCGCCATTTCGGTGAGCACCACCAAGGGAACCTACGCGCTGTTTGACGCCGTAAACGTCGATTTGGTGCGGGTGAAGCTCTCCGCAGTCGATAAAGATAAGTTTATCAGTCTGACGAGTAAGCCCGGATCGGAGCAAGACGCGCAGCTTGGCCAGTTGTTGCGCCAGTGGGAGATTCCGGTCAACGCCGGGCTAAACGACACCAAGGTCATAAGCACGGCCCTGACGCTCTCATCCGGGGCCGACCTCCCGTCCGGATTATACGCCGTCGACATCGAAGCTCCTCAACTGAGTGCAGGGGCGCTCCGCCGCGGCGGGATATATCGGGGCCTGGTTACCGTCAGCCGCAACGTGGTCACGGTCAAGTCCGCCGCCAGCGAAGCCATAGCGTGGGTGGCCGACCAGGTTAGCGGTGAGCCCGTGCGGGACGCCAGCGTTACTTTGCTTGGCGCCAACGGCCAAATTCTCGCCGCGGGGAAGACAGGCGCAGACGGGACGTTCGCCGCCAAGGCGCTGGCCGCTGGCGGTGATCGGGTGACCTATGCGGTCGCCGAGAAAGACGGGGACACGGCGGTCGCTTCGACCAACTGGTCCAGCGACCTGAGCGCCTACATGTTCAACCTGCCCTACCGCTCCACACCGTCCAACTATGCGCTGGCCCTTTACACCGACCGGCCCATCTACCGTCCGGGCGACAAGGTCTACTTCAAAGGCGTGTCCCGGTCCGACGACGACGGTAAGTACAGCCTGCCTCCGGCCGACCAGAAGCTCAGCTTCGCCATCCGCGACCCTCGTTACCGCTTCGTCTTCTCCAGGACGCTGTCTCTCGACGAGTACGGCGCCTTCGACGGCGAATTTCCCCTCGATCAGGAGGCTGCCACAGGCAACTATACGATTCAGGCCAGCTTCGGCGACCTGGCGAACCTGGGAAAGCCTACTATGAACGCTGAGATCTTCAACGCCGGCTTCCTCGTCGCCGAGTTCCGCAAGCCCGATTTCGAGGTGAAGCTCGCGGCCGACAGGAAGGAGTACATTCAGGGCGACGCAATCAGCGTAACCGTTCAAGCCAACTATTTCTTCGGCGCCCCCCTCGCCAATACCAAAGTGACATGGCAGGTCTTCCAGCGGCCCTTCGATTTCAAGGGTCCGCAAGATATAGAGGGCGGCCCTTATTCGTTCTCCGATTTCGACCAGAGCGGCTCGGGACCGACGTTCAACCCCGGTCCGCGGCCCATCGCCTCGGGCGAGGGCAAGACCGGCGCCGCAGGCAGCCTCACCTTCCAACTGCGGGCGGACATCGCCAAGGAGACCACGGGCCAGACCTTCACCTTCGAGGCCACCGCCACGGACCTCAACAACCAGCAGGTGAGCGGGCGGAGCGAGGCGGTGATTCACAAGGGCACCTACTACGCTGGCGTGCGCCCCAACCCGCGGGTGGTGGTTGCCGGGAAGCCCGCGAGCGCCGAGATCGTCACCGTCGATACGCAGGGCGTCACCGTTCCCAACGCCCTCCTCAACGTCGACCTTATCGAACAGAAGTGGTACAGCGTTCAGGAAAAAGGCGCCGACGGCCGCTTCTACTGGACCAGCAAGGTGGAGAGCACGCCGGTGGCCAGCGTCTCCGCCAGGACCGACGCCACCGGCAAGACGACGGCGAGCCTTGTTCCGCCGCGGGCGGGGTCCTACAAGATTCTCGTCACCGACAAGGACGAGCGCGGCAACGAGGTGAGAAGCTCGACGCTTTTCTACGCCTCCGGCTCCGAGATGGTCTACTGGCGGGTGGAAAATCACGACCGGATCGAGCTCATTGCCGATAGGCCGGGCTACAAACCTGGCGATACGGCCAGGGTCCTCATTCCCTCGCCCTATCCCAAGGCCAGGGCGCTGTTAACCATCGAGCGGGGACACATCCTGGACTACAAGCTCGTGGATATCCAGAGCAGCAGCCAGTTGGTAGACATCCCCATCGACGCGGCGTACGAGCCGAACGTCTACGTGTCGATGGTGATCCTGAGAAGTGAGCAAGACGGCGCCGGCAAAGCCGATTTCAAGGTCGGCTACGTCGAGCTGCCCGTCCAGGCCGACGAGAAGAAGCTGACGATCACCATCACTCCCGACAAGCCGCGCTATCAGCCGCGCGAGACGGCCACCTATAAGATAAAGACGACCGACTTCAAAGGGCGACCGGTTCAAGCCGAGCTTTCCCTGGCGCTGGTCGACGCCTCGGTCCTCTCCCTGGCCGAAGAGCGGGTGCGCGAGATGTTCGACAGCTTCTACGGGCGACGACCCTTGAGCGTGAACACCGGCCAGACTCTTTCCCGCTCCTTGAATAAGATCGATCCGCAGGCGTTTGGCTACGGCAAGGGCGGCGGCGGCGAGCCCGGCGACCCCCGCGGCTTCTTCCCCGACGTGGCCTATTGGAATCCGGCCCTCAAGACCGACAGGAACGGCGAGGCCACGGTCACCGTTCCTCTGCCCGACTCGCTCACCACCTGGCGCCTGACGGCCAGGGGCACGACAGTCGATACCATCGTCGGCACCGAGCGAAACGACATCCTGGTCTCCAAGCAGATCATGGTCCGGCCCGTGGTTCCCCGCTTCTTCGTCGCCGGCGACGAAGCTCGCCTGGAGGCCATCGTGCACAACTATACCTCCGAGTCTCTCGACATAGACGTCTCCCTGGCCGGGGAGGGCGTGGCGCTGAGCGGACAGGCCACCCAGAGGGCGAAGGTCCCGCCCGCTGGCTCGACCAAGGCCAACTGGACGGCGAAGGCCGGCGGCGATAGGGAAGCCAAGCTGACCTTCGAGGCCAGGCCCGTCTTGCCGGCGATGCCCAAGGATGCCGTGCAGATTAGCCTGCCCATCCTCACGTACACCACACCGGAGACGGCGGCCACCTCGGGCGAGGTCAGGACCACCATTACGGAGGTCGTCGCGCTGCCGGCCGGCGTGAACCGGGACCTCGGCGAGCTCACGGTCAAGCTGGAGCCGTCGCTGGCCGCCGGCATGCAGGAGGGGTTGCGGTTTCTCGAAGAATACCCCTTCGAATGTGTCGAACAAACCATCTCCCGCTTCCTGCCCAACATTGCGACGTTGCGGGCGCTTAAGGTGACCGGCAGCGACGATTCGGAGCTAAAGCAGAAGCTGCCGTCGCTGGTGACTCTGTCGGTCCAGCGTCTCTACCGCGCCCAAAACCCTGACGGCAGTTGGGGCTGGTGGCCTTCCGATTCTGCCGACCCGTTCATCACCGCCTATGCCCTGTACGGCCTCGACGAAGCCAAGCGCGAGGGCTTCGCCGTGCAGGCCCAGGTGATGGAGAAGGCGGCAGGCTATCTGACCGGCTACCTGGCCAGGAGCAAGGACGTCTACGCGCCGGAGAACGCCAATCTCCGGGCATACATCCTCTACGTTCTCGCCGGGACGAACCGGGGCGACAGAAGCACCACCATCGCCCTCTACGAGCAGCGTGAAGCCCTGGGCCGCTACGGCCGGGCCTATCTCGCCCTCGCCCTTCTCGTGCTCAACAACGGGCAGGCCGATAGTCGGGTCCAGAACCTCGTGGAAGACCTGTCCAGCTCAGCCATCGCCAGCGCCACCGGCGTCCACTGGGAGGAAACCGCCTACGACTACAAGACCATGAACACGAATAATCGCACCACTTCCATTGTTCTCGACGCGCTGGTGCGGGCCGACCCCGCCAACGCCCTCATTCCCGGCGCCGTGCGGTGGCTCATGGTCTCCCGAAAGGACGGCCACTGGGAAACCACGCAGGAATCGGCGATGGCGGTCCTCGCCCTCACGGACTATCTCGTGGCCAGCGGCGAGCTCGACGCCAGCTATTCCTACGAGGTCGCCCTCAACGGCAAGAAGGTCGGCGGCAACGCCGTGGCCAGAGCTAACGTTCGCCAGGACGAAACCCTCTCCATTGGCCTGCCCGGACTTCTAGTGGACGAGGCTAACAAGCTGAGGATCTCTCGTTATCCGTCGCCGGGCGAGTCACTGCCGAAGGGAAGGCTCTACTACTCGCTCTATCTGCGCTACTTCCAGCCGGCCCAGAACATCGAGGCCCGGAGCGAGGGCATCGTGGTATTACGGGAATACCTCGACGCCAACGACCGGCCAGTGAGCGGCGCGGCGTTAGGAAGCACCGTCAAGGTGAAGCTCACCATCATGGCGCAGCAGGACCTTCATTACGTCGCCGTGGAGGATCCTCTGCCGGCGGGCGCCGAGGCCGTCGACCCGGCTCTCAAGACCACCAGCCTAACCGCGCGGACGGCCGGCAACAACGCCTGGCGCTTCAATCTCGTCGACATCCGCGACGACAAGGTCGCCTTTTTCGCCACCTTCCTGCCGAAGGGCACCTACGAGTACACCTATCTGATCCACGCCACCACCGCCGGCGCCTACCAGGTCCTACCCCTCACCGCCTACGAGATGTACTTCCCCGAAGTCTGGGGCCGCAGCCGGGGAGAGACGTTTAGGGTAGAGGGTTGAGGGTAGAGGGTAGAGGATGACGGGTGGAGGGCCATCCTCGTGTAGGGGCGAAGCATTGGCGCTAGGTCTAGGACTTACCCTTCGGTTCCTTTCGCCAATGCTTCGCCCGCCACGCCAGCCATACGACCAAGCTTGCTTCATGGACCATGCCACCGCGTCCTGAACCCACGCTGGCCAAGCATTCTCAAAGGCTGGCGGGAGCTCGTAATCGGCTGGTCCTGCCCTTCTCGGAAGGACTCGGCGCCTACAGGCTTGGTGCATCTCGCCCGGTCCCGAGCAAGGCGTCGTGGCTCTTCTCAGTCGGGGCAAAAGTTGGCGCCACCGCCTTCCGCTTGCCGCTTGGCAGGTTTCCCAAATAGAGCGGAATGTGGTAAAATACGGGCGTCTTGGAGGCAGGAATTGGGGATTATCGACACACTGTCGGCGGGCTTCTCCACCGTCAATAGAAGGCTATGGGTTCTGGCAATCCCTATTGTCTTGGACCTCTTCCTTTGGCTGGGACCTAAGCTGACGGCAGCCGGCCCAATCCAGCGGTTCTTCGGCTTTTGGGCCGACGCAACCTCCCGCTCTTCTTCCGAGTTGCTCGGACAGGTCTTGTCATCGCCCGAGCAGGCCGACGCCGCAACTCAGATCGCCAAGGTGGGCGAAGACCTTCGCAACGCGAATCTCTTCAATGTTCTTGCCTGGCAGCCCCCCAGCCTGATGTACGACCAAGTTGCCAACGCGCCCGCCGGTCTCCCTGGCATTCCCGTGTGGGGCATCGACCGGGGCCTGGTCCTCGTGGGGATCGTCTTGGGTCTGGCCGTTCTGAGCCTGGCGATTCAGTCGGCCTATCTCAGCGGCATCGCTCAGGGCATAGCAGCGGGCGAGTCACGAGTTCGATCTTTGGGAGGAGCCATCGCCGTCAACTGGCTGCGGCTAATGGCCTATTTTGCCATGCTGGTCGGCCTGGCGTTTCTGGCGGGCATGCCGGCGGTTATCGTCATCGGCCTGACCGGCCTCATCAGTCCGGTGCTCTCGGGCCTGATGGGCGGGTTGCTCCTGGCGGTACTGCTGTGGGCCGCTCTCTATCTGTTTTTCGCGGTTGCCGCCATGTTTGTGAGCGACGTAGGTCCCGCCAGGGGAGCGTGGTACAGCCTGAGCATAGTGCGGCGCAATTTCTGGTCGGCGCTGGGCTTGATCATTTTGATACTCGTGATCCGTCTCGGCCTGTCGAAGATCTGGGCTTTTGTCCTCGGGCATCCGGCAGGCGTGACGGTGGCGATCCTCGGCCATGCCTACATCGACGCCGGGCTGGCCGCGGCGAGCATGATCTTCTTCCGCGACCGTTTTCTGAAGTGGCGGGAGGCGTCGCAAAGCTCGAAGCCTGTGGCCGAGAGAATCTAGTCAAAAGGCTCTGGGGGAAGTGAAGCAATGGTGGCAAAGAAGACAGAGATAGAACAGACGATAGAAGCAGACGAAACGACGTACACAGCGCGCGACATCCAGGTCCTGGAGGGGCTCGAGGCGGTCAGGCGCCGCCCCGGCATGTACATCGGCAGCACGGATCAGCGCGGCCTGCACCATCTCGTCTACGAGATCGTGGATAACAGCGTCGACGAAGCCATGGCCGGCTTCGCCAATCGCATCGAGATAACCATTCAGAAGGATGCCAAAGTGACCGTAAGGGACAACGGCCGGGGCATCCCCGTCGACGTTCACCCCCGGACCGGCCGGTCCGCTCTGGAAACCGTAATGACCGTGCTCCACGCCGGCGGCAAGTTTGGCGGCGGCGGCTACAAGGTCTCCGGTGGCCTCCACGGCGTGGGCGCCTCCGTGGTCAACGCCCTATCGTCCTGGGTATGCGTGGACGTGCACCGCGACGGCAAGATCTATCGCCAGCAATACGAGCGGGGCAAGCCCATCGGCGACCTGGAAGTGGTGGGGAAGACCCAGGACACCGGTACGACTACCGTTTTCCTCGCCGACACGGACATCTTCGGCGATCTCGACTACAACTTCGACACCCTCGCCCAGCGCTTTCGCGAAGTTGCCTACCTGACCAAGAGCTTGAAGATCACCTTCAAGGATGAACGAGATCCATCCGGGAAGGACGAGTTGACCTTTTACTTCGAGGGCGGCATCGTCAGCTTCGTTCGCCACCTCAACAAGAACCGGGGTGTGGTCCACAGCAAGCCGATCTACGTCGAGAAGCAGGTCAACGGCACCTCCGTCGAGATCGCTCTGCAATACAACGACGGCTTTGCCGAATCGGTATTTAGCTTCGCCAACTGCATCAACACCGTCGACGGCGGCACCCACATGACCGGCTTCCGCTCCGGCCTCACGCGCGTGCTGAACGACTACGGCCGCCGCTCCAAGCTCCTCAAGGAGGACGATGCCAACCTGGCCGGAGAGGACGTTCGGGAAGGGCTGACCGCCCTCATCAGCGTGCGACTAGCCGAGCCTCAGTTCGAGGGGCAGACCAAGGCCAAGCTGGGCAACGCCGAGGTTAAGAACCAGGTCGAATCGGCCCTGGTGGAGGGGCTGACCTTCTACCTCGACGAGAATCCCAGCGAAGGCAAGAAAATAATCGAGAAATGCGTGACCGCGGCTCGCGCTCGCGAGGCCGCCCGCAAGGCCCGCGACCTGGTGATTCGCAAGAGCGCCCTGGAGGGCACGACTCTGCCAGGCAAGCTGGCCGACTGCTCGGAGAAAGACGCCTCTCGCTGCGAGCTCTACCTGGTAGAGGGCGACTCGGCTGGCGGCTCGGCTAAACAGGGACGCGACCGGCGTTTTCAGGCCATCCTGCCCCTCCGGGGCAAGATCCTCAACGTGGAGCGAGCCCGCCCGGACAAGATGCTCGGCCACGAGGAAATCAGGGCTATCATCACCGCCGTGGGCGCCGGGGTCGGCACCAGTTTCGACCTCGCCCGACTGCGCTACCACCGCATCATCATCATGACCGATGCCGACGTGGACGGCTCCCACATCCGGACCCTGTTGCTGACCTTCTTCTTCCGGCACATGGTCTCGCTCATCGACGCCGGCCACCTGTACATCGCCCAGCCGCCGCTCTACCGCATCCAGAACGGCAAGGAGCACAACTGGGTCTACAGCGATCGGGAGAAGGACCAATTGATCGCCTCGTTTGGCAGGAGCAAGAACGTCAGCATCCAGCGGTACAAGGGTCTGGGCGAGATGAACCCCCAGCAGCTCTGGGATACCACCATGGATCCCGTCAAGCGCACCGTCCTCCAAGTCAGCGTCGAGGACGCCGTCAAGGCCGACGAGGTCTTCGACATGCTCATGGGCGACGCCGTCCCCCCGCGCAAAAACTTCATCCAGGCCCACGCCAAGAGCGTGAAGAACCTGGATATATAAAACTGAGAACGCAGTGAGGGGAAAACAGACCGGTAGGTCCTCAACCGGCAATCTGTGTCGGGTCAGCGGCGTTGCGTCCGAGGAGAACCCCTAATGCCGGCCATTTCTTTCTTAGGCCCCGTGGACCAACCAACAGGGAAGCTGCGACTACTTGGTCAGATCAGTGACTGCTTGCGGTCGCCAGATTTCTCGCATTTCCGCTTGGCCGTCGGTTTTGCGAAAAGCGGCCCCCTTCTGCGGCTGTTCCCCCTGCTGCGGGATTGGAGGGGCGCATCGAGAACCGCTGAGGCGATATTTGGCGTGGACCATCTGGGAACCAGCAGGCAGGCACTAGAACTGGCGCTATCCTTGTTTGATGCCACATTTGTAACCCACCTTCCAAGCGCCAGGCAAGTGACATTTCACCCCAAACTGTACATCTTCTTTGGAAACGAGCGAGGTGTGTGTCTTCTTGGATCGCACAATTTGACCGTAGGCGGCACCGAGACAAACTTTGAGGTTAGCGTAAGGATCGAGTTCGACCGAACGATCGAACAAGACGAGGCATCGTTCCAAGAAGTTCTTGCGTGCTGGACTTGTCTCTTGCCGGACCAATGCCCGGCAACGCATCGGCTCGACCCGAATACTCTGGGGGACTACGTACGTCGCGGACTGCTATTCGATGAAACGCCTTCTCCGCATTCTGAGCGATCAGTCCGCAGAGGCGTTGCTGACGCTCCTCGATCTCATGCCACTGCCCTATGGCGTTTGAAGCCAGCGAGCAGCGTACCACGCGAAACAACGGCGACGTTACGGGCGCGCCCATCGAGCACTGTTCAGCCACAACCTGTACATGCTGCGACCGGGGAGGCCCTGGCTCCGGGCAACACATTGGTTATCCAGATAGTCCCACACCATAACGGCGAAGTATTCCTGAGCAAGATCGCTGTTGACGAGAACCCCACCTTCTTCGGTTTTCCGTTCGGAGGGCGGACCACTCCCAAAAGGTCTGGAAATCCAAGCTACCCTCAGCGGGAACCTGATCCGGTTGTTAACATAATCATTCACGACGCTAATGGAGCGGAAGTCCCGTCCTTGAGGAAGCAAGGGTTCAAGTTGAATACAGTTTACTATGAGCGAAAGTCGGAGATAAGGATAACACTCAGCCCCGGTTTGGCACGCATGATCCCAAGATACTCGGTGTTAGTAATGCGCGTCAACACAGGTGAGGAACCACAGGATTACGACATAGAGATCTTCATGCCGGGAAGTGACCAGTTCCGGGACTACCTTGCAGTTTGCAATCAAGAACTCCCATCAGGAGGGGCTGAAGCGCCTAGAAATGCAGCCGAAAACTGGCAATATGCAGAGACCCGCGAATTCTGTCCCCACTAGGAGGTCTGAATTGTTTGCCAGACCTGCTGTTGCCCCCCACATAGTGCCAAAAAGCGGATGCGATTCCCCACCGCTTTT
>JACPQF010000004.1 GCA_016190625.1 Chloroflexota bacterium | reverse complement strand
TTCGCCAATGGTCTTGCCATTCAAATCTGAGATCGGAGGGTTGGCCTTGACAGCCGAACTGTTGGTCTTTCCCAAAGGCCAAACGACTTCGTAAGTAGGCTCGTCTTTCACGTTACATTCCTTTCCGCTGGCACCTTATGGTGACAGCAACCGTGCTTTCAACAACACGCCCATTGGTTTGGCGCCGCCCGACGCTTGCTGAGTGAAGTAGGTGCCTCCTTCTTGAGAAGCACCTACGTGGTTTTGACACACTCCTTTTCTTTGACCGAGTCGAGGAACTGCGCCAGCCAGTTCTGCTCGTAGGGAACCACCGCCGACATCCAAGTCCCGAAATCCGGCACCCTCTGGAGTATCCCCATCTCTCCACAGTAGGGGCGGTGCTGGCAGTCAAGGCCACAGTAGAGGAACTTGTTCATCTTGTCGTATAGTCCATGCTCGTTCATGGCCTTGTCGTGGCCCACGATACAGTCAAGGAAAAACTCCGTAGGGGGATACTTGCTTCGATTGGCCAGGTCTCGCGAGTAGGGGGAACCCGGCGCCCACCGCAAGGAATCCATGCTGGGGAAGATGCCGTGACTGATCATCCACTTGTCCCCTTCGATGTGCGAATCACGGGCTTCCTGCCAGGTCGCATAGCCCTCCGGCCCCTGCATCGTCACACCACCGATGGTCTTGCACCCCACGTTGCCCACGCCGTAGATGTCCACCGCATCCTGGAAGGCCTCCAGCCAGCCCTCCCACGACATATGCTTGGCCTTGCCCGGGTTAATGATGGGAAACAATCGCTCGTCGACGGCTTCCATCTGAAATCGGATGCCCACAAGCCCGGCATCCCTTAGTCTCTGTAGTTCCTTCCGCGGCATCGCTTCGGCGACGAGCTTCAGATGCGTTCGGTACGGCAGGGCGTTGCTCAACCTGTCAACAAACCGCATATTGACGCTGGCTTCCGTCTCGCTGGTGGCAAAGCCGCCGCTCTCCAGATGGCCTTCGATAAGCCTCAGCCGCGAGCCGTAGAGCTTGAAGGCCTCCGCCGTCTCGTCCGGATTGATGGTGACCGGACGGTTGAGGCCGACGGCGCGAGCCTGTTCCTGCGTGGGATTGAAGTTGCAGAACTTGCACTCCTCGCCAGTGGTGAAATACTCACAGAACCGAACGGGCCACACATTGTAGCAACGCCGCTCCAAAGAGACGAGTTCCGCCGCCGGCGTCCCCTTGCTTGTCTTTAGCTCTGGCATGCGGTCTCTCGGAGGAGCGACATGGAGGTCGACGTCGATCATCTCCTCCCCGTCGAAAAGGGCTAATCTCCCCTCTTTCACTTCTCTGATGGTGTAAGTGCTATGCTCCTTGCGGTAGAGAGGAAAGGCGAGACCGCTGCTCATCCAGATCCAGTCAGGGACCAGCATGGCGTCCCCCTTGAACCGCCACGGCGTCTCCCTTTTCAAGCGCTCCAGCGTGTAGTCCTCGTCGAAGCTCTGGTAACTGCTGTGGGCGGCTGATCGCCAGACGCTCGCCTTGTCGATGTCCCTGTTGTCTCTCACCCCCCGGCAGAACACGTCCCACTTGACGATAACGTCTTTGGGAATGGTAGGGTACTTCTTCTCTAATTCATCGATGCGAGTCACTGATTCACCTCCTGAGCTTTCCTTGTTCTATCGATGTCAAGCCGGAGCATCCGACATTTTGGAATGTAGTTTAACACGGGAGTTACCGGAGAACATCCGTAGAACTAGGTATTGTGTAGGTATCGTTTGCTAGGCCTCGAGCTATAGCACGCTCGTCTGTGTATTCTTAGTCCGCGGACGAAAGAAGACCAGCCTCCATCACCAGACGGGCAAGGGCAGTGCGACTACCAATGCTCAGACGGGCATAGATGTGTTTGACATGGGTCTCGACAGTGCGTGGGCTGATGATCAGGTGATTGGCTATCTCCGTGTTAGTTAGGCCGTGCGCTACGAGTCGCGCTATTTGGAGTTCGCGCTCGCTCACCGTAACTCGCCCCAGATGCGGCCGCTGGGTGGCTAGTGGCGTCACACCTAGTCCCCGCAGCAGCCGGCCGGCGCGTTCGGCGCAGTGTTTGGCGCCAAGACGCTCGAAAATGGTCAGACTCTGCTGCGCCGCTCTTACCGCCAGATACGGCCGGTCGGGGCCAGCCGTTACAGCCTGTTGTAACAGACATTTAGCGGTTTCGAAAGGCATCTCCAGCGCCGTGAACGTCCGTTGCGCGCTTGCAAGGCAGTCCAAAGCGGCCTCTCGTTGGCCTAAGGCCCGTCGGGCCAGACCCTCAACTCGGGAGGCGAGGGCGGTGAGATAAGGCGTGCCGCTCGGTCCCAAGCCGGCGAGTCGGCGCGACGTTTCCAGCGCCTTTTCTGGCTCGCCGGCGGCCACTTGCGTTTCGGCCAACAGCATGAGGCCGATCTGCACGCACGACATCGTCAGCTCCGAAGTAGCGTCGACTGGTTCTGACGGCGCGAGGAAGCCTTTGGCAATACCGAGGGCGCGGTCTACTTGCCCTCGTTCGAGGGCGACGGCCGCTTCGGAAATGTGGATGAGACCGGAAACTCCTTTATCGGTCCATCCTTCTGAAGAAGGACGGACGAAGGCTAGCCTCGCCTCGGCTATACACAACTCAGCCTTAAGCCAGTTCCCTTGGAAGGCGAGGATCATGGCCCACCTGGCCAACGCGTAAGCCAGATCGCGCGGATGGCCTACTCGACGGGCGAGGGCGACGGCCTCGAGGCTGGAGCTCAGCGATTCCTCCCAGGCGCCGGCCAGAAAGTGGGCGTAGGCCAGGCGTGAGCGGAGGAAAACCTCCAAGCTCGATGCCCCCAAACGGCGAGCGATCGCCAAACCACGTTCGGCGTGCTCACGCATAAAACTGTAGTCCCCCAGTCGCATGCCGATCGAAACCAGCAGAGAATGAGCCCGACAGCACAGCCCCGGGTCCTGTCCGCCTGAAGCGGACTCACCCATCGTGAGAACGCAAAAAGCGCGCTCCCGGGCGGCGACAATGTCATCCTGCCCGAGAAGGAGGGCGGAGGTCGCATTGGCCTCTGCTGCCGCCCGCGACGATGCCAGTTGCTCCGCCAAAGAGAGCAGCTTTGCCACCGTATCCGCCGCCCCGGCCACATCTCCGGCCCGCCAGAGCAGGAAGAAACGGACGTAATACAGGTCGGCCAACTCCTGACAGGGCTGATGGCCGACCATCGCTGCCAAGCCGATTCTAAGGTGTGCCTTCGCTGTATCGAACCGCCCGCGATCCCATTCCGCTAGCGCTAATTGCCGGCGAAGGCGGGATGCTGCTACGATCCTTTCCTCGGAAGGACCAGCGCGCTCTGTCTCCACCAGTCCTTCCGAAAGAAGGACCAGCGCCTCGTTCCAGACTTCGACCGCCGCATCATGCTTGCCAACGCGCTCCCACACCTCACCCAGCCGCTCCAGCAACCAGGGTAGCCCTCCGGCGAGAGTTGAGGATTGTTGCGGGTTGAGGGTTGCAGGAATCTCCCCTACACCTTGCGTGTGGTGCCTCTCACGGACCATTGCCAGCGCAGAACTGTAATGTCGTGCAGCCTCCTCGTTGGCATAGAGGGCACGCGCTCGATCGCCAGCCGCCAAGAGCACCGTCAGAGTGCGATCCCGGTTGGCCTCCGGGCCAGCGGCGTGATAGTGGTGAGCCAGACGTTTCAAGTCGTCTGGTCGTCCTTCTGGGAAGGACTCGATCGCGTCAATGGCTGCCAAATGAGCGCGCCGTCGGGTCACCTCCGGCACTTCGGCGCAGACAACCTCCTGAACGAGGGGATGCGTCATACTGTAGCCTACGCTCGGGCCGTCCACGCTTTCGGCGACCAATCCCATGGCTCGCAGGTGCCGAAGAGAACTGAGGAGAGCTTCCTCGTGCAGACCACTTGCCGACTGGAGGATGGCATGAGAGGTGACTTCGCCAATAACTGAGAGGAATTCGAGGACACGCCGCTCATCTGACTCGAGCCCGGCAAGACGCCTTAGGATAAGACGCCGAATGCTCGGCGGGAGCACAGTGGTGGCCCTAGCATCGAGGTTCCACACGCCGTTGCTGTGCACGAGACTCCCGGCGTCGATTAGGGCGGCGACTAGCCCCTCGATGAACAAAGGAGTGCCGCAAGCACGCGCCTCGACGAACGCGACAAGATCACCTGGCGGCGTAGCGCCAAGAATGCCGCGCACCTGTTTCTCCACCGAATCCGGACCAAGGCGCGGGACGACGATCTCTTCAGCCAAGCCGTGTCGCTCCAGCGACTCGACCATCGCTTGGAGCCGACTGGAGGCATCCGACGCGTCGGCCCCATAGGTGAAAAGCAGCAGAACCGGTTGCTCGGCCAGGCCACGAGCGAGGAAATGGAGCAGGTCGAGCGAGGCGGAATCGACCCAATTCAGGTCATCTACGAAGAGGACTACAGGTCCCTGTTGAGCCAGTCGCTGGAGTAGACGCGATACCGCTCCGAATAGAAGGGTCTTTTCGATGGCGGGATCGCCCCGTCCCGCCGATAACGACGGCGCAGCAAGGTCAAGACCGGTAAGAATACGCCCAAGTTCTGGTAGGTCGTGAACCAGAAGACGAAGACTGGTCGCGTCCAAACTGTGGAGCAGAGGATCCAGGGCATCGATAATCGGGGCATAGGCCAAGCCGTCCTGCATGGGGAAAACGCGACCCTCGAGCACTGTGAAGCCACGTCCCTTCGCCAGAGCGAGGGTCTCCCGAGCCAGGCGCGTCTTGCCGATGCCTGGCTGACCGGTCAACAGAACTGTGCTGCTCTGCCCCTTGGCCACCCGAGTTAACGCCACATTGAGCCGATGTAACTCTTCTCTGCGGCCGACAAACGGCGACATTCCTCTGGACCGTTGCGGCCCTCGGGACGCCGGACCCATTTTGCGACTGCTTGGAAGCCCATGCATTGCCAGTCACCTCTGGCTGCTATCCACCCTTGCACATCGGTTTTGCCTCTGGATAAAGGCCAACGCGTCTTCCCGGCTGTCGTCGGTGAGCTGGACGAGAGACGAAAGCTGGCGCTCGAAGGCGAGGTCGTCCTCTGAAGACATGTTCCTCGACAGACAGATTCCTTCACTCAAAGGTACTTGTCGCGGTCCTCAGCTTATCCGCCCACGTGTTGTAGCGTGTCCTATCATACGTCAGGCCAACCTCATAGTCAACCGCATGAAAATCCCAGCCAGATAGCCACTGTTCGATGTCTGCCCGAACACCGGCTGGCGGATCGTCATCGGCCCTTCATCCTCGCCCGGTAGCGGGGCACCGTGACGATCGGTGGACGCTGGGCATCGTCCATCTCGACAACCTCGAGGCTGAAGCTGCCAGAGTCTGCGTAGTTGATCACCTTCATGCTCTTGTTGACGTCTTCCAGCAGCCGGACCTTGCTGCGTTCCTCGAGCTCCTTGACCACGACCTGAATTATGGCGAACGACACTTTGCTCATGGCCACGAGCGGCCGGACCCGGTCAATCCGTTCCTCGAGGTCGGTCTGGGCGATCGACGTCAAGCCGTAGCGCTCGAACACGTCGACGAGAAGCGCCATTTCCATGCCGTAGCCGGTATGGACCGGTACGGACTCCAGAACCTTCCGGCGGATGGCGTTCTCACCACCGAGGGGCTGGATCATCCCCGACAATTCGGGGAAGAACAGGTTCAACAGCGGCCGGATTGTAAGCTCGGTAACCTGCTCACCTGCCGTATCGTAAGCCGAGCCGTCGCTGGGTACGGGACTCCGGCAAAAGCCCTTCACGAATTGTATTCTCTGTTCCGTTAGGATAGGGCCTACGAGCCCGTAGACGAACTTGGGATGGATGTTCCTGATATCGGCGTCGAGCCAGACGATGATATCACTATTGGTTACGTAGAGACTCTTCCACAGCCCTTCGCCCTTGCCGCGAAAGCTTCCCAGCTCTGGCAGTATCTCGTCCTGACGGTATACGGGTACCTGCAGCTCCTGGGCGATCTCCCGAGTGCGATCGCTGGAACCGCCGTCGAGGACCACGATCTCGTCCAACAGCGGCTTGGATTCGAGAAGCTCGGCCTTGAGGGTGCGGATCATCGTGGCGATGGTATCTTCCTCGTTGAGGACAGGGAGAACCAGTCCCACGGTCGTGACCTGCTGTCGCTTGAGGGCGATGAGGTCGTCAAGATGGCTGAACTCGCGGCTGTGAAAGGTGTTTTCGCCAAACCACTTGTCGACGAGGGAGGGAAGCGGCTCGGTCTGAGCTTCGAAAATCGCCGGGTTGACGGGATCGCGGCTTTTGACCACCATGGCAGTTACCGGCGCTTTGGAGACGACGGCTTCGGCGACGGGGCCAAAGAGGAAAGGCTGGCTATCATTAGGGGAAGCGGCAGCGCCCAATACGACGAGCTGATGATTGGCAAGCTCGGCCAGTATCGCTTCCTCGACCGAAGCGGCGGTAACCCGGAGGCTCTTAACGCGTTCCGATCCTTGGATCAGGGCGTCAAACGCAGCGAATGTTCTTCGCTCGCTGGCCAGCCTTCGCTCAGCCGCTCCCTCCAGCTCGATGTGCAGCACGGTTGCGGTAGCATGCAGGTTCTCCGCCAGGCTCCCTACTAGCCGCAAGGCCAGCTCGGCATGCGGGCCGCCTCTGACTGGCAGCAGAATGCTCCGACAATTGGCGAGGTCCTGTTGCTTCACAAGAGCGATGTCGCAGGGCGGGTTCTTTACTATCTCGTCTATGTTCGTCCCGAATATCTTGTCGTCGGACCTGCTCTCGCCTCGCCAGCCGAGGATGACCAGATCGACTTCTTCCTCTCGCACTACTTCTTGGATTCCCTGCCATGCCTGTCTTGACAGCCGGACCATCATCCGGATCTCTATGTCTTCGGCTTCGGCCAGGGCCGCCACCTGGGTCAGGAGGCGGCGCAGCCGGCGTGCGAGGCCTGCCGCGCCGACGAAGCTCTGGTCTTCCGGCACCTCGACCACGCCAAGGATTATGGCCCTCACCCGTTCCTTGTCGGTGACACCCGCCGCGATCCGCATGAGGTCGCGCGCGTTCAGGGGATCAGAGATCGGCACCAGGACTTTGTAGGGCTTTACCAGCGGTGCTCCGGGTTCCGCCACTTCTGCTGCTTTCATGCTTCTCAGGGTAACAGACTGCTCGGGCACTGTCAACAAATGGCCCGTCAGGCCAAAACAAATGGTTGACAGTCAGCCCAGTGCTCCTTAGAATGTGACTCACCGAACACCCAGCAATGCGTCCCAGCGCTTAGCCTTCGCGCCTTAGCCAGCCGCTTGATCGGACGGATTTGTCGGATCCGTCGTATCTTCTAAGGTCTAGAAATGCAGCCGAAAACTGGCAATATGCAGAGACCCGCGAATTCTGTCCCCACTAGGAGGTCTGAATTGTTTGCCAGACCTGCTGTTGCCCCCCACATAGTGCCAAAAAGCGGATGCGATTCCCCACCGCTTTTT
>JACPQF010000072.1 GCA_016190625.1 Chloroflexota bacterium | reverse complement strand
GGTCTGAATTGTTTGCCAGACCTGCTGTTGCCCCCCACATAGTGCCAAAAAGCGGATGCGATTCCCCACCGCTTTTTCAAAAGGGGCTTTTCGGCTGCGCTTCTAGAAGGAGTGCGTGGGTTTCAGAAACGATGAAGCTGGTCGTGAACAGGTAGTCAGCACCGTCGAGAAGGTCAGAGAAAACCGCTACCGCCTCGCGATGGTGCCCGTCGCCCTCGTCGGCAAAGGCGTAGAACGCTCCTGCATCGATGAGCACGCGCTTCCGTGACCGTGAAGACACTGGCATAGCTATTCGCCGTGAGTATCAAGGTATTCTTCGGAAAGGTATTTGTATTTGTTCTCTGAGACATCGCTTACCCCTGACCTCCCGGTCCCCATCAGGTTCCAGATTGAATCATCTTTGGTAAACGGTTGCCCCCGAGCGAGACGGCGATGGCTCGGCCGCCTCATGGGTCGCACAATCGCCACATCCTCGTTCTCCTTCCGCAGGATGCGCGGCTCGTTGGTGGAGCGCACCTCGTCGACAAGACTCAACAGATCCGGGGCGTTGTTAATGTCAATTCTCTTTAGGGGCTGCCCTCTCGCCATGTTCTACACTCCTTCTTGGAACACAGACAGTATGGCAGATTTCGGGCCGGAGAATCAAGGAAGCAGGCTCAGCGTTGGATACCCAAGATCACTGCTTGCTTGATAGCCAGGGGTCAAACTGGCTTGATGCCCACGTTGACGCCTGTGTGTTTGACTACGCTTGTTAACCACCGATAGGTCGTTGGATAACGCAATCATACAGCAGACGCGTGTCACCGAGCGTGTCACTGGATCAAGAAAATGGGGCAAATCTCGTCTTGACACTCTCGTCTTCGCCCCGAGCGATTCCCCTTCACTGACTTCCTTGAAGTCCTTTCGCCTGCTGGTGCCTTTGATTCAGGCGGGCGCGGGTCATGCGCTCGCGTAGGCCGCCCTCCCGAATAAATGCCTGTTCGAGGCTATGCAATTGCTTTTCCAGCAGATAGCTGGTGACGCGAATAAGGCCGATGATGACGTTGGCGCAGATGGCCGGGTCGGGGTTCTCGATGCCTTTATTGAAGGTCGCGTAGGTAGCGCCTGAAACCCGATTTAGTTCGCGAAGCCGTTTGGCGTACGGGTGGGCCGTATCCCATTCGGCCAAGCCGTGTGTGCGGAGGAAATCACGGTAGTCTTCCAGAAGCTCCTCCAGACTGGCCCGCGCCACGTTGGTCAGCTTGATCTCCGTTTCCTTGGAGGTGCCGGACGCCATGCTGCCCTCAATAATGTTCTGTTTCCCGGAGCGAGCTGCCTGAACCATCTGATCAACAGTGCGATCGTGTCTCTCGAAAAAGCGCCGGCAGAAATACACCGTGGCGTCGTAGACGATCTGCGCCTTCTGATAGGTGAGTAGAGTCTTGTAGCCTCCGTGCTTTGGAATGAAACCTTCAGTCACGACAGGCTCCTTTGAGACAAGGACAAAAGGGACTGCCAGGACGACAGCACCTCAGCCGCATGGCGTTGCGCTTCCCCGGTCGTCCTTGTCGTCATTGTAGTCCTCCAGCAACTCACAGTTTCCCACACATGCTAGCACTCGCACGCCATTCAGGTCAACGGCACGACCTGACAACTGCCAGATCACACGCCTTATTGTCACCAGCTCGGGTGGACCACGGCTAGAGATGGAATCACCTGGTTGCTTGCGGGCATCATACACGCGTTCTTCAGTCACGTCAAGACGCATCGCCACGCTTCCGCGTTACTGAGGATGCTTCCTGCGTTGAGATTATCCTCTTACGCTCTCCCAAACTGCATAATCTTCATTCGCGAATCTCAATGTCCATGATGGAGCATTCTGCAGTTGCAATGATAAAGCGGAAAAGAGCCTGGGAACAACCAGATAGTCCGGCTTCGCTTGCTGGTAGATTCTTTCCACGCAGTTCAATGACTGTACTCGGACACAGTCGGCCTGGTATGCAAACATTGAGTACTGTAAACCGTATTGACCTGTCCACTCTGCGCCCCAGGGAGCGGCGATGGGTACTCTCCGAAAGAGGTACGCCGACCATTCTGCCTCGGATTGGTCAGTCGAGAGGAAAAGGTATCTTGTGTTCTGTGGTGTTTCTTCTCGCATCCAAACAGCTAGATCTAAATACGATTGGGACAAACCCGGCTGAGCCGATACGGTTGCTGCCCAAGTGCTCTGGTAAGGCAACAACAGAAGAACCGCAACGAACGCATAGTTTAGGCGCCCGGGTATCGACGTGCTTAGCTGGATGATGGCGATTGCACCAGCGATCGCCCCAACCGTCACCCAAAATCGCTGCCCATCGGGCATCACCAGGACGATGGCAAAGAACCACAGAGGAAGTAACCATCGCCGGGTAAACAAACAGAAGATGAGACCCAACAACGACACCGCATATCCGAGGCTCGCATTATCGACCGACATGATTCGCGGCAATTGGGCGTTGAGGAACACCGAAGGATCGAGGATAGATAGAATGCTTTCCATAGAGTCGCCATGTGTCGTCGATATCACCGAGAATACCTCTACGCCGTATCGAGTTGATACAGTCAGCCACCAAGGAGCCGCAACTATGGCGCCCCCAGCCGCGATCAGGACCCCCCAAACGATTCTTTTTCGAATACTGCATAACACAAAGACAACCAGGCTGAGCCCGAAAAACATCGCGTACATGAGATGTGTGGCAATGGTAAGCCCAAACAGAAAGGCGGCGGCTGCGAGTATGATGGGCTGTCGCTTCTCCAAGGCATGGAGAGTAGACCAAAGTCCAAGCAGCGTCAAGGCGAAGGCAAGTGCACGGACGGATCCGTCAGCAAAGAGATGATTGCCAAGCACGACACCGCTCGTCGCCAACAGCAAGGCAGCGACGAGCGCCGTAAAACGGGACCGAGTAATACTAGACGCCAGCAAGTACATCGCCACCAGGGACAACATAGAAAACAGTGGTGGGGCTAGGCTGAGGTAGGTGAAGGTCGGAACTATCTCTGTCGTCGCCGCCATGACGTATAAGGCAAATGGCGGATAGGCGAACGGCATCCCGCCCGGACCGTAGTAGGGCACATAGAAGGGCAATGCATAACTATTGGCAGCAATCAATTCGGCCATTAGGGAATACAAGCCCGCGAACCCCATTGGCCATGCATGAACTACGGCATGATACAGATAGACTGGCCCCGCCAGAAGCACGATTGCCGCAATAGCTAGTGCATCTATTCTGTTTGGGAAGGACGTTCTCTCAACAGAAGTCTTCGACAATTGAGACACTGCCGTCGATTTCAACTCCAATGCCATCCAGTCCTCAAGTCGCTTGCCATGTCGGCGGGACCTCCTATATCGCACCATACTATCACTTGCTCACCACCTCGTCAATGCTGTGATGCGACCAGTTAGGGCCTTTTGAAAGTCACCCTGAGCCGCAGCGAATCCTTCCTTCAGAAGGATGGTGTGGTGAGGGGACTCCCCCCGCCAGATGCTTCGCTGCGGCTCAGCATGACCCGATTTCGGGACTTTGAAAAGGCCATGGCGCCCAACAAGAACTGTTACCGAGCGTGGCATGGTTGACTCTTAAAGGCTGTTGCCCAAGTTGGAGGGGCATTGACTCGGACAAGTCGTTGCGGCACCATTTGCAGCTAGTTGTGTTCATTGTCCGCGCTATTCCGAACGCTCAGGCGCTTCTCAAGAGCTGGCAGATCACGCGACTGGTTCTTACGGTATCCACTTCTTGATGGCGTTGTTACCAGTGTCGGGAATGCAGACATTGCCGCTGCTGTCCACCGCCACGTCCCACGGGAAGCTTAACCCAGAGGATACTAGCGTCACCAAGTGCGTTGGCGTGCTGGTGGCATTTGGCGCCGCATGTTCGTCGGGGTGGGCGTACTGGTGGGCGTGCTGGTATCGGTCGGCGTGGCGGTCGCGGGCCGTCGCGTCCGGCGGCGCCGGAGCACTCGTAACCGTTGGCGTCGCCGTTGACGTGTCGGCGGCCGCCGGTTCCTCTCGTTTTCACTGATTTTCTTGAAATCCTTTCGATTGCTGCTTCCGTTGGTTGAGGCAGCTTCCTTGTTGTCCTTATAGTTGTTGTCTTCCAACCGTTCGCGATTTCCCCAACATACTAGCACTCGTACGGTGTTCAGTCCACGGCAATTGGTACGGCTACCAGAGCCATCTGGTCGAACAAGCTCCACCGGCGTAAAAACTCGCCCCAGCCCAGTGTCCTGAACGTCCCATAGGCGACGTCCATGATCTGTATACCGTCTTGGTCGAACCCGTAGGCCACGACCGCGTGCTCCCAGGGAACGACGGAGAACTCCCGGCCGGCGTCGTCGGTGAGCCTGGTGGGCTGGAAGGCGCTCCCAATGACGGTGATCCAAACGACCACGGGGTGTCCGGCGACGATCTCAGAGCGCAGCCGGTCCGTGGTCCCGTAGAATACCTCGGCTCGATAGCCGTTTCGCTCGAGAACGGCAGCGATTGGCTCGGCGTAGACGCCATAGTCCGTGGTTCCGCCACCTGCCCCGTCGATATTGCCGCGAAATCCCAGGTGGGGATTGGGATTGGTGGGAATCGCCCGGATGAAATCGCTCTCCCACAGCGGCCGTCCCCAGAACTGCGTCAGCGCCGAAGTCGCGGCGTACTCGCAAGATAGCGAGTGGGCCTGGAGCACGGCTGGCACGTCCGGGATGGTGGCCGACTCGCCTGAAGTCTCCGCCTGCGCCGCGGCCGTTGCCGCGGTCGCCGTAGGCGCTGGCTGGGTCTGGGTCGCCGGGTTGGTGGGGGACACCACTGCGGGCCGCATGGTTGCGGTGGGCGATGCCGGCTGAGTCGGGGTCGCAGTAGCGACCTCGACGATGGCCGGAGTGAGTGTTCGTTCGACCGTCCCAACTTGGGAGTCAGCACCCATTTCCGTTGCCACGGCCGGTGCCATGACAGGCGAGCCACCGCCGACGGCGAGACAGACGGCGGCCAGAAGAAGCAAGTAACCCATAGGGTTCCGGAGTCTCAAATGGCACCTCGAGCGGCCGGAAGTCAGCGCCCCGATTATAGCATGCAGCGTCCCAACCGCCAACAGGTCGTGGCGCGCGAAGACGGAACGCCAAGCGCTTGTGCAAGAAGAAAAAATCCTCTATAATGCGAGAAGTCGCAATTGCCAGCCGGAATTGCCGATAACTATCAATCTCCAAGGAGGTTACTGCGTGGCACCTGCCTCAAAGACATGGGTGTATCTTTTCGAAGATGGAAACGCAAAGATGCGCGATCTGCTCGGTGGCAAAGGCGCCGGTCTTTCGGAAATGAAAAACGCCGGACTTCCCGTTCCGCCTGGGTTCACGATCACGACGGAAGCCTGCAATGCCTATTACGACGCGGGGAAGGCTTTCCCGCCCGGCATGTGGGACCAAGCCCTGACGGCCCTCAAAAAAGTCGAGCAAGAAACTGGCAAGACTTTCGGCAATCCCGCCAATCCCCTTCTCGTATCCGTTCGCTCCGGCGCCAAGTTCTCCATGCCAGGCATGATGGACACCGTTCTCAACCTCGGCCTCAACTCCCAAACTCTCAAAGGACTCATCGATCTAACGGGCAACGAGCGGTTTGCCTATGACACCTACCGCCGCTTCATCCAGATGTTCGGCAAGATCGTTCTCGACATCGAACCGGCCAAGTTCGAGGACATCTTCGAGGAGGGCAAGCGTGAGTACGGGGCTAGAGTCGACACCGATCTCAACGCCGCGCAACTTCAGGAAATCGCCGGACAGTTCAGAAGGGCCATCAAAGGCGAGACCGGCAGGGATTTCCCCGAGGACCCGCTGGAACAGTTGAAGCTGGCCATCGAGGCCGTGTTTGCCAGTTGGAATAGCCCCAGGGCCATCGCCTACCGGAACTTCAACAAGATCGCTCACGACCTCGGCACCGCCGTTAACATCTGCACCATGGTGTTCGGCAATATGGGCTCGGATAGCGGCACGGGCGTGGCCTTCACCCGGGACCCCTCCACCGGCGAGAGACGCCTTTACGGCGAGTTCCTGATGAACGCTCAGGGCGAGGACGTGGTGGCCGGGATTCGCACCCCCGCGAAGATCGCCGAGCTCCAGCAGGAGATGCCCCCGGTCTACCAGCAATTTGCCGACATCGCGGCGCGGTTGGAGAAGCATTATCGCGACGCGCAAGACCTGGAGTTCACCATCGAGCGCGGGAAGCTGTACATGCTCCAGACCAGGTCGGCCAAACGAACCGCCGCCGCCGCCGTCAAGATGGCCGTCGACATGGTCGGTGAGGGTCTGATAACCAAGGCCGAGGCCCTCCAGAGGGTCGAACCCAACCAGATTTACCAGTTGCTCCTCCCCCGCTTCGACCAGGCGGCCAAAGACGAGGCTATTGGTAAGGGCAGGCTCCTGGCCAAGGGATTGAACGCCTCGCCCGGTGCGGCGACCGGCAAGATCGCCTTCGACGCCGACAGGGTGGTGGAGCTGGCCAAACAGGGCCTGCCGATGATCATGGTGCGACCGGAGACGGCGCCCGACGATGTCCACGGCATGCTGGAGGCGAAGGGCATCCTCACCGCTCGCGGCGGCGCTACCAGCCACGCCGCCGTGGTCGCCAGAGGCCTGGGCAAGCCATGCGTGGCCGGCTGTGAATCGATAAAGGTAGATCCCGAGGCCC
This sequence comes from Chloroflexota bacterium, assembly GCA_016190625.1. Taxonomy (GTDB): domain Bacteria; phylum Chloroflexota; class Dehalococcoidia; order JACPQF01; family JACPQF01; genus JACPQF01. The sequence goes on along the minus strand of JACPQF010000072.1, from coordinate 18,593 downwards.
GCCAGTTCACTGTCGGCGGCAAGGCCTTCCACGAGATGGACGAGATCAGCGTCGACGGCTCCACCGGCGAAGTGTTCGCCGGCGTGATTCGCACCATCGATACGGCGTTCGCCGAGGACAGTGAGCTTGCCGTGCTGCTCAAGTGGGCCAACGAGGTCAAGCGGCTGGGCGTGTGGGCCAACGCCGACTATCCCCGTGATGCGGCCAAGGCGGCGCAGTTTGGCGCCGAAGGCATCGGCCTCTGCCGGACGGAGCACATGTTCTTCGAAGAGGAGCGCTTGCCCATCGTGCGCAAGATGATCCTCTCCGCCGCCGAAGCTACGGCGCTGGAAAAGGAGTTGGACGCCGCCCGCGCCGCCGTCGAGGCCGCCGAGCCGGACAAGAAGGCGGAGGCCGAGGCGAAGCTTGGGCAAGCCAAAGCAAAAGTCGGCGGGTCGGCGGCGGTCAAAGCCTACCGTGAGGCGCTCGCCGAGCTGCTCAAGTTCCAGACCGACGATTTCAAAGGCATTTTCAAGGCGATGGGCGGCCGGCCGGTCGTCGTCCGGCTTCTGGATCCCCCTCTCCACGAGTTCCTGCCCAGCTACGAGGATCTCCTCGTGGAGGTCACCGAGCTGCGAGTCAAAGGCAACAATTCCGGCGAGTTGCGGGAAAGAGAGGAGTTGCTGCGGGCGGTGGCTGGCATGCGGGAAATGAACCCCATGCTCGGGCTTCGGGGCTGTCGCCTTGGCCTCATGTTCCCCGCCATCAACAAGATGCAGGTGAGGGCGATCCTTGGCGCGGCTTGCGACCTCCAGAGGGCGGGCCAGAAGGTCCATCCCGAGATAATGATACCCCTCGTCGGCTACGTCAACGAGCTCAAAATAATACGCGAGCAGCTCGAGAAGGTGGCCAAGACCGTCGAGCAGGAAAAGGGCCAGGCCATCCCTTATAAGTTCGGGACCATGATCGAGATCCCTCGCGCTGCCCTGACCGCAGACGAGATCGCCCAGTCCGCCGAGTTCTTCAGCTTCGGCACCAACGACCTCACCCAGACCACGTTCGGCTATAGCCGGGACGACGCCGAAGGCAAGTTCCTGCTCCAATACGTCGAGCGCAAGATCCTCCCCACCAATCCCTTTCAGGTTCTAGATCGCAGTGGGGTTGGCAAGCTCGTACAGATAGCAGCCGAGCTAGGACGGGCCACCCGGCCGGACATCAAGTTGGGCATCTGCGGTGAGCACGGTGGCGAGCCGTCGAGCATCGAGTTCTGCCATCAGGTGGGCTTGAGCTATGTTAGCTGCTCGCCGTTCAGGGTGCCGATAGCCCGGTTGGCCGCGGCCCAAGCAGCGCTGGCCGGCGTGGAAAGAGACAAATAGGCCCATGACACAAGGAGGAAAAGCCGCTAATGACTGACAAAGGAGCCAAGCCCCTCAAAGTCACCGACACCGTCTTGCGCGATGGGCACCAGTCCCTGCTGGCCACCCGTATGCGTACGGAGGACATGCTTCCCATCGCCGCCGAGCTAGACCAGGTGGGTTTCTTCTCGCTCGAGGTCTGGGGTGGCGCCACCTTCGACACGTGTATGCGTTTCCTGAACGAGGACCCCTGGGAGCGTCTGCGCCAGCTCAAGGCCCACATCAAGAAAACTCCCCTCCAGATGCTACTGCGCGGCCAGAACGTCGTCGGCTACCGCAACTACGCCGACGATGTGGTCGAGCGCTTCGTGGTCAAAGCCAGGGAGAACGGCATCGACATCTTCCGCATCTTCGACGCCCTCAACGATGTTCGCAATCTGGAAAAGGCGATGCGGGTTGCCAAGCGTGAGGGTGCCCATGTGCAGGCGACCTTTAGCTATACCATCAGCCCCGTACACACAGTCGACACCTTCGTCGACCTATCCCGGAAGATGGCCGACATCGGCGCCGACTCGATCTGCATCAAGGACATGGCAGGCCTGATTACGCCCTATGTCGCCAGCGAGCTGGTCAGCAAGCTTAAGGCGAAGGTCAAGCTGCCGGTTCAGTTGCATTCGCACTATACTAGCGGCATGGCTTCGGCGGCGGTCATCAAGGCGGCCGAGGCCGGCGTGGACGTGGTCGACACAGCCATTTCCACTATGTCGCTGGCTACGTCGCAGCCGCCAACGGAGAGCATCGTGGCCACGTTCAAGGGAACTCCCCGAGACACCGGCCTCGACCTTGAAAGGCTCAGCAAGATCGCCGCTTACTTCGGCGAGGTTCGCAAGAAATATCACGCTTTCGAATCCAACTTTGTGGGCGTCGACACCAACGTGCTGACCTTCCAGATTCCCGGCGGCATGTACTCGAACCTGGCTAGCCAGCTAAGGGAACAAAACGCTCTGGACAAGATGGGCGAAGTGCTGGCCGAGGTGCCGCGCGTTCGGGCGGAGATGGGCTATCCGCCCTTGGTGACGCCATCCAGCCAGTTTGTGGGCACCCAGGCTACCCTCAACGTGGTGGCCGGCGAGCGCTACAAGATCATTCTCAAGGAGATCAAGAACTACGTCAAAGGGTTGTACGGCACGCCTCCGGGCCCCGTCGATCCCCACGTGCGCCAGTTGGCCATTGGCAACGAGGAGATCGTCGAGTGTCGTCCGGCTGACCTGCTCCCGTCCGAATTGGCGAAGGCGGCGACGGAAACCGGCAGCCTCGCGAAGTCTGAGGAGGACGTCATCAGCTACGCTCTCTTCCCTGAGGTGGCCCTCGACTACTTCAAGAAACGCGACGCGGGGGAGATGCTCGACAAAGAGGTCGTCGCCGCCATCGCCGCCGCGCTAGCTCCGCCCGTTGTCAGCGTCCAGCCGGAAGGCGTGGCAGTAGGTGGAGACGGAGAGCGTTCGCCCTGGAAGGCGGCTGGTCGCTATATGCTGGCCAGGCCATCAAGTTGGAGGCATGGATGAAACTGAACATCAACGGCAAAGACTACGACGTCGAGGTGCAGCCAGATTCCGTGTCCGTCGACGGCACCTCCTTCAAAGTTACCATACTGCGGGACAATGGCGATACCACGGTGAGGGTCGCCGGGCGGCCATACAAAATCAGGTTGAAAGACGAGAAGAGGGTAGTCGTCGACGGAAGGGAATACGCCGCCGAGATAAGCGGTAGTCCGGTCGCCGTCCGCTCTTTCACCCAAACTCGGGTTGTTGCGACCGCTGCGGCGACGGCGAGAATCGCCAGTCCTTCTTTGAAGGACGAACCCGGCGGTATTTACGCTCCCATGCCTGGCAAGGTGCGCTCGGTTCTCGTCAGCGAGGGTCAGAAGATCGCCTCCGGCGCGGTGGTCGCCATCCTCGAAGCGATGAAAATGGAGAACGAGATCCGCGCTCCCCAGGGTGGCACCGTGAAGCGAATCGCCGTCACCGCTGGCCAGGCGGTGAGCAAGGGTGACACTCTGGTGGTGATCGAATAGCCCACCGGCTGGTTCGGCGACAATCTAAGATGCGGCGAGGCCCCGGCCGGCATGGCCGGGGCCTCTTATCAAGCGCGCCAAGCGGTGGGAGGCCCTCACCCTAGCCCTCTCCCGCTGAGGCAGGAGAGGGGACTGCCAGTCTCGCCCACCAGCGTGGAGTAGTACTCCCTCTCCCGTTGGGACGGGTGTGGGATGGGAGAGGGGACTGCCAGTCCGTCCACCAGCGTGGAATAGTATTCCCTCTCCCGTCGGGACGGGAGAGGGTTAGGGTGAGGGCTTCCGCTGCGATACTACACCCGCGGTCCCGCCGCCTTGACGTCGTCGGAGACCCGGTCGGCAAATTGCTTGAAGTTGTCGGCGAACTTGCGCGCCAGCGATGCCATTTGAGCGTCGTAGGCCACCGGATCCGCCCAGGTGTCCCGCGGTCGCAGGATCTCGGCGGGAACGTCCGGACAAACCTCGGGCACCCTGAATCCGAAGGTCCGATCAGTGCGATAGGAAACGTTCTCCAGCTTCCCGGCCAGAGCGGCGCGCAGCATAGCTCTGGTGTGCGGGATCGAGAAACGCTTGCCCACACCGTAAGGGCCGCCGCTCCAGCCGGTGTTGACCAGCCAGCAGCGGGCGCCAGTGCTGCGGATTCTCTCGCCCAGCATATTGGCGTACACGCTCGGATGGAGGACCATAAAGGGTGCGCCAAAGCAAGTGCTGAAAGTCGCCTGTGGCTCGTTCCCCATGCCTTTCTCCGTGCCGGCAACCTTAGCCGTATATCCGGAGATGAAGTGATACAGGGCCTGCTCCGTCGACAGCCGGGCAATCGGCGGCAGCACGCCGAAGGCGTCGGCGGTAAGGAAGATGACGTTGCTGGGGTGTCCACCCATGCCGGTCGGCGAGGCCCCCCTGATGTATTCCAGAGGATAGCTCGCCCGCGTATTCTCGGTGATCGCCTCCGAATCGAGGTCCAACTCCCGTGTCTCGGGGTCGATGACCACGTTTTCGAGAATGGCGCCGAACATGTGAATTGCCGCGTAGATGTCGGGCTCGGCCGACTTCGACAGGCGAATCATCTTGGCGTAGCAGCCGCCCTCAAAGTTGAAGATCCCATTGTCGCTCCAGCCATGCTCGTCGTCGCCGATGAGCGCCCGCTCGGGATCTGCGGAGAGCGTCGTCTTGCCGGTTCCGGAGAGACCGAAGAAGATCGCCGTTTCGCCATTACTGGCCTCGTTGGCCGAGCAATGCATCGATAGGACGTTCCTCTTGGGCAGCAGGTAGTTGAGAAGCGTGAACACGGACTTCTTGACTTCGCCCGCATACTGGGTGCCGGCGATGATGGCAAGCCGGCGAGTGAAGCTGAGGATGATGGCGACTTCCGATTTGGTGCCATCGATTTCCGGCATGCAGTTGAAGTTTGGCGCATGGAGGATGGTGAACGGCTCCATGCTGCTCTCTTCCGGATCCCGGAACATATGGCGCACGAATACGTTTGCCCACGCGGCCTCGCTGATGACCCGAATGGGCATCCGATGCTCCGGGTCGGCCCCTACCGTGACGTCCTGGACGTACAAGTCCCGGCCCTGAAAGTAGGATAGGACACGACGCCGCAGGTTCTCGAATTTCTCGGGAGTCCAGGGCAGGTTCACGGCGCCCCACCAGACGTCGGGATCGCTGGGCGCTTCCTTAACGATGAACTTGTCGTTTGGGGACCGCCCGGTGCAGCGACCGGTGGTTACTCTGAGGCCTCCACCCGGCGAGATAATGCCCTCGCCCCGTCGGATGAACTCCTCCGTCAAGATCGGTAGGTCTGCGTTCCAGAGCACTTTGCCGGGTTTTTCAATTCCGTATTGCTCAAGCGTGAGATTGGTGGGTTCCGCGACTTTGCTTACCATGATTGGCCTCCGTCTTTCTTTAGATTTTTGTTCGGCATCGGCCTGCCGCGACCCTATGCGAAACCTGGTAGGGAACCTGGCCACCCTGCCATTGTTATGCCCGTCTGCAAATACAGCGAATCAATGCAGGGGCGATAAGGAGGATTGCTCGAGAGGGGATGCTGCGTGCTTGACCCCTTTGTCCCACCCGTTCGATAGTATGAACGCCACTATACCAAATTCCCGAGGCAAATGCAATACTTTTCGACGCCGGCTTGGCATGGGCCCTGCAGAAACCTGATCCACAGAGATACCGAAGAGCGCCAAGCCAAACAAGAAGGCCTAAGCGCTCTCCACGTACTCTATGGGTGGATCGCCGGAGCTACCAGCCGCCCGCGTATCCCTTCGTCGTTACGGGCAGAAAGACCTTTCTCGCCGCGATGGCTGCCGATTGGGTCCGCGTTTGGACTACCCCGTCGTCGAACGTAATCGTGTTGGCGATTGCGCCACTTAGCAGGCCACGATTGACGGTGGCTCCGATGCTGATGGTCACGGTGCTGCCGACTCCCACCACATCGCTCCAGTTCAGCGTTCGGTCTGGCACATCGTAGCTTGGCAGGCCCGCGCTGGCGGTGCTGCCGACATAGGTGACGCTGGTTGGCAGGACGTCCGTCACCACCGCCAGCGCTCCGAGGTTGCCGACGTTGCTCAGAACCAGCGTCCAGGTGACGAGGTCGCCTGCGTACACGGTTGCCGGCGCCACCCTGAGCTCCGAAAGCGTCAGGTCGGGATAGGGCGCCGACAAAGCCGAGTATAGGTTGCCATTGTTTGTGTAGACCGATACGTTGCCTTCCGTATCGACTACCTGGACCATGTAGCTGATCGTTCCGGTTACCGGCGCCTGTCCTTCCCACCTGCCCGAGCTGGGGTTGAAGTTGAGATCGGCGCTGTAGAAGTGATCGTCCCCCGGCGCGTAGGCCACCACTACTCTTTGCACCCCCGTTTCGTCCCTGGCCCACACGCTGAAGCCGATAGCCCGCCGCGCCGCCGGGTTTTCCACCGCCAGCACCTCCGGCGGATTTGTGTCGCTGACAACTGAGGTATAGTAGATGTCGTAGGCAAGAGAGCTGAACAGCCGCAATTGGCCGGTTGTGGACGATCCGGTGCTGCGGTACTGCCCCGTCATCGCCACCAGCTTCTGGGCGCTCCCGGTAGTGTTGACGCTCTGCAGCGCCGACGGATACCACGCTCTGTCGGTGTATCCTCGCGACAATCGCGTCGTTTCGGTGACTACCTGAGCGACCACCGGATAGAAGTCGGAGTAATCGGAGTAGTCGCCGCCGGTGAACACGGCCCCCCGTGCGGTCAGCCCCGGCTGGCCGATGTCCACACTGCGGCGCGGTACCGTGGGCCTCAGGTTGTTCGTCTGAACCTCGCCATTCGCCGCGTAGAAGTCCCCGGAATCGGTGGAGGACAGAACGTGGCTAGGCGTGATGACGACCGGAGTCGAAAGCAGGCCGCTGGCCGAGAGCACCGGCCTGCCTACCGTCGAGGGCGTGGTTCGCGTCGACTGGACCATCGAGGCGCCCGGAGTGCGAATCTCGTACATGGGCAGGCCGTAGAGTGTAAGCTCCGCGAGGATCTTCAGGTTGTAGTAGTCGAAGCTCCGCATGTTGGCGCTGGTGTAGTAATCCTGCTTGGCCGACTGCAAGGCCCGGCCAACGTAGGAAGTCGTGCCGCTCACGATCTGGCGGGTGAACTTGTTGCTGAGTTCCTCTGACAGACCAACCGAGTTGCCGAAGCCCCAACCATACCCCGTATTGCCCACATACAGGGCGCCCTTTTGGGTGAATGCCTGCGGCAAGTCAAGCTCAGAATCCGGGTTTCCTTCGTAGTCGGGAATGCTTAGGCCGCTATGGCCGCCTATGCTGGAAACCAACGTACCGGTGAGATTCGTCGCGGCCGACACGATCACAGTCGAGGCGATCTGACCTTCGTCATCGCCGGCCGAGTTCAGAGGCGTGCGAAGGCTATAGTGGGTGGTGCGCTGGTTGAGAGACGACATCACGTGGCGAGCACCCAGCAGATAAGCGCTCTCCTGCGCGTCGGTCCAGTCGTCGCCAATGCTCGTATCTCTGGCTATGGTGTCGGCGGCCAAGGTGGCAGAGATGGCGTGGGCGGCGTCGACCATGAAGCCGGTGCCCGACACGAATGCCCGTTCTGAGCTGCCGACGTCGGTTACACCGTCCCTGGCGATGAACAGGCTGATGGTGTTGATGATCTCCGATGGCGTTTCGACCAGCCGGCCTACGGCGAGGTCCGGCAGATAGATGTAGTCGTTGCCAGTCTGCCACCACTCGGGCCACCGGCTGGCATAGAAGTCGTCGGTCAAGGTGTAGTTATAGACCACCGCCGCTCCCGTGCCCGAGTAGTTGTTCACGTGGCTACCGTAACGCCATTCCTGACCGGTCGGGTCCGGCACGTCATCGGGCAAGCGATAGAAAGGAATCATGTTGTCGTTGCCCACGATGACCAGGTACTGCACGCCGGTGTAGGTGGACAAAGTCTGGCTTATGACGTCTCTGATCGCAATCGCCACCGTTGCGGCCGAATCCGGGTCTTGGGCATCCCAGGCGTCGTACGCCGCCCGAACGCTGGCGTCCTCGCTCACGTCGATAAGCTTGCCCCTGACCTTTGGGTAGTCAGCCAGAGTGTTGAGAGCAGATATGACGCCAGTCGTGGCGATGCCACTATAGGTGCTTACCATCCGGTCGCCATTGTAGACGATCAGGGTTTGATAGGAAGACGGCGCCGTTGTCGGCGTGCTGGTGGCCGTGGCCGTGGCAGTAGGCGTGCCAGTAGCGGTGGCCGTAGACGTCTGCGTAGCCGTCGGCGTCTGCGTGGCCGTCGGCGTCTCGGTGACCGTAGGAGTGGATGTTGGCGTACCGGTTTCGGTAGCCGTCGGCGTCGCCGTCCGGTTGTCCCAGGTGGGCGTTATCGTCGGCGTATCGGTCGAAGTTGGCGTCACCGTAGCCGTGTTAGTAGGCGTGGGACTGTTCGTCGCCGTAGGAGTTGACGTCGAGGTAGCAGTCGCGGACGGCGTCGGCGTAGCGGTGTTGGTCGGCGTGAGTGTGGGCGTGCGCGTGGAGGTGGGCGTGGCCGTGGGCACCTCAGGCGGCACTTCCAGGTTGACGACCAGATAATAGGGGAAGACGCTGTGAGCGCCATAGCCCTTCACTCTCAGATAGTAAGTGCCAGTCCTGCCGCGCCGGACCTGCTTGGCCACGAACTCCTTCCGCGTACCGTGGAGAAGACTATTATCACGCTGCTGGCCAGACTGCTGTAGTGTGGTGATGTCCGCCATATTGGCAATGTCGGCGAAGCTAGAGATGTCGTCGAAAGCGAGGATGCGATCGAAGCCGCCCATATCCTCATCCAAGGCGATGTCTTGAGACGCCTCGGCTTCCCCGCCGCCGGTGGACGTGGCGCAGCCGCGGATCACACTGAGATCGTAGTCGGCAGACAAGCCATAGAGAGCGCCAACCACGAAGGTGTTGGTCCTTGTGACTTCGATCTTGTACCAGTCGACGTCAGTTCCCGCGCTGATGTAGGACGTAATCACCTGGCCAGAACCGATCGAAGTAGCGTTCGTACAGGTATCGTTGGACTCGAAGACGTCGACCTGCGTCCCCAGCGGCTTATAGTTGTAGAAAATGTCGCCGTTGCCGCCCTTTTCGTCGTCAACCCACACGGCGTGGAGATTGCCGCGACCATCCATGGCTGCCGCCGGGGAGCGCGAGTTGCCGCCGTTGCTCGACACGTTGAAAGGCTGAGTCCACGACGAAGACCCGCTGGGCCTCTGGCTGAACAGAATCTCGTTGTTGCCCGACGGAGGGAAGCTATCGTTCTGCACGGTATTGTCCTGCTGCACGGTATTGTCCTGCCACACGGCGTATAGGTTGCCGACGGGGTCGACCACCAGGTCGGCGGAGTTCGAGTCGACTTGTTTATACCCCGGATAGGAGGACACGTTGCCTGACGCTACCCAGCCGCCGCCGGCGGGTCTTTCCATGGTGTAGAAGATGGCGTTCTGATTGGCGCCCGACCCGGCGGCCATGGTGTACAGCAAATGCAACGTATTGGACCGGTCGATCACCAGCCTGGGCTGGCCCACGAGATTGTTGTTTTCGAGAATCGAAGTGGGCGCGCCCCAGCTCGCCGCGCTTCCCGCCTTGCTGCTGTAGAAGAGCTTCTTCGACCCTGCGGTGTTATCGACCCACACCAAGTGGGCGGACAGGTCGCTGTCGGCGACGACCTGCGGGTCGGCCGCATTGGCGTAGCCGCTCGAAACAATTGCTGGCTGCAGCCAGTTGGTTCCGGAAACCACGCTGTAGTAGATGGCGTCGGCGCTGGTACCGCCCTGCTTGCCCCAAACCGCGTGGAGGTTGCCCTTGTTATCGATGGCCAGGTCGGTCTTCGTCGGCAGGCCATCGAGCTGGGCCACCTCGGCTGCCGCGGACCACGCCGACTCCGTCGCCGGTCGCTGACGATGAAACACCTTGCCGGTGTTCTGGTTGCCGGCGTGGAAATCGGCGCTCCAGATCACCTGTACTACGTCCCGGCGGGTCACCACGATGCTCGGATTGTGGGCATCTCCCTGGCCCGTCTCAGACAGGTACTCCGTGGTTGACCAGGCGGTGCTACCGGCCGGCAGCTTGCTATAAAGAATGCGCCTGGCGCCCGTGTCGCCATCGGCCCAGACGACATGGATAGTGCCGGCCGAGTCGACGGCGATCGCCGGATCCGTCGAAGGATCGTTGGTGCGCGAGATGTCCGCCGGATCGCCGAAGCCGGCCGAAGCGATAGGGATCGGGGACGGCGTCGGCGTCGGCGTGAAGGTAGGAGTGGGGGTCGCCGTACTGGTGGCCGTAGGCGTGGGAGTGGCGGTGGAGGTAGACGTCGCCGTGGGCGTAGACGTCCGCGTCGGCGTGGCCGTCGGCGGGCCGAAGTACAGGTAGATCGGGCTATCGGTTAGCCTGTAGGTGCTGCCGGCGCCCGGAATACTTGTGGTCGAGCCTAACTTGTCTTTGGCCACGACCACGCCCGCCGGGATCGTGATGTCGACGGTCAGATTGGGGTCGTCGGCCCACACGCCTCTATTCTGCGCCCACAGCACCCAACGCTGCTGCCCGTTGACGCTATATTTGTAACCTTCCACGACGCAGGGGTATTGCGAATTCTGCTGGCACTGTTGGCCGCTGCCCGGCTGGAATGAACCCGGATTGACTTCCGACTGGTCGAGCTTGCCAGCGAAAGTAGAGGTCGACCCTGCCGGCTGTAATTCGGCTGCCGCCTGCTTGTAGGCCCAGTAAGCGGGCTTCTCTTTGTAGCTTGAATCGATCAGCCCGTAGCGATCGGTTGCCAGCGCGGACGACTGGACGTCCTCTAGCGCGAACCAGGTCATCGCCTCGATGTTGGCATCGTAGACCCGCGCCGCCAGCTTTGGGACGTAGCGGGCCTGACGCTCGTAAAGCCAATCGAGCTCCGACTGATTAGTCGGACTCTGGTTACCGCTGGTCCAACTACCCTCCGTTACCACTATGGGTTTGCTCACCGGCGGGTTTGCACTTGCCATTATTCCTTGAATCTCGCCTACTTTGCCGGCAATGTCGTAGCCGTATGAAGCCCAGTTAGGATACTGGCTCGAATAGTAATGCACATTTACCAAATCGAGATAACTGCCAGCGCCCTTGGCAAGGATGTTCTTGAGGAAGTCCATATTGAAGACACTGTCGGCTTCGTGCGCCATGCCGCCGAGCACCACTTTAGCCCCGGTGCCGGCGTCCGCAAGGCCCTCATGAGCCTTCTGGAGCATATCCACGTAGGCCTGCGCATCGGATGCCTTGCCCCAGCAGCCGCCAAGGGCGTCGCCCAAAGGATATCCATTCCAGATTTCGAATTCGTTGTCAGCCTCGTTGTAGAGCTCGAAATACTTGACGTCGTAGTCTCCCGAGCCGTAGTGCTGGGCGGTAGCTTTCACGAACTGGCGGAAAGCATCCAAACCAACCGTTGGGCTGATAGGCCCACAGGTGCTGGCCGCGGCCCATTTGGGATTGTGCCTGATCTCGACGATGGGGGTTAGTCCGGCGTCCTTGTACTCCTTCAGTATCCCATCGTAGGTGCTGAAATTGTAGGTAGGTGGGTTAGTACGATTCGGCTCAATATAGTCCCAAAGAATCGAAAGGCGCGTCCATTTGGCGCCGGCGTCCGCCATCTTCTGAGTGAATCCGTCGTGGTACGCCGTGAAAAAGATGCCCAGTCGGGGCTTGGACGCCGCAGTCGGGCCGCTGTTGTCCGCCGCCGGGAAGTCTGGACGAACCTCACCCGTGCTGCCTGGCGCCGTCCCGCTGCCAAGAGCTGTTTGGGAAACTGACCTCAAGCTGGAGGCCAGAAACACGCCGACTACAAGCACGATTCCGACCAGATAGAGCTTGCGCATTTACCACCACCGCTATCTCGGACGCGGTGCATCCTTGCACACGGAGCCAGAAGAGATCGCTCTTGATGGTTCGCCCGCGCCTCAAAACTGACGGGTTCAAAGGAACGCCGACCGGACGGCATTCCCGGGAGACATGACAGCCTAAAGCGGAAGCGATTGAATGATCTTGGTCCTTATACACCATCCGACCAGAAGTGTCAATACCTCACCAGAAGCCTGACATCGCACCAAAGAAGGGGGAGGCGTAACCAAGCTGCCGACAAGCCACACGGGGTCTAGTGGAGAAACCAGAGCAGGCCAGTCACCAGTCCTACGCTCCCAAGCACGACTCCAGCGTCCATGCCAGTTAGCTGCAGCCGGTAGAAGCGGCTCCTCCGCCGGCCATCGTAGCACCTGGATTCCATAGCCACGGCAAGTTCCTCGCCTCTCTCCATCGTGCTTACGATCAGGGGAATCACCAGAGGCGCCAGTTTGCGCAGCCGCCTAGGCAGGCTCCCCTGGGAGAAGTCGACTCCTCTTGCTCTCTGAGCCTTCATCAGCCTTTGCATCTCGGTGACCAGCGTGGGGACGAAGCGCAAGGCAATTCCCACCATCATGGCGAGGTCGCCAACAGGTACCTTTAGGCGATTCAGCGGGGACAGGAGCCGCTCCAGCCCCTCCGCCAGGGCCGTCGGCGAAGTGGTCCACGACATCAGGGCCGCGATGACCACAAATGAGGCTAGTCGCAGATCCACCATGCCAGCCTCAGCCAGACCCGCCTGACTGATCTTGACCGGCCCGAGCGCAACGAGGTAGGGCCCCGGACTGGCGAATAGGTGGAGAACCGAGGCGCCGACGACGGTCAGGAGGATCGGACGCAGCGAGCCGATGACGCTCCGCAGAGACAACCGCGACGATGCGCACAGAAGCGCCGTAACGAGGGACAAAGCAAGCAGAGGCGGATAGGTGCCAGCCAGGAAGAACCCCGCCGTCAGGACCAGGCTGGCAAGAAACTTGGCGCGCGGATCCAGACTATGCAGCAAGCTATTCCCCGGCACCATCTGGCCCAGGAGCAAGGGCTGGGGATTGGGGGTGAGGGGTTTGGGGTCAGGGGTCCGCGGACACAGGTCGGTGGCCGCGGGATCGGACAGAGATCCCCATCGCCTGACGCCTGCGCTCTGCCCACCGGCCACCAACCACTGACTGAGTTCGTCCGGGCTGCTGTCCAAGACGACGGTCCCCTGCTCCAAGACCATCACCCTATCGGCAACGGCCATCGCCTCCGCCAAAGAATGAGTGACGACCACTACGCCCATATCCGCCTCCAGCCGAAGGCGCCGGATGGTCGCGACAAACTCCCGGCGGGCCAGCGGATCGAGGCCAGACATCGGCTCGTCCATGAGAAGAAGGGATGGGCTGGCGACCAGGGCTCCGGCGATGGCGACCTTCCGTCGCTCGCCGCCGCTCAGCTCCAGCGGCCGGCGCTTGGCGAGCTTGTCAATGTCCAGGCCGACGAGGGCAGCGGCGTCGCGGACGCGCTGCGCCACCTCCACCTCCCCCAGCGACCTCTGTCTCGCCGCAAAGGCCATGTCGTCGAAGACGGTGGCGGCAAAGAGTTGATGCTCTGGATACTGGAAGACCATCGCCACCTCGGCCCTGAGTTCTGCCGCCCGCTCGGGCGTCATCGGCCGTCCGTCGACCAGCACCCGGCCGCTATCCGGCTTGAGCAAACCGTCGAGAAGCTGGAGCAGCGTCGACTTCCCCGATCCCTGCCGGCCCAAGATCGCCAGCGTCTGCCCTCGCCTCACTCGCGCTTGCACCCCAACCAGGGCCCACGCCTCGTCGGTCCTCCCTCGATTGTAGCAGAAGGAGACGTTGTCCAGCTCGATTTGGGGGCTGTTGATGTGGATCCGCTCCGACAGGCAGTTGCTGGCGCGATTAGTGGCTATGCCAGCACTGCTGCCACCTCCGGAATGATTGGAGATTAGCAGCGCTGACGGGGCGTCAGCGGATGGTGGTAACGGACAAGAGGACGTGGACGAATCAGCTATTCGCCTATTGGCTATAGATTCGCCGGCACCGCTTTCATCAAAGAGGCCAAAATACGCCAGTCCCTCCGGAGATGCCAGCACGTTCGACGGCGTTCCTTCGAGCGCGATTTGTCCCCCCTCCAGCACCAGAATCGTGTCGCTTTGACGAACCTCCTCCGGTTCCTGCGTGATCTGCACCACCGTCACGCCCAGTTCCTTATTCATGGCGTGCACCAGACGCAGCAGATCGCCCCTGCCCTCCTCGTCCAACATGGAGGTCGCTTCGTCGAGAACCACGCACCGGGGCCTCATGGCCAGTACTCCCGCCAGGGCGAGGCGTTGCTTTTCTCCGCCCGAAAGCCCGGCTACGAGCCGGGATCGCAGCGGAAGCAAACGCGTGAAATCGAGGACCCAGTCCATCCTCTCCCCCATCTCCGGCTGAGGAATGCCGAGGTTCTCAAGGCCGAAGGCTATGTCCTCCTCCACGGTAACCCCAACCAACTGGTTTTCGGGGTTCTGGAAGACCAACTGAACTCTCCTTCGGATGTCTCTGACATGCGACCGGCTGTTGGTATGTAAGCCGTCGATCTTCACCCGCCCGCGCTGAGGAAGAAGCAGCCCGTTTAAGAGCTTCGCCAGCGTGGACTTTCCCGACCCATTTCGGCCGAGGAGGGAAACAAAGCTACCTTTCGCCACGCTCAGGCTGAAGTCGGCCAAGACGGGTGGCCCGCCGGGGTAGGCGAAGCTGACGCCTTCGACCTCGATCATCGACTTGGCCTCGCTCGGGCTGGCGGCGACCCGGCCAGAGGGCTGGGTACGCTGGCGTAAAGTCGCGGCAATTCGGGGCGGCTGACCTTACCGGAGTCGGTCAGGGGGATGGCATCGACGAATCGCAGCCGACGCGGTCGCTTGTGACTTTCAAGGCGAGAGGCACAATAGGCTCGCAGTTCGGCCGGGTCGACGCTAGCCCCAGCTCGTCGCTGGATGAGGGCGACCAGCGCCTGGCCGCGGCGCGGGTCTTCGACGCCGAAGACGGCGGCAAGGGCGATCCTTGGGTGGCTGTTGAGAACTTCCTCTACCTCCTCGACGTTGACGTTCATGCCCGCGACGATCGCTACGTTGTCTCTGCGCCCGACAATATAAAGATATCCTTCCTCATCCGTATAGGCGAGGTCGCCCACAGTCATCCAGCCGCCTTGCAGCACTGTCGCCGTTCTGGCCAGATCGCCGTAATAGCCCTCGAATCCATACGAACTCTGCGCGCAGAGGACGCCCACCTCTTTCGGCCCGACCGGTCGCCCGTCTTCGCCGCGTACCTGGATCCTCACGCCGAGGAAGGGGCGCCCGGCCGACCGTGGACGCCTCATCTGCTCCTCCGGCGGATTGACCGACACGAAGCTCAGCTCCGCCGCGCCGTAATACTCGTATAGCCCCGCCGACGGGAAAAGCGCCAGCAGCCGCCGCTTCGCCTCTTCCGCCCGGGGCCAGCCGGAGCCAGCGCAGATCAGGGTGCGAACCGAGCCTAGGTTCTGCCTATTGGTCCCTTTTACGTTCAAGACGGCCTCGTAGAGGCTCGGCGCCATGCAAATGGTCGTCACCCTTTCCCGCTCGACCAAATCCAGCATCTTGCGAGGGTCAAACGTCGACATTATGTAGGACGTGCCGCCGAGGAACAGGGTGTGGGTAACGGCAAACAGCGAGAGTGAATAAAATAGGGCGCCCGGTGCCAGAAACCGGTTCTCACGGCCGGAGCCGAATTCGATGGTCGCGGCGAGATAGCTGTCCAGCCATGAGCCATGGCGTCGAAGCACTCCCTTCGGCTTCCCCGTGCTTCCCGACGTGTAGCCGATGTAGAAGAAATCATCGCTCCCCGGCCTATCTCCCAGAGGATGCGCAGCCAAAGCAGACGAAGCAATCGAGAATGAGCCGAGGTCGATAGCGGGAACCCCGAGGTCGGCGTTGAGCCCATCGCCGGCAAGGCGCCGGCCGCCACTTTCGTCTGCTAAGATCAGCGCCGGAAGGCAATTTGCCAGACAAGCTTCCAACTCATCCCGTCTCCACCGGTCGTTCAGCGGCACGGCGACGCAGCCAGCCCGGATGATCCCGTAAAAGGCTTCGAGGAACCGGAGCGAGTTTCCCGCCAGAATCCCCACGCGGTCTCCCCGCTCCAGCCCCCACGTATCCCTGAGAAACCGGCCTATCCTGTTGGCGCTCTCGTCCAGCTCGCGATAGGTCAGGCGCGACCCGTCGTCTCCCACAATCGCGGCCTTATCGGGAAAGCGACGGCCCGCCCATTCTATTCCGTCGGAGATGTTAGCCATAGCGTCTCTCATCTGCATTTCCGCGCCGAAAACGCCTGTTTCTTCGCAATTGAGGTGCCCTCACCCTAGCCCTCTCCCACTGCGGCGGCGGGAGAGGGAACATTACTCCCTCGACGTTGGAAAGGGCAGCAATTCCCTCTCCTGTCCTTCCGCAGAAGGATGGGAGAGGGCTAGGGTGAGGGCACCTAATGCTTTGCACTTTAGAGCAACCTACACCCTCTCGAACAGGCTGGCGATGCCCATTCCGCCGGCGATGCCCAGGGTGGCCAGACCGTACTTACCCTGCCGGTTGCGAAGCCCGTGGAGTAGACGGGCTACCAGAACGGCGCCGGAAGCGCCATAAGGGTGGCCGAGGGCGAGGGCCCCGCCGTCGACGTTCA
Source organism: Chloroflexota bacterium (assembly GCA_016190625.1). Taxonomy (GTDB): domain Bacteria; phylum Chloroflexota; class Dehalococcoidia; order JACPQF01; family JACPQF01; genus JACPQF01. The sequence goes on along the minus strand of JACPQF010000072.1, from coordinate 2,114 downwards.
GCCGCTCCAGAGGCAGGTCTAGGCTCTTCGCCGATGCCAGCACTTGTGAGGCGAACGCCTCGTTGAACTCCACCAGGTCAACATCGCCAACCGTCAGCCGGCAGCGGTCGAGCAGCTTACGAACCGCTGGAACAGGTCCGATCCCTAGGAGATTAGGGTCCACGCCAGCGGTAATGCAGTCGACGAATCTGAGCGCCGGGGATAGCGAGTAAAGCCGCAGGGCCTCCTCCGAGGCGAGAAGCACGGTCGCCGCCCCATCGTTCAAAGGGCAGGAGTTGCCGGCGGTCACCGTGCCCTGCGGCTTGAAGATGGGCGGGAACCGTCGCAGCATCTCCAGCGACATCCCCGCATGCACGCACTCGTCGGATTCCACCATCGTTTGGCCTCTCCCCCGCTCGACCGGCACGGGAACGACCTCGGCCGCGAAGTGCCCCTGGGCCTTCGCGCGTGCCGCCTTCTGGTGACTCGACAGAGCAAAGGTATCCTGCTCTTCCCGCGAGATGCCAAAGGCCTCCGCCACGTTCTCGGCGGCTACCCCCATGTCGGGATCGCCCAACTCAGTAGGGGAGAAGCGGGCGCGGGGATAGATGAAGCGTGGGGGGTCTCGGTAGAGCGACGAGGGTTTCTCCATTTTCCACGGCTCCAGGCTGCAGCTTTCGGCCCCGCCGGCGATCGCCACCTCGGTCAGGCCGGCCCGGATTTTCGCCGCCGCGAGGTTTATCGCTTCGAGCCCCGAGCCGCACTGGCGGTCGACGGTTAGGCCTGGGACCTCGATGGGCAAGCCGGCCGCCAGCGCTGCCAGCCGCCCCAGATTCCCGCCCGGACCCACCACGTTTCCTAGAATAACGTCGTCGATGGCGCCGCCGTCCAAGCCGGTCTCGTCCAGAAGGGCCCGAATGAGTGGCACGACCAACTGCTCGGGACGGACCGTCCGGAGGGCGCCGCCGATCCTCCCGATGGGCGTCCGCCTGGCCGCGACGACGAAGGCCTCCCGCATGCTTGGGTCGTCCTTCCTAGTTAGCCTCCGGCATGGCCGGCCTGCCGCTCCCAAACAGCCGCTCGATGGGATAGGCGGCGTAAACCCCTTGGGCGATTATGGCCGCAGCCACGACTTTGACGAGGTCTCCCGGCAGGAAGGGCAGCGAGCCAAGGGCCAGCGCCTCCAGTAGTGTTCGGTGAGTAACCACCGCTAGCCAAACAACGCCGGGGGCATGGACGCCGATTATGCCGCCGATCAGGTTTGCCACGACGAGCCAGAACCCCAAGCCACCTCGACGGTTGCGCAGGCTTTCGGCCAGCAAGCCGGTAATGAAGGCGCCGACGAGGAAACCGAAGATGTAGCCGCCGCTGGGTCCGACCAGTATGCCGAAGCCGCCTCTACCCCCGGCCAGGACGGGCGCCCCCACGGCCACTAGGAGAAGAAAGACAAGCATACTGAGGGCGCCGCGCTTGGCGCCGAGGATGCTGCCCGCCAGCATGGCTCCCAGCGATTGCCCCGTTATCGGCACCGGGGTGAAGGGAAGCGGAATGTAGAGGAGTCCCAGCGCGACCATAATGGCAGTGAACAGCGGGACCATCACGATATCGAGAGTGCTGAAACGTGGCTCCTTCAAAGTCATTCTCCTGCGAGTTTCATATATTAGCAAGGCGCCTTGAGTGTCGGGTGGTATTATAGCATACTCGCCCGAAGGCACACCAGTAGACGCAATCACCAATGGATCGATCGCAGTGTTTCCGGCGTTGACATTCTGTTACGCGCAGTGTTACACTACACGCTACAAGGAGGGTTACAATATGCCCAAGGTGAGAGTGGTGCCGGTCAGTGAAGCGAGGCCAAGACTAACCTCACTAATTGAAGAGGTTAGTCAGTGTCACGAGCCCTGCTTCATTGCCTCGCACAGCAAGGTCAAGGCAGTTCTGATGGGGCTTGAGGACTACGATGCTCTGATCGAACGTCTCGAAGACCTTGAGGACAGCCTAGAAATGCAGCCGAAAACTGGCAATATGCAGAGACCCGCGAATTCTGTCCCCACTAGGAGGTCTGAATTGTTTGCCAGACCTGCTGTTGCCCCCCACATAGTGCCAAAAAGCGGATGCGATTCCCCACCGCTTTT
>JACPQF010000069.1 GCA_016190625.1 Chloroflexota bacterium | reverse complement strand
TCCCTCAGGACCTCGTGGACAACTTGTGCCTTAAACGTGTTCGAGTAGCGCTTTCTCATGTCGCCATTCTAACTTATTATTCGGCGTTTTCGTGTCCAGTTTTACGGGTCCACTATACTGACCATCCGCTCAAACATAGCGGCTTGCGGGAGTCGTCTTTGACTCTGTTCCACGGCACAGGGAAGGCTGATCCTTGGCCGTCGTTACGGCGTGATTATATGTCACTTGCATACGTACCGTCAAGGGGTCAATATTGGCGCCTGCGCTGACAGTAGCAAGTCGATTACCAGTCAAACGAGCCTTGTCTCTTAGTTTGCTCCGTGCTATAATCTCGCAGCCCGGTAGAGACAAATCCTACAGCTCGTCTGTTAGAAAGAGTACGGCACTTTGGAAACCGCCCTTAGGGACAGGCTTCACCTCCGGCTCGCCGGCCGTTCCAAAAGTCAACTGATAGAAGAAATGATCTGTCGCTCGCCTCATCGGTCTGCTAGCCAAAAGGTCGTGGCAGGTCTCAAGGTCTACCCTCTCCTGATGCTTCTGATGGCCCGCGATTACCCCACCCGAATCTGGGTTCTCGACCGGGACGAGAAGCCCTCCTCGGCGGCGATCCTGGACAGCGCTGCCCGCCTTAGACGGTGGCACAGCCAGGGCATCCAAATAGACGATTGCGAGGGGCTTACCGACGTGGTCGATGGCCAGATCGCCGTCGTCGTCTCCTGGAAAAGCCTCCTTACCATTCGCCACGAGTTCGCCCACGCTTCGACGACCTTTTTGTCGCCCAAGGTGCGGTCGGCGCTGGAGGTCCTCTACCGGCGAGCTTTGGACCAAGATGCCCTCGTCGAACCCCTGGCCGGTGAGAGCCTGGGAGAATACGTGGCCTGCGCCATGAGCTACTGCTTCTTTGACGATCTCCGGGAAGAACTTGCAGCCAAAGACCTGCCCCTCTATCGCCTTGTCGACGGCATACTGCGAAAAGCCGACGCTATCAGCCAGCAGTTGATCTGAGTTCAGATTGCTATCGCTCGGCGAGGTCTGTCACCCCCTCTCGACGCTTTTGACCGTCGAACCCGTTTACTAGTGCACGGCGTTGCCGGCGGGGTCGGACATTCGCTGGCACATACTTTGCACGTTCGCGAAACGGCGTGGCACGACCACACGCGAGACGTGCCTTGCGACCCCATTAGGGTCGTGAGCGATCAAAGGACCAAAACTCTAAATAGGAGGTGCCTACGTGACGTCTAGATTCGGACAAGGATACGGCGGCATGGGTTACGGACCGATGGGCTTTGGCGGAATGGGCTTCGGCTCCCAGTCCTCTGGACCGGGGATGAATCAGTTCTGCCCAACTTGCGGATTCCAGGGCAGCTATCCAATGATGGGCATGCCTCAGTTCGCGGGCGGAATGATGCCGTCGTTCGGGTTCCCGGGCTACTACCCTTGGCAGGGCTTCCCGGGCTCCATGCCAGGCTACCCTACATTCACTCAGGGTTACCCAGGATACCCGCAGGGCTACTTCCCGGGCTACCAGACAATGACGGTTCCTGACGACGAGCAGATTCGAGAGATGATCTACGATTCCATCGACGCAGATCCGCTCGTGCCATACGATTGCGACGTCAGCGTTGAAGTTACCGGCGGCCTGGTCACTCTGACCGGCAGCCTGCCCAACAAAAGGGTCAAGCACGCCATCGGCGACGATGCATGGTGGATCCCGGGCGTGTGGGATGTCAACAACCAGATCGAAATCGCCGGTCGGGCCAGAGGCAAGGCCGAGAGACCGACGACGAGAACAACCCGCAGGACGACCGAGCGAACTACGGAGACTCCTACGGGGAGGACGCCAACTACTCCGCCGGGTACGAAATCGACCACAAGGACGAGAAGGCCCGGAGGCCAGGGCTAGTAGGGCGACTCCAGCGCCGACAGGATCAATGGAGGAGCGCGGCAGCAAGCCCTGAACGCGCTCCACTTCCCCGGAAATCTGTAATGGAGGTAGAAGATGGCAAACAGATACGGCATGGACCAAGGTAATTACACCTGTCCGAGCTGTGGCTTTCAAATGTCTGCCGCCCCGTACTATGGATTCCAGCCCGGTTTCGCCCCGAGCTTTGCTCCGGGCTGGGGTTGGGGTTTTCCCAACTGGGGCCTGGGCGGTTTGCGCACCTGGGGAGGGACCTATTCGCCCCAGTATACGGCCACAGGACTGCCGACTGATGAAGAGATCGAAGAAATGGTTTACGACGCTCTTGACGATGATCCTATCGTCCCCTACGATGCTCCCATCGACGTGGACGTGGCAGCGGGCGTCGTGACTTTGACTGGCACGGTTCCCAACAAGCGTGTCAAGCACGCTGCCGGCACTGATGCCTGGTGGATTCCGGGCGTAGTCGACGTGGTCAACAGCCTCGAGCTGTCCGGAAGACGGCGCGCCAGGTCGGCCCCCATAGAGCATCAAACCACGCCCACCAAGGGCCGCTAGAAATGCAGCCGAAAACTGGCAATATGCAGAGACCCGCGAATTCTGTCCCCAC
>JACPQF010000073.1 GCA_016190625.1 Chloroflexota bacterium | reverse complement strand
TATTGCGTCACCGCCCGTGGCTGGAGGCTAATGTCTGCCGCTCTCGGTTTCCGTTTCGAGGCATTCCCTCAGGCTGCTCTGGCAGCATGATTCTCGCGGACAACGCGAATGTTGAAAAGGAATAGTATAATCACCCAGACCCGGCCGCGCACTATCCCTGCCGACTCGACGGCACACAATTCCGCCGGTAACATTTATGGCCATCGGATAGGAGGACTCCTGTCACAGCGCTTCTATCGTACTGCAAACTTGTGCAGCTGATCGTTGTCTTCATCCGCCACATATACCCTGCCTGACGCGTCAATTGCAATACCCCTGGGCGAGAAAGGCTCACCGGCGCCGCTGCTCCTAGGTCCCCACTTCCCCAGAAAGCGGCCGTCAGGGGAAAACTTGTGTATCATGTGGGCTTCGACATCTGACACATAGATGATGCCCGCTCCGTCTACTGCTATGCCCTTGGGCCACCCGAACTGCCCGTCTCCTTTGCCGATAGACCCCCACTTGGCCAGGAAACGACCGTCGGACGAGAACTTCTGCACCCGGTGGTCGATCGGATCCAGCACATAGACACTCCCTGCCCCGTCCACCGCAATGCCATCAGGCATGCGGAATTGTCCGTCACCGCTGCCTTGAGACCCCCACTTTGTCAAGAAGCGCCCGTCTGAAGAGAACTTCTGAACGCGATCGTTACTACTGTCTGCCACGTAGACGTTACCTGCTACGTCTACGGCAACACCCAGTGGCCGGTCAAACTGTCCATCTCCGCTGCCGCGGGACCCCCACTGGGCAAGAAAGCGGCCGTCGGAGGAGAATTTCTGCACTCGCGCATTGTTCTCATCTGCGACATACACGTTGCCTGCTGCGTCTACCGCAATGCCGTTGGGCGAGTTGAATTGCCCAGCTCCGCTGCCCTGAGTCCCCCATCTGCTCAGGAAGCGGCCGTCTGGGGAAAACTTCTGCACCTGGCGGTTTCCGACGTCCGTCACATAGACGTTTCCTACCGAGTCGAGCGCCACACCCCAAGGTGATGAAAGCTGTCCGTCTCCTCCCCCCCTAGATCCCAACGTCGAGAGAAAGCGTCCGCCTGAGGAGAACTTCTGCACCCGATGGTTGCCCGAATCTGCCACATAAACGTTTCCCGCCGAGTCTAACGTCACGCCCCAGAGCGACTCAAGCTGTCCATCTCCGCTGCCCCTGGACCCCCATTTTGCCAGAAAGCGGCCATCGGAAGAGAACTTCTGCACACGGTAGTTGAAGTAATCCGCCACGTAGACTTCGCCTGCCCGGCTTACCGCAATGCCCGCAGGTCGTCCCATCTGTCCATCTGCGCTGCCCAGTGTGCCCCACTTAGCCAGAAAGCGGCCGTTGGAGGAGAACTTCTGCACGCGGTTGTTGCCCGTGTCGGTCACGTAGACGTTGCCTGCCAAGTCCAGCGCAATATCCCAAGGCTCGTAGAACTCTCCGTCACCCTTTCCGCGGGATCCCCACTTGGCTAGAAAGCGGCCGTCGGAGGAGAACTTCTGCACGCGGGCGTTCTCATAGTCAGTCACGTAGACGTTGCCTGCTGCGTCTACGGCAATGCCTCTGGGGTAGTTGAACTGCCCATCTCCATTGCCCGGAGTTCCCCACTTGGCCAAGAAGCGGCCGTCGGAGGAGAACTTCTGTACTCGCGCATTGCTCTCATCCGAAACGTAAACGTTCCCTGCTCCGTCTACTGCTATGCCTCCGGGCCAGTCGAACTGTCCGTCTCCATTGCCTGGAGACCCCCACTTAGCCAGAAAACGGCCGTCGCCAGAGAATTTCTGTACCCGCTTGTTTATCCAATCTGTTACGTAGACGTCGCCCGTCCCGTCTACCGCCACATCACTGGGATAGTTGAACTGTCCATCGGGAGCGGGCTGCCACCAGGTCGCTATGTGGTACACTTCGAGGCCAGTGGACGGCACTAGCGTTCCGGAGACAACCGAGAGGGTGCCGCCGACTCGCCGGGGCTCGCTGGAGGCGTTGGGCAGCAGGATCTCCACTGTCTTCACTCCCTGCCCCCATCCCCATAGCTCGATGACCCCTTCCCTAATGGATACCTCGCTCGACATGTCTACCTTGTCGCCGTCGCCCAGAGCCCAGGCCCACCCCTCGAGGCCTGGGCGGTCCTTTCCATCCTGCAATGACAAGCGCAGAGCGCCAGAGCCGGGGACCTCCTTGGTCTCAACCCTGAGCAGCCTGCTCTGCCACTGCTCGAGGTCGAAGCTGAAATCACCCGCCGCCTGGGTCTTCGGAGTGAGCAGGCGGCTTACCTCCTGATCCACCTTGCTCTCGTCAGTTCCCTGCCGCGAATAGGCGTTCACCGCCTGCCGTTCTCCTCGCATGCGCAGGTAGCCGCTGCGCACGAATCCGGCGTACGCATCCGGCATTCCCTTGAATCCCATGCTGCGGACCATGTTGTCCATGCATTCCATAGCGAAGGGCTGCGGAGCGGCGCTTGCCCGCGGCTGGGAATCCGGCGCGCATTCCAAGAGTGGCTTCAGGTAGCCGTTGTTCTTGACTCCTGCGGCGCGGGCGATGTAGGCGAAGAAGTCCTGCGAGCGGTATTGATCGGTGTCTATCCCACTGCTATCAGGGAGACGGGCAAGACGTTCATCCAGAGGTAACACCGGGTAGTCAGGGTCTCTCTGTGGCGAACCACTCTGGAAGCTCGCTCCGGCCGTCGCAGCGGTGGGCTCGATCAGCCAGAGCCAATCAGATGGTCCTCCTCCGCCCGACGTACCGCACACTTGGGGACGCACGCTGTCGGCAAGCAATGGGTAGGCAAGCTGCACAGCGTGAAAATACTCGTGGGGGAGTGTAGCCTCGAACCCTTGATTAGTGCCCGACCGATTCCACAGGAAGCTGGGCACGATGTTGAGCTCAAGCTGGCGCGTGCAAGGGAAATATGAACCCAATGAGAATACCTTCCAGACGAAACTAGGCGATAGCGACCAGAGGTTTACTCGCACTATGTACTTCTCCCCGTCTGGCCCCCTCCGGTTCGGGTCTTTCTCAATGTCTGGGGCACGAAATCCCAGGCCTTTGTAGTGCTGGTAGATGCCCTCCAGCCGCTTCTCGACGGCCCACTCCAAAAGAGCTTCCCCGATAAAATACCGCACGACAAAGTGGTCGCTCTCGTGCTCGGTGAGACGGGCGAGGATGGGTGTCAGGTTGATGCCGGCAATGCTTGCGCTCTCGGGACTCGCCAGTCCATCGGCGAAGCCGCTCATGCCTCGCGGCAAAAGCGGGACCTGCAGGACACCTTTGCCCAATTCCTCCCCTGGCTCTACGGCACGCCAAAGCTCGCCCTGCTGCAGCAGAACCAATGGGACCATCCCAGTTGGGCGCTCCAGCTTGGTGTTGTACGGCAGGGTGATGGTGACGGGAGCGGCCAATTCCAGCCCCGGCGGCGCATTGATCCGAACGGTGGGACCGAGCCGCTGGACCTCCGGGGGCAACTCGGCTGGAGCAGTCTCGGCAATCGTCAAGGACGTGCCCGGTGGAAGAGCTCCAGCAGGCACGATGACTCTGGCCTTGCCTGCCGGTGTCGACGAGGTGACCGGTTGCCAAAGTGAGGTCAGCCTTGGGTAAGCGGCCACGGCCGCTACTGCGCCGAGCAGCACGAGCGCAATCCAAAGCAAGGCCGTGAATGGGAGGCGGCGCATCCAAGCCATGGTGTCCTCCTCAGCGCCCACCAAGCAGCATATCCACGAACCGATGTGTTCATCAGCCACTTGCTACTGGAACCTTGTCAATCCTGGCTCACAAGGTGGCGCCAGGCACATTATGGATCAGGTGGGCGGGCTAGTCAAGGGTTGTCACGACCGTGAGCATGCTGCTCATCTGATTCGCAGATTGTCTGTGCCTCATCAGCGAAATCCCCTGATCAGGCGAATCAGCGGTTCAGACAATCACAGATCCCTTCGCTGAAACAGCCTTATCCCCCCCAAAAGAACCACGGCGCAGTACCCGGCGGCGTAGACCACCATCGGTATGCTGGGTGGGGAGACGGAGGAGAAGGGGGTGGGGATGGGGATCAGGTCGAACACGCGCGGCTGCAGGAAGTAGGTGGCCGCTTTCCAGATCGCGTCGCTGGGAACGAGCAGGCTGGTGATGATGCCGATGTTCACGAGCAGATCGCTCTTGATGATGGTTCCCATACCCTCGACCATTCCTCCTACTGAGGCGATGCCGTAGAGCATGAACACCACGATGCCGTTGGTTACGGTGGAGAACATGGCGCTGCCGGCAAAGGTGAGGGACAGCAACAGGAGAGATACGAGGACCATCAGAAGGGACCCATTCAGCGGCTCGGATGGCATGTAGCCGTTCTGGACCCAGGCCAGGCCCATCACGCCCCAGGCCATGCCGAACACGTATACCGACAGCATCACGGCGTAGCCGAGCCACTTCCCCACCACGATCTCCCAGCGCCGGACGGGCTTGGGAACGACGGCGTGCAGGGTGCCGCTCTCGATCTCGCCCGAAATGGTGCCCACCGCCGTAAAGATGGCGAGCAGTCCGCCAAAGAAGTTGACGACGTAAAGGCCCATCATGACGAGGACGCCAAACTGCCGGGCAAAGTAAGTGGCGGGGTTGCTGTTGGCGGCGGCGGTCCTCGCCGACTCGTCCACGAAGAAGTGAAAGCCCAGGGCGTACAGGGCGAGAAAGACGACGCTCAGTATACCGGCCGCCAGCACGACCTTTTTCTTCAGCGCCTCGCGAAAGGTGAACCTGGCCACCGTGATGACGTTCATCGCTCTCCTTCTTCTATAGCGCTGACGAACAGCCCTTCGAGGGAGATGTGCCGGGGTGTCAGGCTGTAGATCTTGCCGCCATGCCGCACGATCGCTTCGGCCACCAATGGAACCATCTCCTTGTCTTTCAGAGACATCGTGATGGTCGAGTCAGCCAGGGCGACGGTGGCTGCCATCTTCTCCAACTCGTCCAGCAGGAGGGGAGTGGCGCCGCCGACCTGCGCCTCCAGTTCGGTCTGGCTGGAGAGCAACTCCGACAGATTGCCCATAGCCACCACCTTGCCCCTGTTCACTATGGCCACCCGGTCGCAGACCATCTCCACCTCGCCGAGCAGGTGGGAGTTGAGAAAGACGGTGCAGCCGCTGGCGGCGAGCTGTCTTATCAGGTCGCGCACGTCTCGCCGCCCGATAGGGTCGAGGGCCGAGGTAGGCTCGTCGAGGAAGACTAGGCGGGGGTCGTTCAGAATCGCCTGGGCGATCCCGATTCGCTGTAGCATGCCCTTGGAGTAGGTCCGTAGCTTGTCCTTGCCTCTGGCGGCGAGTCCCACCATCGCCAGAGCCTCCGGAATTCGCCGGCGCCGGTGCTGGCCGGTCATGCCGTAGAGCCGGCCGTGGAAGTCGAGAAACTCGTAGCCCTCCAGCCAATCGTGGAAGCGAAAGAGCTCGGGCAAATAGCCGATTTCCCGCTTGGCCTCGACGGCGCCGACGGGATAGCTCAGGATGCGGGCGGAGCCGGCGGTGGGACGGGCCAGGCCGGTCAGCATCTTCACGGCAGTGGTCTTGCCCGCCCCGTTGGGACCAAGGAAGCCGAACACCTCACCCCGGCCCACGCTCAGGGTGAGGCTATCCACCGCTACTTTTCCGCCAAAGACCTTCCTCAGGTTGAGGGTCTCGACCGCTGGCGTCCGTGACGTCATTTCAGCGAGTTGGCCGCGGCTACGAGATCGGAATCAGCTACGTCGCCGGCCATGACGTAGACAATACCATCCTTCTGCCAGAAGAGCACGGTCACTTTCTCGATGTCGTTTCGCACTAGCAGTCCCTCCACGCCGTCGACGGTCAGCTTGCGGCTGGTGTCACCCTTGAGCACCGGTACGGGCGCCGTGGTCCGCCAGTCGATGGCCCGCAACTGGACCACCAGTTCCGGCGGCAGTCCCGGCAGGCTGTAGATAGCGTTAAACACCTCGTCCAGGTTCACGCCATCGGGAATCTCGACCACGGGGCTCCTTCCCTGGAACAGGGCCATTGCCGCGCCCGGGACACCTTCGCCGTAGCTGGCGATGACATGCACTGGCATAGTACCAGAGATCTTCTGTCCATTCAAGGATTTGGGCAGATCGATTCCCGTTATTCCCATCGAGGCCATGTAGGTGGTGGCCCTGGCCAGGTCGAAGGTGTAAGCCACGCTGAAGCTGTCCGTGACGGCCAGCTTAGGGTTGTTGGTCACGCCCGCAGGCAGATGCTGCGGCAGTCGCAACGGGAAATCGAGCCTGGCGGCCGCCTCGGCTGGCGATGCCACGGTGGAGGAGCTCGGCTCCCGCGTGATGCCGTCGAAAGTCCCCATTTTCGACGGGTCGAAGTTGGGGAGATTCTTCAAGGTACCCGGGTCCAACGTAACCTGGGTGAACTTCTGCACCCGGAAGATGCCCAGCAGATCGTCGGCGATGGTGCGGACCGGTGGCAGGGCCACCAGCGAGATGACCACGGCAACGGCGACAAGACCCGCCACGCTCGCCCGCCAGTGGAAGGTTGCTCCAGCGACCAGGCCGCCGATCCATCTCGACAGGCCGCGCGCCGTGTTTCCTTCGGCGGTCTTCGTCGCCAGACGCGGCTCCCTTCGTCTGATAGCGGCGAGGGAGGCCTCGATGCCTGGGGGGGCTTCGCCGGGCAGGGGAGCTATAGCGTTCATCTTGGCGGCGACGAACGATCCGGCCTTGCGTACGCCGTCGAGCTGCTCCCTGCACGAAATGCACCGGGCGACATGGGTCTCGATCTGTTTGGCCTCGCCGCTGGCGACCTCGCCATCGCAAAAGGCCCGGAGCTTGCCAATATCAACGCATCCCATAGTTTGCCTCCTTGTCGTTGCTCAAATATCGTTCTTTGAACGTACACTCGGCCCTTGCAAGGAGGGTGCCTACGGAGCCTGGAGAGACGCCAACGGCTTGGGCGATCTCGGCATAGGACAGGCCCATCTGGCGCAATGTTAGGCAGGCGGCCTGGCGCTCAGGCAGAGTCGCCAGTATCTGCCGGACCGCGTCTCGCTCCTCTTGTCGGAGGACCTCCACGCCAGGGTCGGAGCCAGAGCCATGCTCCGGCCTCTCGTGCGCCAACCTGTCCAGACGGTTTCGCTGGCGCTGCCGGCTCCTAAGGGAATTGAAGCCTAGATTGGTGGCGACCCGGTAGAGCCAGCCCTGCAGGTTGTGGCTCTCCCCCGACCGAAAGCGATGGGTGTACAGCTTTAGGAATACTTCCTGGCTTAGTTCCTCGGCCTCGTCGCGGTCGCCGGTCATCCGGAAGAGCACACCGTACACCAGATGGCGATAGCGGGCGAAGATCTCCTCGAAGGCCCCGTCCCTCGATGAGCGACCCTGTCCCAGTTGTTCTAACAGCAGGCTATCGGAGAGAGTAGCGCCCAACCCTGTTTCTTTCACCATAGGCTTGTCGTTCGGGTTTTCTCCTTGCATATATATTAACACCGGCTGATGTCGATTTGTGACAGCGAACTAGGGTAGAGGGTAGAGGGTTGAGGGTTGAGGGGTCAAGTGCAGTCTCCGGCTGAAGCCTCGGCCTCCCGTGGGTCAGATCCGGCCGTGCACTCCTCAACCGCAGGCTTCGCCTAGCCCACAGAGCCTGTGAGCTCTAGCAACGGTTGACGCCATAGAGCAAACCATCCGCGTCTATTTGTGTTCTCTGTGGTTCCCGTCAACCCCCGGCGACGGGGGCCAACTTGGGCGAAGCGACGCCAACCTCGGCGAAGCGCGTCTGCAGCGCCTGAACCGCGACGTTGTAGAGAATCTCCAGTCCGGTTAGCGTCGGCTGGTGCATGAACTGGGGATTCCAAACCAGCCCGGCCAGCGAGTCGCTGATGGTGAAGATCGCGCCCATCTCGACCCCACGATATTGGGACACGGCGAACAGGGCGCTGGCCTCCATCTCGACGGTGGCCACGCCCTCCTTCTGGTATTGCCTCGCCTCCGCCACCGTTTCCCGGAAGATGGCATCTATTGTCCAGCTCGGGCCGACGTGATATTTCAGACCTTGGGCCTGGAAGACGGCCTTGATGGCGCGCGTCATCTCCTGTGAGGCATAGGCATACTTCGACGGCTTGAGGTAATGGTAAGATGCGCCCTCATCCCGAATCGACCTATCGCACAGCACCAGGTCGCCGATACTCAGTTCCTTCAAAAGGGTCCCGGCCGTGCCGATGGATATGAAGTGCTTGACACCCAACGCTATCAGCACCTCCAACAGGGAGGCGGCGGTCGGCGCTCCGGTTCCGAAGTTGCCGGCGATGGCGATAGTGTTACCGGTTTCACCAAGCAGAAAGAGGTCTCTGGTCATCATTTGCACCTTCGTGACCGTGTGGGTCTGCTCGGCATAGTCCATCAGGCTCTTCCGATAGCAGATTATGACCCCTCTTGGCGGATCAAAGGACGGCTGCCTACCCACCTTGCGCATGTACGCCAGCATGTCGTCTGGCGAAAACAGCGACTCGCAGTCTTGTTTGCCTCTGAGATTCGGAATGCCCATACTATCCTCCTCCGGCTAACTCGCGTTACTTTGGCACCTTCGTTGCTTCACATTATATCCAACCTGCAAGAAAATGCAAATCCAAAGACGCGTCTGGTCAAAGCCGCCAAAAGCCTGGGGCATCGAGCGGACTAACGCTTGGCAGCCCCTGCCACAGTCCGGCGGATCTGGCGGCGGCGACAGCCTCGGCGTATTCCTCCCAGGTTAGGCGGCGGTCGAGTGACTCATACTGACAGGCATTGTAGCAGGGGCGGTACTGCGACATCACATTAGCGTAGGCATCGCCTGACAGCTGGGAGGCAATGAAACGAGCGATCCCCGCTATGCCAGACAGATGGCCGGGCAATACCAGGTGGCGAATAAGCAGTCCCCGAACGGCGACTCCGTTTGCATCCGTTTGCAGGACTCCCACCTGGCGGTGCATCTCTTTCAAGACGAGCCGGTTCACTTTGGCATAGTGGGGGATACCAGAGAGACGCAGGCCAACCTGGTCGTCGTCGTATTTGGCGTCGGGCATGTAGATGTCCACGACGCCGTCCAGAAGCCGCAAGGTGGCCAGCGAGTCGTACCCGCCGGTGTTGTAGACGATTGGCAAACGCAGCCCGTCCGGAACGGCCAGCGCTAGTGCGGCGAGGAACTGGGGCACGACATGGCTCGGAGTCACCAGGTTGATGTTGTGGCAGCCGAGGTCCTGGATACGGAGCATCACGTCGGCGAGCTGCCTTTCCGTTATCTCTTCTCCTTCGTCCGTCTGGCTGGTTTCATGATTCTGGCAATAGATGCAGCGGAGATTGCAGCCGGAGAAGAAGATGGTGCCCGAGCCGCGCCAGCCGCTTATCGGCGGCTCTTCGCCAAAGTGGGGGAAGAAGCCGGAAACCCGCGCGTAGCGCCCACTGCGACAATCGCCGGTTGTTCCTGATAGGCGATCGGCCAGACAGGCAACGGCGCAGCCGGCGCAACGGCTCAGCCCCTCCATCGCCCGCACCGCCCTCGATTGCAGCTCGGACAGGCCTAGAGAGAGGTAGGAAGGGTAGGTCTCAGGGTTGTTTCCAGATTCTCCTGGCTGTCTCGGCATGGGCTCCCCCATCATGATTTGCATAGACCCTGCCGGTCGATCCGCAGGGTCAAACGAAGAGGACATGGCGTCAGCGAATGTTCAGCGAACAAGCCAATAGCCAGTCGGTTCCCATCCGCCTATTCGCTGCCCCCATTCGCTGGCGCCGTACCCCCCATGTTGCCGATTACCGCTATCCCGGGGCGCCTTGCCAATGTGTTGCTCGACAGCGTGTTGCCGTACTCGTCGGTGGCGTCGACGAAATTCACGCCGAGATCGAGGCCCGGCGGATGACCTGCAGAGACTGGGCTTCGTCGCAAAACCAGCCGAAGTTCCCGCTGCCGAGGCCCACCTCCGAGACCCGCAGCCCCGATCCGCCCAGCTTCCTGTATTCCGTGGCAAACCCTCCCGCCCGGCTTTTCACCTGCGATTTTAGCCTAATCGTACCATCCCTTCAAGACGTCATTAACCGACTTACGCCCTGCCGGTATTTCAGACCCGTTGTCGATGCTCAGAAGCCTCGGGATAGATGAAATCCATCTTGTTCAACGGTATGGGCAAGGCTCCCACTGGACTTGGCAGGTGGCTGCCGACAATTTGTTGTTTCGCCCTGCCGGTCTACCCGTCGAGGCGACATCGGTTCGAAAAATATCTCGGCAAAAAGTATTGACAAGCGGTAGAGCTTAGTATATGCTCAGGGCCAGCATTATCGGCTACTAATATCTACTCCCGAGAACGATTTCTTGCGCTGCTACTATCTCGCGACCTGCTTGGCACGACTATCACGGTCTAACACCTCAACGAGAGGGTCCTCGAGCCGAGGAGAAAGAATAAACTGAATGATGAACGAAAGGAGCTACTATGATTGAAATGGCTTTTCACGGCATTAGTAGGTGCCATCGCACAGGGCAAGCGGTGCTGCTTCTCAGGGAGAAAACGGGGGAGCGCTACCTGCCCATAAGACTCCCACCAAAAGAGGAGCAAATCATCGCAGCCGAACTTGCGGATGCGCCTACGCGGCGATCAAATGTCTACGATTTATTGACGACTGCGGTAGTCACCTTGGGATTCAAGCTCGAAGCGGTTTTGATGGAGGTTGCCCCTGACAGCGAGGTGAAATCCTCCTTGAGATTGACCAGCGAGAGCGGGTCATGGCAGGTCGAGGCCCATCCAATCGACGCTCTAGCCTTGGCCTTTCGACAGGGCAGCCCTATCCTATTGGGTGCGGAGGCGTTGGAGACGTCAAGCTTCAGGCGCCATCGACAGGACGATGGCGCAGGTTCTGTCGACAAGCAGGCCAAGGGCCACAGGGATAATGGGACCAGACCGGATAACTTAGCGCCAGCGCTCCGAGACTTCCTGTCGACTCTCGACGTGAGTGGGCTGGGCAGAAACATCTGACCAAGTAGGTTCTACCCTCACCCCACTCGACAGCAGCCGGCGGCAGGACTTACCGGCTCCCCGGACAATGGCGACCAGGGAGCGCCCGGCGACCACGATCTCGGCGATATTGAGCTGCCGACTCGCCAACTGGAATCAAGCCTTGGTCAATGAGGATCGAGGCCTGGTTCTCTCCCATATCGCGTTGAGGAGGTTCTTGGTTTGACTGTGCTCGTCGTAGGCGGAGACCGGCTTGGTGCCATCCCAAAACAACTTGAGACAAGAGGGATAACGGAGGTCATTCATTGGCGAGGGCGAAACAAGGGGAAAGCCAGCTTGTCAAAGCAGATACCCGATCGAGTGCGCCAAATTTTCGTCTTCTGCGATTTCGTGGGACACGAGCTGGCGAAATCGGTCAAAAAGCAGGCCAAAGTGAAGGGCATTCCCATCGTGTTTTGTCGAAGATCCTCGGCCTGGTTGTCTTGTTGCCCTAATCCTCTATGCGAAGAGGCCTTGGTCTCACTCAAAGCGGAGAAGGGACGCAAGCAGGAGATTTAACAGGCGGTCACAATTTGGACTGGCATAGAACTTGCTGCACCTGGTGCATCAATCGCCTCAGGAGGTCAAGTATGCCAAGGGTCGAATACACTGCCACGAATCTGCAGAACTGCAGGTGCTCAAACTGTCCCGTGCGAGAGACTAGCGCCTGCATTGCAGGCAAAGTGGCTGCGTTGGGTCAAATGCATACCTCGGGCGCTACCGCTCCCATGGCAGCCCCGCAGGCGCTGCAAATGCTGTTCTGCAGCCACGCCGTTGGCAAATCTGAATGTACGGACCTGAACACTAAGCTGGCCTGCAACTGTCCCGGCTGTGAAGTCTGGACCTCCCACAATCTTGCCTCGGCCTATTTCTGTTCGCACGGTGCTGCTGCCTAGTCATCAACGCTATCTTGGGCTCCCTCAGAGGGTCCTCTGAGGGAGCCCCCTCAACCCTCCAACTTTTTTCTAATGATAGACTACTAATTTTCTAAAAGACTATTGACAAAGTTAATCACTTAGTATATGCTAAGTCAGTTTCTAGCCTGCGGTTAGGCAGCAACAACTGTGCTGACCTGGTTCATCATCACGTTTCGAGGAGGATGTCTAAGATGCCGAGCCTCCTGGTCCTGATCAGGAGGGCAGCGAGAGCCTTCTTTTCGAATTCCCTGACCAAGGCGACCTCCGTTTTCTCCCTGGCGAACAAGCACTCGAAGTAATTACAGCAAGGAGTAGACTTATGACCAATAAGGTGATTGGCGACCTAACCGGCTCACTGGCAACTTCGACCGGTTCAGGTGGCTACAAAGGCATCATTCGCAACCATGGTCTTTCATTCGCGGGGATTACCTCATTACGGAGCGCTTGGCCGCGCCGGCTATACCTGATCGCCGCTGGGGCATTGGTTAGCGTCGTAGCGCTGGCTGGCTGCCAGCCAGAGCAACGGCCCGCGGGCTCGGTCGAGAAGATCGGCGGCAACGCGAGCCAAAGCGTCTCGCAGTCCGTCTCAGCTCCGCCGAAATCCAGCACTACTCCCGTGACGCTCAGTCCGGGGCAGGTAGCCGCGCCAGACCCCTCCATCCCCAGCAAGCCGGATGGCATCTACACGCCGAACACCAACCGGGAGATCTACCAGCGCATCTCCGCCGACTATCAAGAGATCGCCGCTCTTACCAATCAGGTGAACGAAGGGAAGCCCCTTCCGGCAGCGGACATCCTTATTATCTATGAAGCGGCGAAGAATGCCCGAATGGGAACCGCGAGCAAGCCGATGCGACTCTTTGCCCGTGAGGCCGCCCGCAGCCAGGAGTTCCCCGACGCGGTGGCGTTCTACAAGAGCGCGACCTTCCTCGACGACCCGATTATGGCCGCCATCAACGGCACCGGCATGGCGAAAGATTACTCGCCAGCCCAGCGCCGGCAGGCGATCCAAAAGGGAGTAATCAACATCATCTACCACTGGTCCCGACGTTACATCCAGCAGGCGGCAGACTCCCTGAATCCCGGTCTCGTGGACGAAGCCTGGGCCATCTACATGGGCGGCAACGTGGATGGGAAGTACCCCAACTCCCTGTCCGCCGTGGCGGTGAGCCGGGAGACGAACTTCAACCGCCCCGGGTCCATCGACGTCCCCCTCCGGCAGGCGATGAGCAGGGCCCAGAAGGCGGCCGCCGATAAGGACGCAACAGCCTATCAGGCCGCGGCGAAAGATGTCTACTCCCGGTATCACGCCATGTTCTATCTGTCCGCTGCCCGGTATCTGAATGAGGCTCTGAAGAGCGCCAAGGATGGCAAGATCGAGAACGCCAGCGTACAGATGATCGA
Organism: Chloroflexota bacterium; assembly: GCA_016190625.1. Taxonomy (GTDB): domain Bacteria; phylum Chloroflexota; class Dehalococcoidia; order JACPQF01; family JACPQF01; genus JACPQF01. The sequence goes on along the minus strand of JACPQF010000073.1, from coordinate 10,644 downwards.
GGGCTTATCCTACTACCGGCCGATCCAGCCCCAGGTGGCGAAGGTTGACCCGCAGGCCGACAAGGCTGTAGTCGACTTCTATCAATCTGATCCGGCCAAGCTAACAGTGGAAGCTCGCGACCGGGCGCTGGCGGGCCTCAACCGGGCCGCCGACGCTCTTTTGCTCAAGCCAACCGACCTCGTCACTCCGGCTGATTTCAAGTAACAATCGATCAGCAGGCCACCCGAAAACGCGGGTGGCCTGACACTGTACTTGGAGACATTTTCATGAAGCTCACTCTATCATTGGCGATCGGTCTACTCGGACTTGTAGGCCTTGTTCTCACTGCAGCCGCCTGCGCTGGCCAGCCGCCGCAGGGAACGCTGACCATCTACTCCGGCCGCAACGAGAATCTGGTGGGACCGCTGCTCCAGCGCTATGCTAAAGATACTGGCGTCAATGTCCGGGTGCGCTACGGTGACACCGCCGAGTTGGCGGCGACCATCCTTGAGGAGGGCGACAACAGCCCGGCCGACGTATTCCTCGCCCAAGACGCGGGAGCCCTGGGCGCCATCGCTCAGGTGGGCCGCTTCCGCAATCTGCCGGAGTCCACTTTGAGAAAAGTAGACGAGCGGTTCCGCTCGCCCAAAGGCGAATGGGTCGGCCTATCGGGACGGGCGCGCGTCGTCGCCTATAACACCAACAAGCTCAAGGAATCCGACCTCCCGGACTCGATTGCGGGCTTCATCGATCCCAAGTGGAAGGGAAAGATCGGCTGGGCGCCTACGAACGGCTCCTTTCAGGCCTTCGTCACGGCTCTTCGAACCACCGAAGGCGAGGGCAACGCCAGCGCCTGGCTGGAGGGGATCAAAAAGAACGAGCCGAAAAACTACTCGAACAACATTGCCATCGTCGATGCCATCGGGAACGGCGAGATAGAGGTAGGGTTCGTGAACCACTACTATCTTTACACCTTCCTCCGTGAGCGGGGCGAGAAGTTCCCCGTTCGGAACTATCATCCCCGCGGCGGTGGCTCGGGGGCGATGGTCAACGTCGCCGGAATTGGCGTTCTCAAGACGACCAAGAACGGCCCGGCGGCAGAGCGATTCATAGACTTCCTTCTCGACAAGGAGGCGCAGCAATACTTCGCTCAGGAGACCTTCGAGTACCCGCTGGCCTCGGCGGTGCCGGCGCCGCAGGGATTCAAGCCCCTGGCATCGATCAACGCTCCGAAGATCGATCTGAGCAGCCTTGCCGATCTAAATGGAACACTTCGCCTGCTTCGAGACAGAGGGGTGCTGTAGTTTGGAGGAGGAGTAGTTGGCTGCTGTATCTCGCCTGGCCCGGTCTCTGGCTGTGGCCGACGCCTTGCCGTTTGGCTCACTCCAGCCGCGCTGGAGCCTGCGGCAGATAGCCGTGGCCGCTGCCCTCTCCACCATGCTCATCATGGCGGTCCTGAGCGTTGGCGACGTCACGCGGCTGATGGCGGCGGCGCAGGGTCTACTGGCCAGGCCTGAACTGCTGGCCCTGTTTCTTCTAACCTATACACTGGCGTTCTATCTCAGGGCCCTCGCCTGGCGATTGCTCCTTCCCGGCCACCATGATGCGCGCCGACTGTTCTCCCTGTTGCAGGTGGCGCTGCTTGCCAACCATCTATTCCCGGCTAAGGTTGGCGAGGTAGTTAGAGTAGCCCTACTGGCGAGAAGGGGCGTTCCCATAGGCGCGGCCGCCAGCAGCACTATGCTCGCTCGCCTGATGGACTTCGGCGTGGTTTGTCTCATCGCCATCGCTTTCGGGGCGATGGCCGGCGGCAGCCCCGACGTTCTGCTCGCCTTGCTGATCCTGCCGCTGGGCGGCGTGGGTCTCGGCGTCGTTCTTTGCTCGCTGATCGCTTCCGGGAGAAGGCTGCCCTTCGGTTCCCGCCTGCCGGCGCGCGTCGAGAAGATCCGTGGTGAAGCGCGCGCCGCCCTTGGCGCCGTCTCGGCCAGTCGCTTGATAGTAGCTGCTGCTCTGGTTCTACCCAGTTGGCTCCTGGAGGCGGGCGCCCTATGGTCGGTGGCGCGTGCCGCTGGCGAGCCGCTTTCGCTCACGGTTGCCGCCGGGGCGACGGCATTTGCCATCGCCTTTCAGGGATTCCAGATCGCGCCAGGCGGCCTGGGCGTCTACGAGGCCAGCCTTACCGGCATACTGGCCCTCTATGGTGTCGATCCCGCCACCGGCCTCGCCCTGGCATTGGCGACCCACGCCCTGAAGTTCGCCTATTCCTACCTGATCGGGTTTCCCTGTCTGCTGGTCGAGAGCTTGCCTAGCTCTGCGCCGGCGAGGAGGCTCCTGGGGGCCGCCGGCAAGATCCCGCTGCTCTTGCCCTCGATCGCCCGCCAGTGGTGGCTCGCCCACCGGCCTTTACCCCCGCCCGGGCCCGTGCCTCAGGGCAGCGTCGTGGCCATCTTGATTCCCGTCCACGACGAAGCGCCTACCATCTTGTCGGTGATCGCGGGGATACCGCGGCGCCAGCTTCGGGAGTTGGGCTACGAGACGCGTGCCATCGTCGTGGACGACGGCTCGACCGATAGCTCGGGCCAAATCGCTCGCCAGGCGGGGGCCGACCTCGTGGTGACCCATCCCACCAGGCGGGGACTCGGCGCGGCCCTGCGAACGGCGCTGGCGACGGCCAAGGAGATCGAAGCGGGAGCGGCGGTCTACCTCGACGGCGATGGGGAATACGACCCTGCCGACATATTGACGGTAGCCTCCCCCGTTCTCCGGGGTGAGGCCGACTACGTGCTGGGATCCCGGTTTCCGCAGGGAGCGCGTCTGATGCGGCCAAGCCGTCGCCTCGGCAACGTTCTCTTCACCGTTCTGGTCTCTCTAATGACCGGCCAGCGCCTGCGGGACGGGCAGACCGGCTTCCGCGCTTTCAGCCAGCGGGCCGTGGCCAAAGCCGAGATCATCCACGATTACAACTACGCCCAGGTGCTGACCCTCGACCTCTTGCGCAAACGGATGCGCCTGGCCCAGCCGTCCATCGGGTACCGCACTCGCCAGCACGGCCAGTCGTTCATCCACTGTCGCGAGTACCTCGGCCGCGTTTTGCCGGCCATGGTGCGAGAGGTCCTCGGTCCATGAGGCTGCTAAGTCCTTCTCGCCACCGCGTGGCCATTGCCGCCATTCTGATCGGGCTCGCATTCGCTCTGTTCAATCAGCTCGGCGTGCCGCTGCGAGCCAGCCACGGCGCCCGCGTCACCGCCGACGAGCCATTCTACCTGCTAACCACGGTTAGCCTGATCGAGGACGGTGACCTCGACCTGGCCAACGATTACGAGCAGCGGCGCTATCGCGCCTACTACGACCATCTCGAGGACCTATGGCGCCAGTCAGCGCCTACGCCCGACGGACGATTGCTGTCGCCCCACAACCTGGGCACCTCCCTCTTCATCCTCCCCGCCTACGCTCTCGGCGGGCTGGATGGGGTCAAGCGATTCCTGGCGCTGTTGGGCGGGATCACCATTGCCTTCACCTTCCTGCTCGCCTGGCGTGCCACCGGCGATCTGCGCGCCTCGTTTCTGGCAGCCACTTTGCTGGGAATAAGCGCGCCGGTCTTCGTCTATTCGACCCAGATCTATCCGGAGTCCCCGGCCGCGTTGCTCATCGCCGTTTCCCTGTGGCTGCTGCTGGGCAGTCGGCGGGACTGGCGCGGTGCCCTGTGGCTAGCTCTGGCGGCCAACGGCCTGATCTGGCTGGGGGCGAAGTATGGCGTAGTCGCCAGCGCCCTTGTTCTCGCCGGCTTGGTTCGCCTCGACAACCGCGCCCGCCTACTTCTCCTCGGCCTACTCGTTCCTACCACCGCTGCCTACGCCTGGTTCCATCTGTCGACCTACGGCGGACTCACGCCCTATGCCGTGAATGCGCTCTACGCCGGGAACGACACCGCATCCTTACTGGGCCTGCATCTGGAAATTCGGAACCGCCTCTACCGGCTCGCGGGGCTCTGGGCAGACGGCGAGTTCGGCCTCATCCGCTGGGCGCCGATTCTGCTGCTGGCCCTACCCGCGCTGCCGGTGCTGGCCCGGCGCTCTGGACCAGAGCGCTGGATGTTGCCCGCGATCTTTGGCAGCCAGTTTCTGGTCGCCGTATTCCTGAGCATAACCATGCGCGGCTGGTGGTTTCCCGGGCGCATGGTCGTCGCGGTTTTGCCTCTGCTGGCCGTCCCTTTGGCCGAAGCCATCCACCTGGCCCAAGGGCGGCGGTGGCTGGCCGCATTGGTTGCCGGACTGGGCCTCTACACCCTGGGAGTTACCCTGGCGCTGCGCGAGGCCGCGTCCGCCGAACTCGTGGCGCTGGCCGTCGATCCGTTTGCCCTTCCCTGGCGCCCGTTCCAACTGGCTGCCGGCCTTTTCCCGGTCTATACCGTCTATCAGGCCTCTACCTGGATACTTACCGCGGCCTGGACGCTGGCCGCCATTACCCTGGTCCTTCTGGGCTTCCGCTTGACGAGGAATGTGCCGCTGTCGGCGCTCAACCCGAGCAGACCGGAAAACATCCCAGCCGGCGCGTCCGGTGAGGTTGAGCGATGACCCAGACCGTAATAGTTGGCGGTGGACCTGCCGGGCTAGCCGCCGCCTATCGTCTCACTCGACATTCCGGCCAAGACGTCCTCCTGATCGAAAAGGACCCTGTCCTCGGCGGCCTCGCCGCCGGCTTCAGTCAGGGTGACTACACCCTCGATTTCGGTCCGCATCGTCTCCACGCTTCGACCGATCCCGCGGTGCTGGCGGACCTGCGCCAGTTGCTGGGCGACGAATTGGAAGTGCGACCGCGGATGGGAAGGATCAGGTTGGGAGAAAGCTTCTTTCCCTACCCGGTTGGACCATCTTCGATCTTACGGCTTGGCCCGGGCAAGGCTTTGGCCCTGAGTGCCGGCGTGCTGGCGAGCCGACTCGCCCGTCCGTCCCCTTCTCCCGCTTCCTACGAGACGGCGATAACGGCCCGCCTCGGCGAGCCTTTTTACCGCCTCTTCTATGGCCCCTACGCGGAGAAGGTGTGGGGGATGTCGGGTAACCGGATAGCTGCCGACCAGGCGGAACGACGGGTCAACCAGCGCGGCTTAACCGACCTCCTCCGTCTCGCTCTTGGCCGGAACACGAGCAAGTATTATTACTATCCGCGCGGTGGATTTGGCCGGATTCCCGGCGCCTTCGCTCAGGCGCTCGTCGCCAGTGGGTCTGCCCGAACGGCGTTTCCGGCCACCGTGAAGAGCGTGGGATGGGACTCAGGCGGAGTCCGGACGATCGAATATTCCACGGGGGATGACGAAGCCCGAGTTCGGGCCGATCACCTCGTCTGGACCGCCCCCCTGGCCGAGTTGATCCGCCTCCTCGACCCGCCAGCGCCGCCTGCCATCCAACAGGCGATCGGTCGTCTGCGGCATAGGGCGGTCGTCCTGTGCTACGTAGTCCTGGCAACCCCCTGCGTCGGCTACGCCGACACCTACTACTTTCCCGAGCGACGCTATCCTTTCAACCGGGTGACGGAGCAGAAGAACTTCAGCCATTCGCTGGTTCCGTCCGACCGCACCGTTCTCTGCCTGGACCTCGCCTGCGACGCCGGCGACGACCTCTTCAGGGCCTCCGACAAGGCGCTCGGCAAACTGGTGCTGCCTGCCCTGGAAGAGGTGGGATTGGCCGACTCGCGGCAGGTCGTCGAGGTCTTCAGTCGGCGTTTCCCCCTGGCTTATCCGGTGTACGATCTCGACTACGACGCCTGCCTTCGGCCCGCCCTGGACTGGCTTGGCGGCTTCGAGAACCTCTGGCTCGTCGGCCGGCACGGGCTTTTTCTCCACAACAACACCCACCATTCCATCCAGATGGGCTACCACGCTGCCGACGCCATCGTCACCCGAAACCGCCAGAGGTGGCCAGCCGCCGTGAGCGATTTCCTGACCTTTCGGGTCGCGGACTGAGGGAGAAACAATATTGACAAAGCTTTTAGGTTAGTATATGCTAACACCATGACAACACAGGCAGGAGTCGGCCCTTCTCTCCATACCAGCACGGTCGAGCGGAGAAGCGGTGGGCGCAGGTTGCCCCCGCCCCCGGCTTCGGTCTGGGTGCCCGCCGCCCTCGTGGCTGCCGTAATGCTTCTGCCACTCGCCTATCTGGTCGTCCGCGCCGCCGGCGCCGGGTCAGAGGCTCTGGAGTTCGTTTTTCGGCCCCGCACCGCCGGGCTCTTCCTCCGGACGGCCGGCCTGGCCTTGGCGGTGACTGTGGCCTCGGCAGCCATCGCCATCCCTCTAGCCTGGCTAACGGTTCGAACGGATCTCCCGTTTCGCCGCCTTTGGTCGGTGCTGGCCACCTTGCCCCTCGTCATTCCCACTTACGTCGGCGGCTTCGTCATCGTCGCCTCTCTCGGACCCCGTGGTTTGCTGCAAAAGCTGCTAGAGAGTCTGTGGGGCATCGAGCGCCTGCCGGAAATATACGGCTTTCCCGGCGCCATGCTCGCCCTGACCTTGTTCACTTATCCCTATCTTCTGCTCACCGTTCGGGCGGGGTTGCAAGGAATCGACCCCGCTTCCGAGGAGGCATCTCGCAGTCTGGGCGATGGACCGTGGGCTACTTTCTTTCGCGTTACCCTTCCCCAACTGCGCCCTGCTATCGCGTCGGGGTCGCTTATCGTGGCCCTTTACACGCTCAGCGACTTTGGCGCCGTGTCGCTCCTGCGGTTCGACTCGTTCACCCGCGCTATCTACCTCCAGTATCAAGGCTCCTTCGACCGCACTATGGCCGCCGTTCTGGCGCTGCTTCTCGTCGTTCTGACCCTCGCCATCCTCACGGCGGAAGGCTGGAGCAGGGGCCGGAGGATGTATCACCGCAGCACGCCCGGCGCAGCCCGCGTTGCCCGAACCCTTACTCTGGGTCGCTGGCGGTCGCCTGCCCTGCTTTTCTGCGCGGGGGTGGTCTTTCTGGCCCTGATCGTTCCGGTGGCCGTTCTCATCTACTGGCTATCGCAGGGTCTTCTGGCCGGTAATGCTTTCAAAACGGTTGGCGGAGCGGCCGTGAGCTCGGTCTATGCCTCGGGACTGGCCGGCATCGTGGCCGTCGCCGCTGCGCTACCGGTCTCCCTCCTCTCGGTTCGCTGGCCAGGTAAGACCAGCGCCTTGTTGGAAAGGGCTACCTACTCCGGCTACGCGCTTCCGGGAATCGTCGTTGCCCTGGCGCTGGTCTTCTTTGGCGCCAATTACGCCACTTTCCTTTACCAAACTCTAGCTCTTCTCGTGGTCGCCTATGTGGTGCGGTTCCTCCCGCAGGCCGTCGGCGCCGCTCGTTCATCTCTGTTGCAGGTCAGCCCCAGCCTGGAGGATGCCGCCCGCAGTTTGGGTCAGCCACCTCTTGGCGTCATGGCCAAGATCACCATCCCCCTCATTCGGAACGGCCTGCTGGCCGGCGCTGCTCTCGTCTTCCTGACGGCGATGAAGGAGCTACCGGCAACGCTGCTGCTAAGCCCCATCGGTTTCAAGACGCTGGCAACCACCATATGGACGGCCACTGCCGAGGGCTTCTTCGCGGAGGCTGCTCTTCCCGCGTTGATCCTGATCCTGGTGTCCGGGATATCGCTGATCTTTATGTTCCATCCTGCCCGCGGGAGGACCGGCCATGGCGACGTCGAATAGGAGAATACCGGTCATGGATAAGAGAGAAAACACCGTCTTGCCGTCGGAAGGACTCATCGAGCTTCGCAACACGACAAAGGCCTTCGGGAAGGTGGCAGCCGTGGACCGCTTGAGCCTGACTGTAGAGATGGGGGTGCGCATCGCGCTCCTCGGACCCAGTGGCTGCGGCAAAACGACTACCTTGAGGCTCATCGCCGGCTTCGAGAAGCCGGACCAGGGCGCCATCACCATTGGCGGCGCCCTGGTGGCAGATCCGGCTGCCGGTCGGTGGACACCGCCCGAAAGGCGAGGTGTGGGAATGGTCTTTCAGGACTACGCCCTGTTTCCCCATCTTTCCTTAGGAGGGAACGTCGGCTTCGGACTAGCCAAACTGAGCCGGGCGGAACGCGAGGCCCGAGTTAGGGAGATGCTCGAGCTGGTGGACCTACCGGGCATGGAGGGACGCTATCCCCACGAGCTCTCCGGCGGCCAGCAGCAGAGAGTGGCTTTGGCCAGGGCTCTCGCCCCCAATCCGGTCGTCCTCCTCCTGGACGAGCCGTTCAGCAACCTTGACGCCGAGCTACGCTCGCAAATGAGGGATGAGGTGGTCCACATTCTCGTCCAACTGGGCGCCACGGCCGTTCTCGTCACCCACGACCAGCAGGAGGCCTTTGCCTTTGCCGACAGGGTAGCTGTACTAAGTCAGGGGCGTCTGGAGCAGTTCGACACTCCCTGGAACCTGTACCACCATCCGGCCACCGAGTTCGTCGCCGGCTTCGTCGGCCAGGCCAATTTCCTTCCCGCCATAGTCCAGCCAGGTGGCCTGTTTACCGAGCTCGGTCTCCTGCCCTTGGACACCGGCCTGCCCAACGGCACCCGACTCGAAGTACTCCTGCGACCGGAGATGGTCACCGTCGAGGAAGACCCCGATTCGGCGACCTTCGTGGAATCGATTCAGTTTCGGGGAGCCGACGTCGTGTGCGTCCTCCGGCTGCCATCGGGCCGTCTCATTCGAGCGCTTAGGCCGGCCGCCATGATGCTCCGGCGGGGGACCAGAGTCCGGGCTTCGGGCGCCTCGTCCCATTTCGTAGCTTTCCTACAAGAGCAAGCCATTCCCCTCTCCATGTCCGAGCGCCGTACAGCGCCGCCGCTATGACGCGGTCGCGCTGCCGGAGACCTTCCCCGTTGTCACACCTGGAATAGCTATGCCAGCGATCGATCGACGGTCTTGCTGCCGCCCATGAGCCTTCACCGTCGACCTGGCGCCCGACCTTCCTGGCATCGTGGGCGACGAAGACCTACTCCGCCAGGCGCTTTGGAACCTGATCGCCAACGCCATCCGTCACACGCCGCCCAACGGCCAGATCGTCCTCAAGGTGCAGGCCGTCGACGCCGTTGTGGATATCCAGGTTCGCGATACCGGCGAGGGAATCGCCGGGGAGCATCTCCCCCACGTTTTCGAGCGGTTCTATCGCGCGGATCCTTCGCGCACGCGCGACAGCGGCGGCACCGGCCTCGGCCTGGCGATTGTGCAGCAGATCGTCCGGGCGCACGGGGGCGAGATCACCGCGCACAGCGACGGGCCGGGACAGGGTGCCACCTTTACGCTCCACCTGCCCATCGGGGGACCGGAGCGTTCAACGTCGCATCAACAAGTCGGCTTGAATGCGCGCCGAGCGTGACCTCGGGTATCCTGCCAGCTCATGCCCCTCCCGTCGGGTGCCGGATGCGTTCCCTCGAGCTATCCACAGTTGCAAAATCGGGGAGCGCATGCGGTGTGGTTCCAAGCCATAAACGTCACGGCGCTTGCCGCCTGTGCGCACATGTTTGACAGAGCTTCCCTGACCACCTCAAGCGCATGGCTCCTACTCTCGATGACTTGCTTGATTATGCTCAACTCATGGACACCGGGGCGAATGTGCTCAGACACGAGCTCTTGCGTCATGGTCAGTTCTCCTTTGACGTCAGCTTCATAACCCCCAAAGAATCCGTGGCGCGTCTTTCTTCTTTCGGTGCAGCCAAAGTCGGACTGGAAAGCGAGCTTACAACACGGCGAAGATTATCGCTTGGTATGAAAACCGGTCCCGAGAAGGGGAATCGACCCCATGGTCCTTGCGGGCAACGTCTCTGCAGCCTCCTATGCCGCCACCCTGACGACGGCGGTTAGCGCCTCATCTTCTGCGGGTACTACCTCGCCGTGTTCCTCGGCGACGGCAATCCAGCCGGCTATGGCATCTTTCGCCATTTCGATGGCTTCCTCGATGGTGTCCCCCTGAGTGACACACCCCGGCAAAGCCGGTACGATAACGGAGTAGCCTCCCTCTTCGGGCTCCGGCATAAGGACGATGGTATAACGTCGGTCTCCCATAAAGATCCTCCTAGAGCAGATTCCGCAACTCGTCGACGGTGAGTCCGGCCTGCTGAAGAATATTCTGCAATGTCTTGGGCTTGATGATTTTCCCGGCGTGGAATGGTACGACCACCGTTCCCGAGCGCGTCGGGTGGCGCAGGAATTGATGCGCGCCCGTCTGGCGATTCACGGTCCATCCGGCCCGGCGCAGAGCTCGCTGCAATTCAGCTGCCGTGATTCTCGGTAGTCTCGGGCTCACGTATGCTTCCCCTCAGTGGTCAGTCATTGTCTCTTGTTCGTATTATAAGGGACCGAGCGCAATCGATCAACGGCGACAGTCTCGGTCTTTGGAGGCGGGGCACTTGACAGTAGATTGGACGTTGCCACGAGCACCGCATGTGGAATCTTCGGCCAGGTCGACGGTTTCCTCGATAGTCTTCCCTTGCGCCAGGCAGCCCGGGAGGGCAGGGACGATGACGCTGTAGCCGTCGTCCTCTGGTTCAGGATGCAACATTATCGTATAGCGATACTCTTTCACAGCAACCTCAATCTAGAAATGCAGCCGAAAACTGGCAATATGCAGAGACCCGCGAATTCTGTCCCCACTAGAAATGCAGCCGAAAACTGGCAATATGCAGAGACCCGCGAATTCTGTCCCCACTAGGAGGT
>JACPQF010000068.1 GCA_016190625.1 Chloroflexota bacterium | reverse complement strand
ACCCTCCACCCTCCACCCTCCACCCTTGCGCAGCATTGGCAGCGCCGATTCGAAAAACCGCGCCGCCTGCTCGTTGGCGTAAACGGCTAACGCTTTCTCTCCCGCCGCCAGCAGCACCCCCACGGCGCGGTCACCTTGCGCTTCCCGGCCAGCGCCTTGATAGTGGTAGGCCAGACGGTCCACGTCCTCCAGTGGCAATCCCTCGAAAGCTCTGATCGCCGCCAGGTGGATGCGTCTTCGCTCCATCTCCGGCAGCTCGGCGTAAGCAACCTCCTGAATCAGTGGGTGAGTTACGCTGTAGGCCACGTCTGACCCATCAATCTTTTCGGCCACCAGTCCTCTATCCCGGAGGCGGCGCAGTGCCTTGAGCAGCGCTTCCTCCTTCAGACCGCTGGCACCCAGAAGAGCCGAGTGTGACGTACGCTGGCCCAAGATGGTGATCAGGTCGAGCACGCTCCTATCCATGGGGTTCAAGCGGTCCAACCGGTCGGCAATCAGACGCCGAACGCTCTGCGGCAGCGCGCCCGACCCTTCGGCAACCAAGGCCCAGCCGCCATTTCCACGCGCCAAGTTTCCTGCGTCGATCAGGGCCGCCACCAGCGCCTCGACGAAGAGAGGTATCCCACCAGCGCGACCCTGGAGAAAAGCAAGAACATCAGCCGATGGCTCTCCACCTAGGACGCCGCGCACCAGCTCCCGCACCGCCTCCCGCTCTAGGTGGGAGACGACGATCTCTTCGGCCAGCCCGGCGCGCAGCAGCCACGCTACCAACGCTCGCAAGCTGTGAGAATCCTCGAAAGCGTCAGCGGCATAAGTGGCAAGCAAGAGCATCCGCCGACGAGGTAGGCCACTCGCCAAGTACTGCAATAGCTCCAGCGTCGAATCGTCGGCCCAATGCAGGTCGTCGAGGAAAAGGACCACAGGAGCCTCTTCGGCAAGTCGTTTAAGAAGGCGGTCCACCGCTCCGAAGAGACGGGTCTTCTCCAGAGCGGCGTCGCCAAGTGGCTCCGGCGGAGGAAGCTGGACGCCATCGAACAAGCGTCCTAGGTCCGAGAGGCCGGCTACAAGAGCCTTCAGGTCGGCTGAATCCAGACTGCGCACTAGAGGTTCGAGCGCGCCAATCACGGGAGAATAGGCCAGCCCACTCCCCAGTGGCAAGCCACGGCCTTCGAGCACCGTGAAGCCACGGCTTCTTGCCAGCGCAAGGCATTCCTGTGCTAGGCGGGTCTTGCCGATGCCGGGCTGGCCGGTTAGGAAGACTGCATAGCCATGCCCCTCGGCGGCGAGGGCCAACGTGTTGGTGAGGTTTTGCAACTCGGCTCCACGGCCGACAAAGCACGTTCTCGCTTCAGAGGCTGAGCGCCTTGAAACAGATGGGCCGGTCGTGCCATTGCCAAGCCGCCGGTTCATCGCCAACAACTCCTCCGCTTTGCTGCCGTCTTGACGCGGGACAGACGCCGAGCCGCAGCCTTCCTGTCCCGCCGGAAAAGACGACGCCTGTCTTCGACCTAAAGAAGTCTATGGGGTCGTCCTTGACCGTTATCCGGCTCTGGGGAAAAGCTGAGGTCGTCTTTGCCCTCGAGATCCCACGGGTCCTTCTCGACCGCTCTTGAGCCTAGAGCAAGTCTCGGGTCATCGTTGAGTCCTCTCGGTCGGAATCATAGCACTGACAGAAAGGCATTGTCAAGCTTGTGTACTCGTCACGCTGTTGCTGCTCGAGGCGAATCTGCTCGTGGCGAAACTTGACGTGTGCGTTAGAGCGACGTATAGTAAGCCATATTGCGAGCGGGGGCGACCGGTTGTCACTCCCTGTGTAAAGGTGGGCGCCAACACGTTGAGACGGGTTTCACTTGGAATCCACGGTCCCAACCACAAATGGTGGGATCTGGGTACCGTCGCCATTGGGATCCTCATGGCGACCCTCGATTCGGGCATGATCAGCGTCAGCCTGCCCAGGATGATGGCCTATTTCCGAGTCAGCATCGATACTATCCAGTGGGTGGTGCTCGCCTATCTGCTGTTGATCACCGTTACTTTGCTTTCCTTCGGTCGCCTAGCAGATATGATTGGTCGCAAGCGGATATTCTCCGTCGGCGTCTTGATCTTTGCCCTGGGGTCTGCCCTTTGCGGCACGTCGGGCAGCGCCGAACTATTGATCGCCTATCGAGTCTTTCAGGCAGTAGGAGCATCGATGATAATGGCCAACAGCATGGCCATCGCCAGCGCGGTCTTCCCTCCCAAGGAGCGGGGTATGGCCCTTGGCATCATTGGCACGATCGTGGCCATCGGCGTGACGCTAGGCCCTTCGATCGGCGGTGTGCTTACGGAGTCGCTGAGCTGGCGCTCCGTGTTCTTCTTGAACCTTCCCATAGGCATCGTCGGCGCGATCATGGGGTTCGTGGTGCTGCGGGACGAAGAGATGTCTGCCCCGCTTTCGGGCCGTCGGCTGCAGTTTGACTATGCCGGGGCACTCATCGCCGGATTCGGGTTGCTGGCCTTGATGATGGCTCTCGCCGGCGGCGGGCAAATAGATTCATCTGGTGGCCTGTCCGCGGTGCTCTACGGAGTCGCCTTGCTGGCCGCCTTGGCCTTTGTTTTCATCGAGCGCAGGCAGCGAGAGCCGCTGATAGACTTGAGCCTGTTTCGTCGGCAGTTGTTCGCTTTGGGCAGCGCCTCCGGCCTGCTCATGTTCCTGGCCGTCTCGGCCAACATGTTCCTCATGCCGTTCTATCTACAACTCGTCCTCGGGTTTCCGCCGTCTCAGGCCGGCCTGATGATGGTGCCAACTTCCATCGCGCTCGGCGTGATCGCACCATTTAGTGGTTGGCTATCCGATCGGATGGGAGCGCGCCTGCTATCGACAGCCGGAATACTGATGGTCTGCGTCGCTTTGCTGGGCCTTAGCCAGCTCGAGGCGAATTCGGGATATGGCGACGTGCTTGTAAGGCTGATCCTTTTGGGCCTGGGTCAGGGTCTATTCCAATCGCCCAACAATAGCTCCGTAATTGGGGCCGTGCCGCGGGAGCGATACGGGGTCGCCAGCAGCTTCCTTTCGATGATGCGCAACCTTGGGATGGTCATGGGGGCAGCGTTGGCCAGCAGCCTGTTGATAGCCGCCATAGCCGAAAAAGCTGGCCATGTGAATCTCGACGTGCTTCGCACGGCCGGCGCAGCGGGCAGTCCGTCGATTCTTTCTGGATTCATGTCGGGAATGGAGCAAGCCTATATTGTGGCTGCCTTTCTGGCCGTAGCCGGCATCCTCGCATCCTTGAGCCGGGGTGGAAGTTTCCGCGGCGGCCCAGAGGGCGGGGAAGCCAGTGTTCCGGCCGGTCGCGGCGAGCTTCCTGCGTTCGTGGCCGCCGGCCCCCCGCTTCGTAGGCCTGCCGCCGAGACAGCCGATGGCTCGCGGCCGGCGGCGGATTGAGGTGCCAAGACAAAGCAAAGCGCCAGACCACGGCCTGATGCGGTTTGGCGCTCGTAATTCGCCGAAAGCGGCGAGACTGGTCGCCGCTCTCTAGATTTAGGGCTCGTGCACGTCATGGTCATGCACGTCACGACCGTGCACGTCAGGGTGCGGCCTGGTTAGCAGCATCGGAGCGACCACCAACTGGTAGATAATGCCCAGAATGGCGAGAGCCAGGAGGACGTTAATCCACCAGCCGATGTTGACGGCGAACACTCCGAAGAACCACGCCAGGGCAAGCAGGATAATCACAGTCCAGATCAGTGGTGCTATGTTCATAATTATCCTTGCTCCTTTCCTCGAGAACGATGCGGGGCGATGATTCTCTGTACATACTCATTCGCCTACCGCTGTTCTCGAACTCTAACGTGCATAAGTCATGCCTCATTCACCCCAACCTCGGACAAGATGCTACAGTCCGAAGACCCTTTGGGCGTTGCCGCCGAGCATCGCCGCCACTTCCTCTTCGGTGAACTTGATACCCGGCGGCGCCTTCCGGGGCAAGTCTCGCAGAATCTGGACGAACTCCTCGTTGGTGACCAGAGCGGTGAAGTTGGGACCGTCGCTGCCAAATAACACAGCGTCGGTGCCGGCGATGTCCAGCATATCGCGGAGGTAACGGCAAAAACGAGCGTGGTCGGCGACGGCGAGGAGCTGCCACATGGCCAGATCCCCGAAGAGGTTCGGCCGGTATTGGGCCAACTGGGCCCACCCAAGCCAGTCGTAGTGGCCCATATGAGCCGCCACGATCTTGAGGCCGGGCAAATCCTGGGCGACCTCGTCGAGAAGTCTCACGTCCGCGTACTTGGAGCGGTACGGCAAACTCGGATGGATTGCCGGCAGGGGGCCAGTATGGGTGAGCAAAGGCGTTCCCAGCTGCTCGGCCACCTTCAAGACTCTATAGGCCTCCGGGCTATTGGGGTAGAAACCGCAGTCGGGATGCCATTTCAAGCCGCGCATGCCGTATTCTTCGATGCAGCGACGGAAGAGCTCGGGCGCCTCCTTCCGCCGGGGATCGATCCCCGCCAGGGCGATGACCCTGCCCTTGCTCCCCTGGGCAAACTCCGCCAAGGTCCGGTTGACCGTGAGAATCTCGGCGTCGGCGAGGTTCCGGCGAACGTCGTCGGTCGCGCACATGAAGGTAACGTCGACGCCGGCTCTGGTCATTCTCTGGAACAGCTTCTCGCCATCGGGGTCCGGGGTCCGGGCCCGCATCCTCCTGTGGACCTCTTCCAGAGTGGCAGGTGTACGCTCGGACCTGCCGCCACCGCCAAAGAGGTAGAAATAAGTCTCGGCATGGGCGCTTAGAGTGCTTTCATCTGGAAAGACCGGGATCAGGTGATGGTGAACGTCGACGATCATTTCGACCTACTCCTAACCGTTTCTTGCCTTCTGCCGTGGAACCATCCCCTCGCCGCTAAGGACTTGGGGAGCCGCAGCCGTTTGGACCCCATGATGTTAGCACGGGGGAACTTGGTAGTCAACGCCCAGGCGCGGCGCGCCACCCAGCTAATCGCAGGCGCTCGCCCGGCCGTAGCGATGCTGTCACCGCCTAGTAGCTTGCCGCCAGTTTCTCCTGCCGTGTTGTGTAGGAATCGGCGAGGGCGAAGTATCTCGGGGCCGCAAGGAGGGCTATTCGCTTCTCCGGCTCCGGAATGTCGCTCTCGTCCAGCTTGAAGCTCTCCACTTTGCCCCGCACGTAAGCGCGATAGCACTTGTAGAAGTCGAGCAGAGCAAGAAGGCCGTGGTCGCCCGTATAGTCGACGTAGGAAGCGACAAACCGGCGTGAGAGGTCGGGGCGCCCGCGATAGTCGAGGTCCATGGCGAGAAAGGCCACCTCGGCGGCCACGTCAGCGTAGCGAAAGCGGTCGTTGAACTCGATGCAGTCGAAGATGCACACGCCGTCGGTGAGGCAGATGTTCTCGCTGCGGAGATCGCCGTGGCAGTCCCTGATCCGCCGGCCGGCAATTCGGCTTTGGAAGGTCTCCTGATTTTGGTCTAGAAAGGCGTAAGAGTAGGCCTGGATTCGATCGAGCACGGCCTCGTCGATGGTGCGGCCGATGTAAGCCTGGGTCTGGGCGAAGTTCTCCGAGACGTTGGTCAGGATCCATCCCCTTTCACCATAGCGGCCGATTTCTGGCCCCGAAGCTGCCTCTTGATGGAACGCGGCTACCCGCCGGGCAACGCGGTCGATGGCCGGTCCATCGATCTTTCCGCCGTCCAGAAGTCTATCCATCATCCGCTCCGCGGGCAGTTGGACCATCTTCACGGCGTATTCCAATACCCTTCCCACAGCCATGATGGCGACCTCACCGCCGTTTTCCCTGATTTCCACCACCCCGAGGTAGATGTTCGGGCAAAGTCGGCTGTTGAGCAACACCTCTTGCTGGCAGAAGCGCCGCCGTTTGGGCAGGGTAGTGTAATCCAGGAAGCCAAGATCCAAGGGCTTCTTGATCTTGTAGGCGAAGGGGCCGGTGAGAAGAACGTAGGAGATGTGAGTCTGGACGAGCCGCAGAGCTCTCACCGGATGGGGATAGGCGCCCGGCTGGAGCAGGGCAGAGATCAGTGGCGGCAGCGTCCCCATTGCCTTGTCCGGCTCCGCCTCATTTCTTCCTAGCGAGGATGAAGGTGATGGGTACGAAGCCACCAACGCGATAGGTTCCCAGCTTCTCCACGTCGGCGAAGCCAGCCTGCTGGAGCAATTCGGGCAATTTCCCCTCCGTTACCTCGATAGAATACCTGACCTCTTCAAATAGCTTTGCCAATTGGCGGTAAACCGCCAGCTTTGCCTTGCCCCATAGACCGGTGCTGGGGGAGAAATCGACAATGAGATAGCGCCCGTCCGGCTTGAGAGCGCGATAGACCTCGGCAAAGCCGGCTCGCTTGACATCGGGGGGCAAGTGATGCGTCATGCCACTGCTCGTGGCGACGTCGAAGGTGCCATCGGGAAACGGCAGTTCGTCGATGCTGGCCACGCGGAAGTCCACGTCGAGATGGCGGTCAGATGCCCGTCGCTGAGCCTTGGCTATGAGCCTGGTGCCGATGTCCACGCCGGCGACCTTCCCGAAGTAGCCGACTTTATCCTTTTCCATGAGGGTCAGGGTGCCGGTGCCGCAGCCGACATCCAATACGCCGTCGCCCTCTTTGATGCCAGCCATTCGCAGGGTCAGTTGGCGAAAGGGAATTCCCAGGAACCGGTCCATGAGCCCAAAGTAATCGGCCATGAAGTCGAGGGATACCCCTTTCGTCTCGGTCGGAGCTTCTCGCGGGCGTCTCAACACTACGGCCAGAGCCGAGACGACAATCGCTAAGCCAGCGACCAGCAGGGCCGTCCACCTTTTTCGCTTCATCGTATGACCCTCCTCAGTTCGGCGATGGCATTCCCGGACAGAGGAAGTGCACATAACGTGCCCAACTATGTATTGACGGTAAGTGGGTTGCCATGTACAATGGCATCAGGCCAGAGCAGGCGAGAAGCGGCGAGGGACACGGTGGCGATTCGGACTAAAGGTCAACTGGAGGCCGAGATATCAAAAGCCGTCGTGAAAATCGAGCGGGAATACATGGGTCGGGGGCCAGACGAGACTCGCACTTATATTCTCGACGATGTCGTATTCGTGCGCCTAAAAGGGGTGCTCACGCCCGCCGAGCAGCAGTTGGCTATCGACCCCGACAACCGCCATTTCATTAAACAGATGAGGGCGCGCCTGCTCGAGAGCGCTCGCCCCATGTTGGCAGACGTCGTCGCCGGATTGACCGACTGCCAGGTAGTCAGCATGCATACTGACATCAGCACTAAGACAGGTGAGCGAGTTATCGTGTTCACCATGGAAAGACCCCTGAGTGGCTTTGCCGAGATTCGGGACAGGCGAGAGCCGCAAAACGCATGAACAAGGCGAAAAGCGCTTGTGGAGTTAGTCCGTTTGTTGTATAATCTCTGTTATCCTAAGCAGGCAGTAGGCTTAAGGGAATAGCAATAGGCCTGGCTGCGGCTGGCCACCTGATTCCTGATTGCAGGAAGCTCGTGACCGGGCAGTAGGAGGAAGACAGGCAGACAAGGCGGAGGACGCTCGATCGGGGCGGCAGCCGCTGGGTGGGCCAGTACTTGACATCTTTGGGTGTCTCGTGCTGGCCTTTTTCTTTTCGCACGGTGGGCGGCGATGCCCGGATTGGCGGGACCTTCTCTCCTCGGAGCGAGGTCTCAGCCAGGGGGTATGCCGCCATGTGGATTGCCTGGTTTGGTCGAACTTGGTTAGTAGGAGGGGATGAATTATGGTCGATAAAATGGTGGAGATCCGCTGGCACGGAAGAGGCGGACAGGGAGCGGCAACCGCTGGCCGACTCCTGGCGGAAGCGACACTGGAGCGAGGGTTCTACGCTCAGGCCTTCGCCGAGTTCGGGCCAGAGCGCAGAGGAGCCCCAGTGCAAGCCTATGTTCGACTCAGCCCCAAGGTCATTCGCGCTTATTACGGGATTACCAACCCCGATATCGTGGTTGTCCTGGACCCTACTCTTCTCAGCGCCGTGAATGTGGCTCAGGGGCTGGCGGCGAACGGTACCATACTCGTCAATACCAGGCTTTCCGCCCAGCTTGTTAGGGAAAAACTGGGTCTGGAAGGCCCTGAGGTGTTCGCCGTGGATGCCAGTGGCATCGCGCAGCAATGCATCGGCGTGGCCATTCCTAACACGGCGATGATCGGAGCCTTGGTCAAGGTGAAGAAACTTCTAGAATTGGAAGACATTCTGGATTACTATTGTGAGGCGTTTTCGTCGAGATACTCTCAGCGCATGCTCGAAGGAAACTTGAACGCTATGCGGCGAGCACATGGGGAGGTCAGATCGCAATGAAGGAGTTGAGAGTAAACGGCCATTTACCTGGCGCCACCATTCCAAGAGGCGGAACGGCAAGAGACAACAAGACGGGTAGTTGGCGAACCTCGAGCATTCCGGTCTTCAACCGTGCAGTGTGCGAGGCCTGCCCTCGTCCCGTCCAAACTTGTCCTACCTACGGCGAAAGCTGTTCGGTCGTCTGCCATAGAGACTGCTTGCTTTGCTGGATAAGCTGTCCGGATGCCTGTATCAACCTCGAGAACGGATGCATAGGGGAAATAGACCTCGACTATTGCAAGGGTTGCGGCCTCTGCGCCACGGTCTGCCCCCGGGGGGCCATCGTAATGATATCAGAAGAAGGGAAATGGTAGGCAGATGGTGGGGTCGATTAGGGGCGCCGGTCTCGGAAAGCTGAGCGCCGATGAATGTACACTTAGGAGATGAGCTATGCCAATACAAACCAAGGTCGAACGCAGAGTGTCTGCTGTCACAGGAAACCAGGCGTTGTCCCGCGCCGTACGACAAATAGATCCGGACGTTGCGGCGGTCTATCCCATCACGCCACAGACAGATGTAGCGGAAGGATTGGCCACCTTTGTAGCCGACGGAATGATAAACACCGTTCTTGTTCCGGTAGAAAGCGAGCATTCTGCTATGAGTGCTTGTATCGGGGCTGCGGCCGCTGGAGCACGAGCCTTCACTGCCACGTCTTCCCAGGGGTTGGCCTACATGTTTGAAGTCCTGTATGTGGCGGCCGGGCTCAGGTTGCCCATCGTGATGGCCAACGTCAACAGATCCCTCAGCGCACCGATAAACATCCACTGTGACCACAGCGATAGCTTCGGCGCGAGAGACTCCGGCTGGGTGCAACTCTATTCCGAAAACGCCCAGCAGGCCTATGACAACTTGATTCAAGCAGTCCGAATTGCCGAGCACTCTAAAGTGCTGCTGCCGGTCATGGTGAACGTCGACGGCTTCATCGTAAGCCATGCGGCTGAGTCCGCCGTCCTTCTCGACGACGAGGAGGTCAGGCAATTCATCGGAGAATACACGCCAAGGTTCAGCCTCTTGGATGTCGACCATCCCATAACGGTAGGGCCTTTCGATGGATTGCACGGGTACTTCTTCGAGTTCAAGGCCGCGCAGGTCGAGGCGATGGCCAACGCCAAGCAGGTGATCCTCGACGTGGGCAAGGAGTACGGCGCTCTTTCCGGAAGGACGTATGGTTTCTTCGAAGAGTACGGACTGGACGATGCCGACACTGCCATTGTCGTCGTTGGCTCCGCGGCGGCGACGTGCAGTAGCGTCGTCGACGAGATGAGAGCCCAGGGCATGCCCGTTGGACTGCTGAAGCTACGGTCCTTCCGGCCGTTCCCGGCGGAGGAGCTGGCAGACGCGCTAAAGTATGTTAAGGCCGTGGGAGTCCTCGACCGAGCGGTTTCGCCAGGCTTGGCGGGGGGACCGCTGTTCGCCGAGGTGAAATCGGCGCTCTTCGATGCGGACGCCAGGCCCAAAGTGGCGAGCTTTGTGTACGGGTTGGGCGGAAGAGAGTTCCGACCGGAGCATGCACGAGAAGCCTTCGCCTCTCTATTTGAAATCAAGAAGACCGGCTATGTAAATGACCTCGTTAGCTATCTCGGTATCAGGAAGGGGTGAGCACTATGAGACTAAAAGATTTCAGCCAGCTCGAATGGGAACTGGTGCCACACGATGTGGAGAAGCTGACGCCCGGCCACCGGCTTTGCGCTGGCTGCGGCGCCGCCGTCATCGCTCGGCAAGTTCTCTTGGGCACGGATAGGCCGGTCGTGGTCTGCTGTCCCACCGGATGTCTGGAGGTTTCTACCACCATCTATCCATTCACGTCGTGGAACGTTCCGTACATCCACAGCGCCTTTGGCAATGCAGCCGCCACCATAAGCGGCGTGGAAGCTGCCTATCGGGCTTTCAAGCGAAGGTCCAAGCTCGACCGGGAGATCAAGTTTCTGGTCTTCGCCGGCGACGGTGGGACCTACGATATTGGCTTCCAGGCTCTATCCGGGGCGCTGGAACGGGGTCACGATATAGTCTACGTCTGCTATGACAATGAAGCCTACATGAACACGGGCATCCAGCGGTCTTCTTCAACGCCACGGTGGGCCTGGACTACGACGACCGCCGTGGGGGCGCAGAGCCAGGGCAAGCAAGAGTACAAGAAAGACATTTGTCTTTGCGTCGCCGCACACCGAATACCGTACGTGGCGCAGGCCTCCCCGAGTCATCCCAAAGACCTAATAGAGAAAGCGCGGAAGGCGTTCGCCGTGAAGGGGCCTGCCTACCTTAACATTCTCTCTCCCTGTCCGCCCGGCTGGCGCTATAATAACGCCGGCGACGGGATGAAGCTTGCAGGGCTGGCCGTCGAATCTTGCTACTGGCCTCTGTACGAGGTAGAGAATGGAAGCTGGCGGCTTACCTACACTCCACCTGAGAAACTGCCCGTCACGGCCTGGATCAAGGAACAAGGGCGGTTCAGCCACCTGAAACCCGGCGGTGAGGGAGACCCACTGGCGTCGTTTCAGGAGTCGGTGGATACCAGATGGGAGGAGCTTCTGGCGAGATGCGGCAACAAGGGAGCGTCACTTGATGTCTGGCCAGCAAGGTAGTCGCCTTTCCGCTAGGAGCCAATGAGGCAAATCCCTCCTCAGGGATGGTCAAAGAAAGAAACAGGCGATGGTTTCAATGACTGAAGAGGCAGATCCTTCCGCCGAAGGATTTGCCTCTACGCCTGGTGACCACATCTCTGACTTGTGCTCCAACTTCAAGCCCGCCGGTGAACTATCCCGCTCTCCACGCCAACGGGCACACAACTTGCGCGCTCATCTCGATGGATGCAGCATGTTTGAAAGGTAGAGAAACGGCTATGTTCTCGAATGATAGATGGCACGCGCGCAGCGTCGAGGACGTGCTCCGCACCCTGGGAACGGGGCGCACCGGCCTTTCTGTTGAGGAGGCCAGCCGCCGGCTTCAAGAAACAGGTCCCAACGAGCTGCGGCGGGAGGCGGTGGCGTCCCCTTTGGTCCTCTTCCTGCACCAGTTCAAGGACTTTCTCATGGTGATTCTGCTCGTGGCGACTGCCGTCTCCGCCCTCCTGGGCGAGGTCCTGGACGCCGCCGTCATCTTCGCCATCGTCGTGCTCTCGGCCCTCCTCGGATTCTTTCAGGAATATCGTGCCTCCCGCGCTTTGGAGGCGCTCAAGCGAATGGCGGCGCCGGAAGCGGACGTGGTACGGGATGGACAAGAGCAGAAGGTGCTCGCCCGAGAGGTGGTGACGGGAGACATCGTCCTCCTGGCAACGGGCGACCGCGTGCCCGCCGATGGACGCATCGTCGAAGACTACAACCTCAAGGTGGACGAGTCGGCCTTCACCGGCGAGTCGGAGCCGGTGATGAAGCAGAGCGAGCCACTCGCCGGGGAGACGCCGCTGCCGGAGCGCACCGACATGGCTTATGCGGGGACGACGGTCATCGCCGGCCGGGGCGCGGCGGTCGTGGTAGCAACCGGCATGCAGAGCGAGTTTGGCAAGATCGCCCATCTGGTCCAGATAGAGGATGGCAGGCATTCACCTCTCGAGCAGCGCATGGCCGAGATCGGCCGGCGCCTGGGCATGGGCGCCATCGCCATCGTCGCCGTGGTCGTGCTTGCCGGCTTGGGCAGGGGAGAGCACCCTTTAGACATGTTTCTCTGGGGCGTCAGCCTGGCGGTAGCCGCCGTGCCGGAAGCGCTGCCGGCCGTGGTAACGGGGGCGCTGACCATTGGCGTGCAGCGAATGGCCCGGCGCCAGGCCATTGTGCGCCGTTTGCCGGCAGTGGAGACGCTAGGCTCCACCACCGTGATCTGCTCAGATAAGACGGGTACGCTTACCAAGAACGAAATGACCGTCCGCCGTCTCTGGCTCGGTGAGCAGACTCTGGAGGTAACTGGGATTGGCTATGAGCCCCGCGGCGACATAATCGGACCGATCGAGACGGATCGGTCCGATATCGCCACGCTGGCCCGGATAGCCGCGCTGTGCAACGACGCCCACCTGCTCCGCAACGAGAAAGGCCGGCATTATGTGCTTGGGGATCCCACCGAGGGAGCATTGTTGGTGCTGGCTGCCAAGGCCGGCTTCGAGCCCGAGCCGCTCAGGCTCGAATATCCGCGGGTCGAGGAAATACCCTTTGATTCCGTGCGCAAGCGCATGACTACCATTCACCAGATGCCGGAAGGCGCCGGACTGGTATGTGCCAAGGGCGCTCCGGAAGTGATCCTGAGCCGGTGCAGCCTTTTCTTGAAATCAGGCAAGCCCGCTCCTCTCACGCCGGACGTCCGCCGACGCATTGTCGAGAACAACGAGAACATGGCTAGCCAGGCCCTTCGCCTGCTAGCGCTCGCTTATCGGGAGATCGAAAGTCCCACTGTAGAGGCCACCGAGGAGACCGCAGAGAAGGACCTTGTGTTTGTGGCGACTACTGGAATGGTCGACCCTCCGCGCGAGGAGGTGAAGGCTGCCCTGCGGCTCGCCCAGCAGGCGGGAGTACGCACCGTAATGGTGACGGGGGACCACAGGCTTACGGCCGTGGCGGTGGCACGCGAGCTGGGCTGGCAGCAAGACGGCGAGATGGCTCTTACCGGAGCTGATCTGGACCGGATTGCCGACGAGCAGTTTCCTTCCGTGGCCGAGCGCGTGGGGGTGTATGCCCGGACCTCGCCGGAGCACAAGCTGCGACTGGTCAGCGCGCTGCAAAGCAAAGGTCAGATCGTGGCCATGACCGGCGATGGAATCAACGACGCCCCGGCTCTGCGGCGGGCGGACATCGGCGTGGCCATGGGTCTCGCAGGGACCGATGTGACCAAAGAAGCGGCGGACATGGTGCTATCCGACGATAACTACGCTACCATAGTAGCGGCCATCGAAGAGGGGCGGGTGATCTATGACAACATTCGCAAGTTCATTCGCTATCTCCTGAGCACCAACTCGGGGGAGCTACTCACCGTATTTGTGGCGGTGATCGCCGGCCTGCCCATGCCCTTGCTCGCCATCCAGATACTGTGGATAAACCTCGTCACCGATGGCCTTCCCGCCCTCGCTCTGGGCGTGGAGCCGGCGGAACCCGGGGTGATGCGCCGTCCTCCCCGACCGCCGCACGAGAGCATATTCGCTCGCGGTCTCTGGCAGCATATAATCTGGGTTGGCCTGATGATGGCGGCCGGCAGCCTGGCGGTGATGGTCTGGGGCCTAGCCAACTATTCGCTCGAGACCACTCGCACGATGGTCTTCCTCACCCTTGCTTCGTTCCAGATGTTCCACGTGTTGGCTATCCGCTCGGAGCGGGAATCGGTTTTCAAGGTCGGCTTCTTCTCCAACCCCTACCTAACCGGCGGGGTGGCGCTTGCCTTCGCCCTCCAACTGGCGATCACTTACCTTCCCCTCCTGCAAGCGACCTTCTCCACCACATCGCTAGACATCCTCCAGCTCGGGGTCTGCCTCGGCGTCTCGCACTCCATCTTCTGGGCGGTGGAGGCCGAGAAATGGCTGTGGCATCATCGTCCGCGTCGATAGAGATGGGTCGGGAAGGGCATAAATGTGCTTTCAGTTACCGTAGGGGCGAACGGCCGTTCGCCCCTACGATGATGGCGATCCCCACGAACATTACCCCTGAACCATGCCGTATCCATCGCAGAGTGGAACGGTCTATGCTCGAACTTCATAGACACTGTAGCGGGAAGGCAGGTGGACTTAAATGGCCAGATTTCGGGGTGTCCTGCTGACCGGTTTAGCCTTGCTGGTCGTCGCCGGGCTTTGGGGCCTCCCCCAATTGGGGAAGCTCCTTGGGGAGGACATCGGTGGAGAGACTCAAGCGGTGGAAGGGAGAACGGAGTCCTTTGCCTTGGACGGCCCGGCAACCCTCCGGTTCGTGGATCTCAACGGCAGCGTTAGCTTCGCCCGGGCGGAAAAAGAGGAGGACCGGCAGAAGATCACCATCATTTTCACGCGGAAGGCGAAGGGGGGCGATCAGAATCAAGCCAAGGCCGAGCTGGAGAAGGTGGCGGTGGAGTTCAAGCCGACCAAGGGCGGCATCGACGTCATCTCCAGAACAGGAGGCGGCCTACTCAAGAAGCCGTCCGCCAATAAGCAGGTCGACTTCCGCATTGTGGCGCCCGAAGGAGTAGGAGTAACGGTGGCCAATGGCCGGGGAAGCGTGGCGCTGAAGGGGGTGCAGGGGGATGTCAAGCTGGAGGGTCCATCTCTGGCCGTCGACCTCAATGACGTTCGGGGTGACGTTTTCGTTCGCACCGACAGGGGCGATATCCGGGTGGCGAACTCTCTGGGCCAAGCGCGCGTGGAGACGCGAGAGGGTTCGGTTACCCTGAGCAAGGTCTCGGGCGCGGCCTTGGAGGCCACCGGCAGCAAAGATATCTCGATCAAAGATGGCGGCGCGGAAAGCGACCTGCGAGCGCTATCGCAGGCTGGAAACGTGTCCGTGGACCGATCCAGAGGAAAGACCGTGGTAGTCGAGGCAAACGCAGGCAGGATCGCCATGAGCGACACGACCGCCGAAGAATCGCTCACGGCCACGGCGAGAAATGGGGCCATGTCCTTTCGCCGGGTCAACGCCGCCCGTTTTCAGGCCGCCACCGAATCAGGCGATCTGAGCCTGGCGGACGTGCAGGGCGGGCTGGACCTGAAGACGGGCAAGGGAAGCGTAAACATCTCGCGAGCCACGGCCAGTTCGCTGAAGATAAGCGGCACCGGCGGCGCGACCTTCTCGGGCCAGTTGCCTGCCAGCGGTGAGAGCAGTATCCAGATAGCAGCGGGAAACATTACTATATACGTAGGCAAAGAAAGCGCTTTCAGGCTGGATGCCAGAACCAGCTCGGGAAAGGTCACGGTCGACGATCGTCTCCAAATGGACACGCAAGACCGGCCAGGGAGCTCACGGATTCAGGGCGTAGCCAACGGCGGCACGGCCAAGCTGGGTCTCAGCACAGGCGCCGGGGACATACGGATTAGCAACAACAGCCCGCCGGTCTATTAGAGGCGGAAGGCCGCCTTCTCCTTTACTCTTTTCAGCTCCTCACCTTTTCCCCCCCTAATCGTGGCTATCGCCGCGCTAGCGATAAGTCCCGCGAACACGTTAAGCCACAGCGCCAACTGGTAATTACGCTGGGTATCGAAAATCCAGGCGTCGAGGGTAGCGCCGAGCGCGGAGCCAAGGGGCATTACGGTGTAGAGGCTGCCGAAGATGACGCCGATCGATCCCAACCCCCATAAGTTGGTGGCTACGGACGTGGTCAAGGGGACGGTGGCGGTCCAAGAGAGGCCGAGGACGAAGGAAGCCAGGTAGAGGGTCGGCGGACTATCAACCGTTAGGAGGATGGCGAAGGCCGTCCCCCGCAAGAAGTAGACTATGGCCAATAGCTTCCCGGGTCCCAATCGGTCGGAGAGATGGCCGAGGCTGACCGTGCCGATGATGCTGAAGCCGCCGACGAGCCCGAGGGCGGTGGACGCGATCATGGGGTCGAGCTTCATATCGGTGGCAAAGGCGATGAAGTGAGTGTTGGCGAAGCTCATGGTGAAGCCGCAGACGAAAAAGCCAAGGCCTAGCTTCCAGAAGGTGGGCGAGCGCAGAGCCTCGCCGAGGGTCGCGTTGCCGTCTCTGGCCACGGCGGCGGCGGCGGCCGCGGCGGCGACGCTACCGGGCAAGTCCCCGTCCGGATAAGTTCCCTTCTCCCCGGGCGAGTTCTTGAGAAAGAACAGGGTTATGGGAAGAATGATGAAGAACAGCATGACCGAGAGCAGGCGATAGGAATTCTGCCAGTTGCTTACCACGAGCATCCACATGGCCAGGGGCGTGACCACCAGCTCGCCGAGAGCGATGCCGGAGGCCGCTACCGATAGGGCGAGGCCACGACGGCGAATGAACCAGCTTCCCACTAGCTTGGGCGTGACAACCGGGCCGGCCACGTAGCCGACAGATAGAACCAAGAACAGGGCGTAGGCCTGCCAGAGCTGGGTCGTGAAGGAGAAGAGCAACATGACCAAGGCGCTCACGGAGACGCCCCAGATGGCGAGCAGCTTGGGGCCATAGCGGTCGACCAGCCAGCCGCCAAGGGGTCGAAGGAGACCGGCGAGGAGCAGATTCAGCGAGGCGGCGCCGACGAGGGAAGCCCGGTCCCACCGGAATTCCTCAGTCATGGGTCGCAAGAAGGCGGCGAAGGAGAAACGAGCCCCGGTCGAGCCGAAGCCCATAGCGGCGGCGGCGAACACGATGGCCCAGCCGTAGAAGATTCCCCAGCGTTTCAACATCAATTTCTCCTCCGCCAACGCCAACGATGTGCTTCACTGTAGGGGCGAACGGACGTTCGCCCCTACGATCGTTATCAGACCAAGGATTGTGGTAAGGGTTCCTTCGCGGTAGGGGCGAACGGACGTTCGCCCCTACGATTGTTGTCAGACCAAGGATAGCGGTGAGGGCTCCTTCGCGGTAGGGGCGAACGGCCGTTCGCCCCTACGGGTGCCACAAAGATTCGGGTGTCCGATGAAGACTTACTCGTGCAGATACCGGTCGGCAGCCATGGCGGCGACGGCGCCGTCGCCAGCGGCAGTAATGATCTGGCGCAGCGACTTCTTCGTTACGTCCCCGATAGCGAAGATTCCCGCCACGTTAGTCTCCATTTCCTCGTTGGCGATCACGTAGCCACCCGCGTCGAGCTGGATGATGCCTTTGAGAAACTCCGAATTTGGCTTGAGGCCGACGTAGACGAAGACTCCCTCGGCGGGCAGGTGCGATTGGACCGCGGTCTTGACGTTCCGCAGCATCAGGCTCTTGACGAAGTCGTCCCCTCTTATCTCCTGCACTGTCGAGTTCCAGCAAAACTCGATCTTGGGGTTGGCAAGGGCCCGCTCTTGAATGACCTTCGCCGCTCTGAGCGCGTCCCGTCGGTGGATAATGATTACCTTAGAGGCGTAACGGGTGAGGAAATCGCCTTCTTCAACCGCCGAATCGCCGCCGCCGATGACCGCCACGACCTTGTCGCGGAAGAAAGCGCCGTCACAGGTGGCGCAGTAGGATACGCCTCTCCCCCGGTAGAACTCCTCGCCGGGGACGCCCAGCTTAGACTGCTCCGCCCCGGTGGCGATGATCAGGGCTCGTGCCCTGTAGGAGGCCTCGCCTCCTCTTACCACTTTAACCTTCTGGTCGTAATCCTCTAAACCGACTATCTCGTCGTAGGTAATCTCGGCGCCAAAGCGAGTGGCGTGCCGCTCCATAAGCTGGCTGATCTCCATGCCCGAGACTCCATCGGGGAAGCCGGGGTAGTTCTCGACATGGAATGTCGTCGCCGCCTGGCCACCGGGAATGCCTTTCTCGACGACCAGGGTTTTAAGCCTGGACCGGGCGGTGTAAAGGGCTGCGGTCAGGCCACCGGGCCCCCCGCCCAAAATCACGACATCGTAAAGCTCGCTGCCTTGAGAGCTATTGAGGGTTTGGTCCGCCATAGCCACTGACTCCTCCATCCGAACTTACTTGCGGCCCAATTATACCACAAAATTCGGGATTGACATTTGGCGAGGAACGAGGTATACATCTATATAGAGTTCTCTCTCGGCTCTCCGCCTTCCGGAGATTCTACCTGTCAAACTGGCGCGTTGGATGTAGGCCAGAAAAGTAGAGATCATCGACGAAGTGGGGAAAGCGCCAGAGCAAAACCAGTGCTAGAGGAGGTTGGCCATGCCTGTGTACGATTACAAGTGTAAGGACTGCGGCTCGACGTTTGAGAAGCTGGTTCGCTTTTCCGCCAAGGACAAGGTCGCTTGTCCCTGCTGCGGAGGCGTCGAAACGAAGCGGCAGGTCTCCCTGCCAGCCGTGACCCTTTGGACCGACCACGATGGCGGGAGGCAGAAGGCACCGAGCTACGTGCCGGCGACTACCAGCGGCCCTGCCTGAATGAGACACTAAGGGGGCAGTTGGCCCCTCATCCGGTTTCCGCGGGACGAGGTCTTTTTGGAGCCAGAAAACCTAAATCTCTTTATCGCCTTCTTTGCTGGACTGCTATCTTTCGTATCGCCGTGCGTGCTGCCTTTGGTCCCGGCCTACGTGGGATACCTGACCGGCTCGTCGGTGAGCGATCTCGACACGGCGCAGGCTCGTCCGGCGGCCTTCTTGCACGCGCTCAGCTTCGTGCTTGGCTTTGCGGCGGTCTTCGTCGCGCTCGGCGCCTCGGTGGGCCTCATCGGCTACCTCTTCTATGACCACCTGGCTGAGCTCCGCAAAATTGGCGGCGTGATACTCATCGTCTTCGGTCTGAGCATGGCCGGGGTGCTGAAGATTCCGTTTCTCTACCACGAGAAGCGGTTCGACTTCGTGCCGGACCGGCGGTGGGGTTATCTCGCCTCTTTTCTGGTGGGAAGCATCTTCGCCATCGGTTGGACTCCCTGCGTAGGCTACATTCTCTCCGCCATACTCTTCGTGGCCAGCACCACGCAGACGGTCGGCCAAGGAGCTTACCTGCTGTTCTTCTACTCCCTTGGCCTCGGTCTTCCCTTCTTGGCGACAGGTCTGGCCCTCGGCCGGATCAGGCCTTACCTGCGGCTAATGAGCCGCCATATGCGCGCCATCTCGGTGGTCAGCGGCGTTTTCCTCATCCTCATGGGAGTCGCCATCATCGAGAACTGGCTACTGCGAATCAACAGCTTTTTCGGGTCCTGGACGCCTCTATAGGCGCTTTCATGCAGCCAGCAGCTCCTCGATCCGCTTCCTGTTGAAGCCGACCACGATATTCCCCCGGATTTCGATGACGGGCACGCCAGATTGCCTGGATTTGTTGACCATTTCCACGGCGGCTTCCCTGTTCTCGGCAACGTCGATTTCTCTGTATGCTAGGCCCTTCTCACGGAAGTAATCCATCGCCATATGGCAGTATGGTCAGGTCGGTGTGGTGTAGATGGTGATCTCCGGCTGTTGCATGTTATTTGTCCCTTCGCTTTCTTGGCGCCCTAGCCACTGGTGGCAAGCGCCTCCTAAGATCATTGTAACTTTGGCAGAGAAGCCTGTCAACTCGAATCCAAACAGCACATCTTCTTCACAAGTCCTTCATACTCGGCTGTTAACATAGGGGTGGATCAGGAGATGATGGGCAGTCGATGAATGAGTCTCCACTTTCTTCTCTCCCACCTCAGTTCGGCAGGGGTCACGACCGGCTCCTGCCTTTTTGTCTTGCTTGCCTTTTGGCATGCTATCTGCGCGTGGGCAGAGGCTGTGGTAAAATATGACTGAAGTGATGAGGAACGAAGGCGCTGAGGCCAGCGTTTTGCGAGAGGACAGGGGAATGCCAGGTAAGAAGATCCTAGTGGTTGACGACGAGCCGAAGATCGTCGAAATAGTAAGGCTCTACCTGGAAAAAGACGGCTACCGCGTGGTTACGGCGGGCGATGGCGAAAAAGCCCTCGACATGAACCGGCGGGAGAAGCCCGATCTCATCATCCTCGACCTCAATCTGCCCGAAGTCGACGGCCTGGAGGTGTGTAAGACCGTGCGCCGCGGCTCCAACGTGCCCATAATCATGCTGACGGCCCGCGACGAGGATGTGGACAAGCTCATCGGGCTCGAGCTGGGGGCCGACGACTACATCACCAAGCCGTTCGGAGCCGAGGAGCTGCTGGCCCGGGTGGAGGCGGTGCTGCGCCGCAGCCGGTTGGCCGGCGACAGGGCGGCGCCGGCGCCCTT
>JACPQF010000003.1 GCA_016190625.1 Chloroflexota bacterium | reverse complement strand
GGTCAGGAGAGGTAGCACGAAGAAACTCGCGTTGCGGACGTAGAAGCCGGCGTACGGGTCATCCATCGGAATCCCGAAGAGCGCCGGCACTTTGACGAGCACCGCCGCCGCCACCGCGAGACAGAAGACGGCGATGGCGTCCGTTCGCGCTACCACCTGCGGCGGCGCGGTGTCGGTTGGGGACACCACGAGCTGCTTCCAGAGGCGGTCCGAGTGCTCGCGCGCGAACTCCCGCGAGAGGGCGTCGAGGTTGCCCATGCGCTTCACCGCCACCAGGAACGCTTCATCGGGAGCAAGTCCCGCGTCGACCAGTACTGCTATCTGCTCGCGCAGGTGGTCTTCCAGCTCAGCTACATCCACGGAGTGGATCGCCTGCCGGCGGCGGAGGAAGTCCCGCCATCGGTCAATCTGCTGCTCTAGCGCGTCACCTGAAGCCGTCATCGCTCAGCCTCCCTTTGCCAGAGTCGCGGCCGCCGGGTGGCTGGCCGAAACGGAAAGGGAGAGCGCCTTCCAGATCCCCCGCAGCGTAGCGTCCACCGCTTCCCACTGCCTGCGCTCCGCGGCGAGTTGAGCCCGGCCCCGAGACGTGATCCGGTAATACTTGCGACGGCGACCGCTCTCCGCAACTTCCCACCGTGCCTCGATGTGACCGAGCCGCTCGAGCCGATGCAGAACAGGGTAGAGCATCCCGTCCGTCCACTCCATGCTCCCTCCGGACAACTCCTGGACTCGCTGGAGGATGGCGTAGCCGTAGCTGTCTTCTGCGGCCAGGATCGCCAGGACGATTGGGGTCGATGAAGCAGCTATCAGGTCCTTGTTGATCTCCATGATTTCACCCCCTCGCGCTGCGCGAATGAGCTCGCGTCCGACTATACCTAGCACCATTATACATGGCAGTGCTAGGTATGTCAACCACCCGCCACCGGGCTTCAAGGCGTATGGCCGCGGGACTAGTGCAGAAACCTGCCGGAAAACCCTCGTGAATCGTGACCAAGAAGGTGACCTCTGGCACTGATATGGGTGACCGTCATGTCACTATACTGAAAATCAGGAAGGTAACGTACGGCGTGCCACAGTCCTGAGAGACGGGCCTTGCCCTTCCTGCTCGCCGCTCTCTGCGGCTGCTGCACACCAAATAAGATCAAGAAGGAGATTGACTATGTCCGCAACACCGAAGATGACGCGACCCATTGATCGTTTGTCTTGGCTCTGGCTGATCCTTGGAGCAGCGTTGCTGCCGTTCACCGCTCTGCAGACGGAGTTGTTCATTGCTGCCTGGCTGGCGCCTATCTTTCTGATGCGTTTCGCCCGCGCCCAGCGAGCCTTCATCGGGTTGCCATTGGTCATGCTCGCTAGCATAACGGCTGTGAATGTCGCCGCCCGGGGTATCGTCGAGGGACCGCTATCCTACATGGTTGGCGGGATCTTTGGCCTGGCCTACGGCCTGCCCTATTTGGTCGATCGGCTGCTGGCGCCTCGTTTAACCGGGCTAGCCTCTACGCTTATCTTCCCCGCTGCCGTGACCACGGCCAGCCTGGGTTTATCAATCCTCAGTCCTTATGGCACCTGGGCTGCCCCTGCCTACTCGCAGTATGGGATTCTGCCGCTGGTCCAATTAGTATCGCTCACCGGCATCTGGGGTCTGACGTTCCTGATCGCCTGGGGCGCATCGATCGCCAATGCCGTCTGGGAGCATGGCCTCGACGAACGGAAATCGCGCCGGAGCGCCATGCTGTTCGGCACCGTTCTCGCGCTCGTCCTGCTCTTCGGCAGCGCCCGACTGGCCTTCAACCAGACAAGCGGCACAACCGTCCGCGTTGCCGCACTAGCTCCCGACGAGACCCGACAGGTAGGCGTCAGCGTCGACAACCTGGCTAAAGCTACTGATGCAGAGCGCGCGGCTGCTAAGCCGAGCATCATGGACCGACTGGATGATCTGTTGGCGCGCAGCCAGCGAGAAGCCCGTGCCGGTGCCACGATCGTCAGTTGGGCGGAGGGCGCCGCCGTCATTCTCAAGGAGGATGAGCCGGAGGTGCTGGATCGAGCCGGCAGGTTGGCTCGCGAAGAAGGAATCTATCTGCAAATGGGTCTCGTCGTAGTTCGACGCACCGACCAGTTCCCCTTCGGCGAGAACCGGGCCGTTTTGATCGACCCGAGTGGCAGGGTCATCCAAGATTACTTCAAGACCGTTCACCCGCTTGGCGACGCCACGCTGTTCGCGCCGGGCCCGGGTATCATCGCCATAGCCGATACTCCGGTCGGTCGACTGGCGTCGGCAATCTGCTTCGACTTAGACTTCCCGGCGCTGCTGCGTCAGACTGGACGGGCTGGAGCCGGAATGCTCTTAGCTCCCGCCAGCGACTGGGGGCCGGTAGGAAAACCCCACGCGCAGAACGCCGCCTTCCGAGCGATTGAGAATGGCGTGAGCATGGTACGTCCAGCTCGTCAGGGGTTGCAGATCGCCGTCGATCCTGAAGGCCGCGTGATTGCCAGCGCCGACTCGCTCACGACCAACCAGTCAACCTTGGTGGCAGTCGTGCCAACCCAGAGCGTTTGGACGCTCTACCCTGTGATCGGCGATGCCTTCGCCTACCTATGTATAGCCGGGCTCGTTGGACTGATCGTCGTAGCGCTCATGTCCCGGCGGATGGCAGGGGAAGCTGTCCGGACCCCGGTGACGGCGGCACGGCAAATGACCCTTTCTTAGATAGGTAGGAAGATTGGCCCACCCGGCCGCCTTGGGCGCGACGGCCGGGAAGCCTTTGGAAGGTGACGGGGGAAGCATGATGGAGTACAATAAGCGCAGTCGAAGTACTGGCGCCTGGCATAGTGCCCGGCACAACCGTGGGGTCAGGAGGACCGATACGTTGATTCGGGCTCGCCCGCCTCTATGGCTTGATGTCTCTTTCTACGCCGTCGTCATAGTAATGGGTGGCCTCAGTCTGGCTGCTATTGACGGAATAGCCATCCAATTTCTGGTTGTGGCGGTCTGCAGTGCCTTCGGTGTCCTTTACACAATCGTCTACCGCACTCAACGCATCGAACAATGGGGCTGGTTCTACTTCGTGACGCAGACCATTGCTGTAATGATCCTGTTGGCCTTGCCGACGCGGAGCTACGATAGCCAGAATTTCCTGCTGTTCATCGTCGGGATGCAGGCGGTGACGGTCCTGCCGGAGCGGTCCTCCGTCTTGTGGATAATGGTCCTGATAATTATCACGAGTGCGGCCACCGTTTTCCACAGTGGACTACGAGGCCAGGCCGTCGTCCCGCTCGCCTTCAACGCGGTCATCTTTCTGCTGGTCGGCGCCTTCGGCCAGGCCTGGCGCGACACCGAGGTAGCGCGGCGGCACAACGAGCAGTTGGTGGACAAGCTGAAAGAGGCGAAGGAGCAAGTGCGTGACCTGGCCGTCGCCGAGGAGCGGAACCGACTAGCGCGCGAGGTGCACGATTCGATCGGACACCGGCTGACGGTGGCCGTGGTCCAACTGGAGGGCGCCCAGCGCCTGATCCCGACCGTCCCGGAGCGGGCCGCTGGCATAGTTGGGACGGTGCGCCAGCAGATGAAAGAGGGATTGGCCGAGTTGCGCCAGACGGTCAGCGCTCTGCGTGGCGTACGGGACGAGGTGGGCGAAATCCCTCTTGATGAAGCTCTTCGACGGATGGTAATAGCATTCGAGGACAGCACCGGATTGGCGGTACACCTGACACTGCCGGCGGCCGTTCCTATCATCCCGGCGGAACAGCGCCTGGCCCTCTTTCGTGCTGCGCAGGAGGCGCTGACCAACGTGCAGCGCCATGCCGCCGCTCATCATGTTTGGCTGATGCTGACGGCAACAGACGAGCGGCTGACGATAACCGCCAGCGACGATGGGCGTGGGTGGGAGCCGGGGTCGGCTGAGGCATCTAGCGGCTTCGGGTTGCGGGGGCTACACGAACGCGTTCGGGAGCTAGGGGGAGAGTTGACTCTGGCCGAGCGCCCCGGCGGAGGGGCGCAAGTGCAGGTCAGCGTGCCCCTGCAGGACAAAGGGGGCCGCCGTTGACCGCACCGATCCGACTACTCATCGTCGACGACCAGCGCCTGATGCGCGAGGGGCTGAGGACGCTCCTGGAGCTTGAAGGCGGATTTGTGATCGTGGCTGAAGCTGGCGAAGGGCAGGAGGCGCTCGAAGCCTACAACACCCATCAGCCGGATGTCGTGCTGATGGATATCCGCATGCCGGGTATGGATGGCGTCGAGGCCACACGCCGGCTCCGTAGCGGATGGCCGGACGTGCGGGTGCTCATCCTGACCACCTTCAGCGACGATGCGTTGGTGTTCGAGGGGCTGCGCGCCGGTGCGCTCGGTTATGTGCTGAAGGACATCTCAGGGCACGAGTTGGCACACGCAGTGCGCACGGTCGCCAGCGGTGGAGCCCACCTGGATCCAGCCGTGGCGCGAAAGGTAGTCGCCGAGTTTGGCCGTCTGGCGCCGCCGGCGCGCACGCCGGATGCCGGATTGGCCGAGACGCTGTCAGAGCGCGAGCTTGCCGTCTTGCAACTGCTGGCCGAGGGGCTGACCAACCGCGAGATCGGGCTGCGGCTGCACCTGACCGAGGGAACTATCAAGAACTACGTGACCACGGTCTTGCAGAAGCTTGGCACGCGCGACCGGACCCAGGCTGCGCTGCGCGGACGGGCGCTGGGCATCATCTAGCTAGGCTCGTAGTTCGGATCCCAGTGGATCAGCAACAGGGTCTGCCACGCGCGCCTGATCCACACTTCCGGGCACAGACTTCCTGAAATGGTGAGACGGGCAAGCTCGGCACTGTGCTCTTAGTAATTGTTCCACTATCGAAATCAGGGTGTCACACCGTCATCATGAGTCCGAGCCTGACTACGATGGTGTGGTTATCTCCATCGTCTCCCAATGTAACCGCCCGCCCGGGCTGGCGCTGGCTGTCGACCTCGACCCATGCCACGCCTCGACCGACGAGGTCTGGGTTCTCGACGAGGATCTTGTAGCGCGCGCTCCCGAACCTGCAACGGAGCGTGAGGCCCGGCCAATCCATGGGGATCACCGGATCGAGCTGGAGCTCGTTGCCACGGAGGTTGATCCAGAACACCTCTTCCAGCCACACCCTGTACATCCAGCCTGACGAACCTGTGTACCAGTTCCAATCCCCCTGGCCGGCATGGCCTTCGAGCGAGTAGACATCGGCCGCCACGACGTAGGGCTCCACTCTATAGCGCTCGACTGCCTCTGGTGTTCGTGCACCGCCGGCGAGACCAGCCATGCCAGCAGATACGGTGCCGCCGCGGGTAACGTGGCCGAGACGGCGATAAAGAGAGTCGATCCTATTCCGATTGAAGCAAGGCTGACCAGTGCCTGTTGCCCCATAAGCCGGACATCTCCGGATCGCGATCCCCGGCTCGCCGCTTTATAGGTTCGCCACTCGAGAAGGTGGCGCCGCGAGACGCAGCTTCGGAAAACGGTGCGCGCTATGGCGTCGAGCATCACTGCAGACTGATGGGGCAAGAGCGCCACGCCGATCAGGGCCCGCAGCCAGGCAATTCCCTGCTCACGCCAGGCTTGCTTCGAAGTAAGGACGGCGCGCGGCTGTCTCGGAACCCAGGCTATGAGGCGCAGCGTCGAAGAGAGCAGTGGGCTGAGGCCGACGAGGCAACTCACCAACACCGCCGCGCTCGGGAGAGCAAACCAGCCGGCCACGAGCAGCGCGACGCTGCTGCTTGGAATTAGGCTGCGGCGGAGATTGTCGAGAACTTTCCAGCGGTTGAGCGTTCCTAGCGGGTTGGGTGTCCACTGTCCAGTTACCGAAGGCACAAGGCCACCGCACCAGGCAGAAATCTGCCAATCGCCGCGGACCCACCGATGCTGGCGCGGGGTGTGGGCGAGATAACTGCTGGGAAAGGCGTCAAGGAGCTCGATATCGGTCGCTATCCCTACGCGGACATAGGCGCCCTCGATTAGGTCGTGACTGAGGAGCGTCGATGGAGGGAAGCGGCTCCCTAGCACACAGTGAAAGGTCGCTACATCGTAGATTCCCTTCCCGTAGTAGCTGCCCTCGCCTGCCAAATCCTGATAGAGGTCAGAGACAACGTGTGAGTAAGGGTCGACGCCGATCGAATCAGTGAAAATCCGGGCGAAGCGAGTAGCGGTAGCGCTCAGCAAGCTCGCGCTTGCCCGGGGCTGGATTGTCGTGTAGCCACCGATGACCTGCCGCCCATCGAGCGATAGGCGTGGCCGATTCAATGGATGAGCGAGGGTGCCGACCAAACGCCGGGCCGTACCATGCGGTAGCTGAGTGTCGGCGGGCGGCGGCGATCGCGCGTGCCAAAGTCCATCTGGCGGTAGATATCAGCCGCCTCGGTCCGCAAAACCTCATCGACGAGGCTGACTTGCTCGAAAACATCGCTCCAGTCCAGCCGCGCGAGCAAACGTAAGCTACCGATCCCGTTGGCGATCGTCAATTGATCGGCGCTATGTCGGAGTTCTTCTCTCTCGATAGCCTCGAACACCGGTTGGCCCCACTGCAACTCCAGCCAAGCTAAGACCGGGACTAGCGCGATCGACTCGCCCTGAAGCTGGCTGATCAAACGGTCTGCGAAGACCGTAGAGGGATTCGGATGCTCGCGGGCCAGTTCGGCGAGGATAAAGAGGAGGCGATCCGGAGCTCGACGGGCCGCGACGAGCATTCGGTTGGCCCAGAAGTCGGCCCACTCGTACTCGTGTTGTTGCTCGTCGATCTGGGCGGAAAGGTAGCTCAAGCTCCCGCCGAGAGCAAGACGGAGAAGCAGCGGCAGTGCCCAGAGCTCGCTCATGGTTAGGGGCGAGACTCGCTGGTAGGCACGAAGGAAGTCGACGATATCTTGTTCCGTTAGCTCGGCATCCTTGTGGGCGACCAATTCAGCGGCAAGGTCGTAGGCTCGCGGCTCGCCTTGGCGTGGATAGTTCTCCAGCGTGGGCAGGAAGTCATAGAGCTGGTGCGAGAGGTTCCGGCGAACGTCTGCGAGCTGATGCTGGATCAAATAGGCTGCGTTGCACCTGTTTGATCAGGGCTTGGACTACAGGCTTGTCTCCTACCTTCAGCGCTAGAATGGCATCTTTCCCGCCGCGGGCCAACAGTTTCTGCAACACCAAGCTGTTCAGTTGTAGTGACATCGAGGACTGATTACGGCCGTATATGTTAGCCGGAACGATCCCCTGCCGGCGGAGCCGTTTCACGTTCTTCCCCGACACAGCCGAGGCGTAGCGTCTGAGCAGATGGTACACGAGCTCAACGAGTTCCTAACGGGATGGGTGACATACTTCCGCTATGCGGAATGCAAGACCCATCTAAAGGAGCTAGACCAGTGGGTCAGGCGGCGACTGCGATGCGTGCGGTTGAAGCAGCGTAAGCGTGCGAAGCCGATTGCCGATTTTCTCCAGAGCAGGGGTGTGCCGGAATGGCGGGCCTGGCTACTGGCGCTATCGGGAAAAGGCTGGTGGCGGATGGCAGGAAGCTCACAGGCGGCTGAGGCCATGCCAAACGCTTGGTTCAAAGAGCAGGGCCTCGCAACCCTCACCGAGAGGTATGCTGCGTTGAACCGCTAGAGGAAACCGCCGGATACGATGAGTACGTCCGGTGGTGTGGGAGGACGGGGACCGTGACGTCCCCTCCTGCCCGATTAGCATTTCGAAGCCCTATTGGCAGCCGGGGAACTTGAAGGAGGCGATGCGCGTGCTTCAGTTGAAGGCGCGCGCTCGCTTTCAGGTACTCGTTCGTGTACCAAAACGTGCAGTCGTCCACCGGGTGCACGCTCATCGAGCTGTAGTCACCCCAGCGGTCGAGGCCGGACATCTGGGCGCCGGCGCCAGCGATGATGGACTTCTCGCTCTCCATCGTGCCGAGTGTGTCGGCCGGCACCCGACCGGTATACCGGATGGACGGGAAAAGGCTGTCGCTCGATGCGTATAGCCCAGGTCGATGTCGCCCACCTTGTCCATGGCGATGCTTCCCATCCAGCGATAGCTCGAATCGGGCGAGTAGGTGCCCTGCTGGTACGCGCTCAGGCTGGTGCCGGATACCCGCAGCTCGTACCAGCGGACGCCGACTCTCGATGTCTTCCTGTTCGTTCCCACGTTCCGAATGGTTCACCACCAGAGACTCGTGGGTGCCGAAATTCCGGTAGGCAAGGCGGTACATCAGCCGGTCGCCGAGCGAATCCAGCTTCTGCCCGGTTTTCGGTGATCGGGGCGAGGAATAGGAAACGGGGCAGTGAGAATCACCGCCCCGCTTGTCTGCTAATTAGGCGCTTGGTTTCCTGGCTTACCAGCGACCGCGTCCGCCACCGCTCGACCTGCCTCCGCCGTAGCCACCACTGCTGGGGCGCTGGGAGGAATAGCATTCGGAGCAATAGACCGGCCGGTCATTCCGGGGCTGGAAGGGAACCTGGGTCTCCTTCCCGCACTGAGCGCATACCGCCGGGAACATCTCCCGCTGGCGGCTGTAGCCGCCGCTGCTGTAGCTGCCACCTCTGTCGCTGCTGTACCCGCCGCGGCTGGTCGCCTTGCGGGCTGCCCGGCACTCGGGACAGCGGCCTGGCTCGTTGGTGAAGCCCTTCTGAGCGAAGAACTCCTGCTCGCTCGCCGTGAACACGAACTCGTTGCCACAGTCGCGACAGGTAAGGGTTTTGTCTTCCATGATTTTACGCTGACTCCTGTAAATTAGATATTTTGGACCAATCCGTTAGCGCGGACACCACAAAGCGGGAATCTGGACCGGAGGGGTACAGAGCCAGCGTTGCTGACCAAGCGATCTGCGGAAAGAACCACTAGCGATATCATACACCAAAACGTCAAAATACACAAGCAGGCGATTGGGCAAGGAAACGTCCGTCGGATATCCTACCTTCCTTCTATTGAGGTAGCTCGAGAGACTATGACT
Organism: Chloroflexota bacterium; assembly: GCA_016190625.1. Classification (GTDB taxonomy): domain Bacteria; phylum Chloroflexota; class Dehalococcoidia; order JACPQF01; family JACPQF01; genus JACPQF01. The sequence continues at coordinate 1,351 of JACPQF010000003.1, read as the reverse complement.
AGCCGGGGCCTTGAGACTGGCGATCGGTTGCCCACCGTCGATACGCTATTCCGCCTTGCGGGAATCCTCGGCCTTGAATTCGCCATCACTCCCGAGGAGCCTCTGACGGTGCTGCCGCACAAAGCAGCCTAACACTGGCAGCCGAGAAGCGGCTGGCCTCGCTCTCGTGGCAGGACAGGCAATCTTCATTTCGTCTTTTCACTATCGTGCTCTTCGGATTGTTCTTGCAGTATTCCGAGGAAACGTCGCGGCAGCACGAAGGGAATTCCCAAGAAGCTGCCTAGGTGGCATGGCCCGAGGAGCCTGCCGGGGGGAAGTTGCAATCCGAAATCATATATGCTATTATCACGCCGCTCCGGTGATCCGGCGCAAGGCTCGCGTGGAACAGTTGACTCGTGCTTGCCGGAAATCCAAATCATGTCCAACCATTCTGGGTAGAGGTTTTCGCAAAGGTCGGAAGCGTCGAAAGGGCGGTAGCGTGTCCTCCGGGCCATTCCATCGCCAAGAGACCGGGTTGCGAGGGTCCGCCTCGCAGGCAGGGTGTTCTTCCCACGCTCAGGTAGCCTCCGTTCGTGATGAAATCGTATTAGGCTCCAACGGTTGAAAGTTCTTTGCGTCTTCGGCACGAGACCCGAGGCGATCAAGATGGCGTCGGTAGTCAAGGCCTTGCAGGCGATGCCGGATCGCTTTGTCACCAGAGTGTGCGTGACGGCGCAGCATCGGGAGATGCTCGATCAGGTGCTTCGGCTCTTCGATATTCGCCCTGACTATGACCTCAATATCATGCAGCCGAACCAGTCGCTGACGCAACTCACGGCCAACGCTCTGACCAGCCTCGAGCCGGTCATGTTGAACGAACAGCCGGACTGGGTGCTGGTTCAGGGTGATACGACGACCGCGACCTGCGCCGCTCTGGTCGCCTTTTATCATCGCATCAAGGTCGGACACGTCGAGGCGGGGCTGCGGACCGGGAACAGATTCCATCCCTTTCCCGAAGAGGTCAACCGAAAGCTGGTGGACGCCTTCTGCGATCTTCACTTTGCGCCCACGGAGATCTCTCGCCAGAACCTGCTGAGCGAAGGCGTCAGCGATGCCAGCATCGTGGTCACCGGCAATACGGTAGTCGATGCCCTGCACATGGTCGCCGATCGGGAGCCCACGGATGATATCGTGGCGTTGTTTCGGTCTCTGGGTCTCCATAACGGCGGTCTCCTTCGTGCTGGCCAGGCCTCGCCCCGTCTGATTCTGGTCACCGCTCACCGGCGCGAGTCCTTCGGCAAGCCGCTGGAGGATATCTGCCTGGCCTTGAGGGAAATCGCCTCGGGTTACGACGACGTGCGCATAGTCTATC